>NZ_BOVJ01000143.1 GCF_018403665.1 Paenibacillus cisolokensis
TTTGGTGATGGCAAAACATGAATGCAGAAAAGAAAACTTGTTCTGATTGCCCGATGCAGGTATCTATTAAGGCATATTGCCGGGCTATTATTTCATTTATCATCAAATATCTTAGATCTACAGTCTCTAATCTTCAGCTATTCCTCTGAGAAACGACCATCTATGAGAAATTTTCGAAAAGAATCATCATAATTCAGATTCATGAATCATCGAGTCTATACGCCGAAAGGAAACGCGGCGCTGTGCTGCCTCAACTGGGTCAACTTTGGTCAACCATAAAAACCACGGTAGACCATCAATATTTCGAGTAGACCGTTGTCTACAGTGAAGCGTATTGAATATCCCAAACAGCGCAATCCACCAGTTATAACAAAACAAGCGATCCGTCGAGATAAAGGTTTGACCGCCGTCTCGAGGATCGCTTGTCCAGTGACCACGCTTAGTCACAATATCAATTATATCATAAGTTGTTGAATACCGCAGAGGGCAGAATATGCTGGCCTCACATCAATTATCAAATAACTCGGGATACATCTTCACAATATCCGCTTTTAAGGCTCGATCCTCAGTTTTTTTATTTATGGATATGATTTTTCAAGCCCTTCTTCCTCTTGGAAGGTCTTATATGTGCTTTTGACCGCTACTTCGAGATACTGTTTTTTTAGTAATTTAATCTCGTTCTTGAGCGTTTTAATCTGCTCTTCTTTTAACGACAATTTAGCAACTAAGTCTTGGTTTTCCTGAAGAATTGTGTCATATTTCTTAGCCTTTTGATGCAAGGCATTGAGCATCTCATTATAGTGAGCTAATGCGTTAATCAAACCCGTTTTATTGTTCCAGTATGTTTCAACAAGCTCAACAACATTTGGTAAGGGAAGTGCACCATCAGTTCCTGCAACCCCCTGCTGCACTGGCTCGTTGAGCTTCGCGATTTGCTCTGACATTCTTCGTGTCCAAATAAATCGATTTATCCCGGTCTCTCTTTCCAAGATGGAAGGATTAATCTTCTTCCCTGGATTCTTTGAGATATATTTTAATAGGATGTCTTTTAATTGCTTATCTGTATATTTTGGCGGTGCTCCCTTTTTCACAATTCATCCTCCAGAAGGTGAGAATCGACCATTGCTTTTTGATCCATCAATCTCCTCAGTTCATTGCAGGCTGAGGATAGCTTTTCTTGGCCCGTTTGCTGATAAGTCAACGTTGTACAATCGTAATTCATTGATTTTGTGACATATCGAATGAGCTCCAATTGTTCCTTAATTCTGGTTTCCAGCAAATTAGAACAATCTTTCAGCCATGCCAATCCCTTTTGTTCGTCATCTGGCGAGAAAAGATAATATTCGCAAAAGCGGCAATCCCCGACCTGACAACGCGATGGGTGATCCGTACAATAGCCGTTTTCCACTTTGTATGTCTCTTGAAAATCATCAAGTCGGTAGATTCTACTTTTAGCAATTATAGCTTGAGTGCCAACATCCCAATTTGACCGCATTAATTTCTTACGGTTCATTCGAAGCATCTGCGCCGCGTGATGGACGAAAGATGAAGCGAAGTGATCCAAATGTTTATGATAATGCAATTGGGTTTCCAGTTGGTTATGCCCGCCTATACGGGCAATAGTTAGCATATTAAACCCTTGCAACATCATGTTGCAAAAGGCAAAGTGCCTGGTATCGCCAGGCTTTATTCTTTCTAAATCACCGTACTTCGGAGTAACGATTTCATCGTAAAATCGATCAATGATATTGATAAATTGGAAAGCGCCCATCTTTTCTCGCGCTTTTTCCTTCGTTTTTATTTTTACGTATTTCCGATATGCCTTATACGAGATCAAATAGTAGGATTCAGAATCGTAAGCTGATGTAAGTTGTTTATAATCCTCAATAAATTCAAAGACTTCTTGATTTATCTGGACAGTATCCGTTATCTCGAGTTTTCCCGGAAGGGTAGATTTCTTCTTTTATCTCGGCAAAACCATCCAATATCTATCCTCATTATCTTTGAACGTGCAATCCCGGCGTAATGAATAAAATTCGACGGGGCGCATGGGAATGATACGGGTGATTCTCCACCATAACAAGAGTGGATAAAATTTCAATTTTTCTTCGTCAGTAGTACAGGTATTAAAATATTCATCTAAAGCATGATCGAAAAGCAGGATATCATGAAAATTGGGCAATTCGCGTACATTCGAGACTTTCGTATTAAAAATTGAACACAAATCGCTATACGCATCCGAATATGGGTGATTATAATAAGCGAGAAATTCCCTTATACTGGTGGCCATGGTAAACTGTTTATGCATCCCGAAACGGTTGAACGCATCTTCTAAATGTGATAAATAATCCGGTCGAAACCCCGGGTAATTCGTATGGCTTCTTTTATTTTTGCTACATTTAGCCGAACGGTTTGTGCTTTAATGCCATTATATATTTTTTGTACTGTATAGCATTTTAAAGCCAAGTTGACCTCGCCATAGAGTTCGCAATCAAAGCGGAAAAGAATTTTGCTAGATTCACCTTGGGTGGACCATAAGTCGCCTTCAAAAGCTCCTGTAACAATAACTCCTTTCTGTTGCAATTCTCTAAACATTTCTTTGTATTCGTGAAGATCATTTCGACTAAAGGTGATCAGCTCAATACTTTCCAAGATAGTTCGATCACTTAGTTCCTCTATGGTTTTTCTTCTGTGTAATGCCGAGTGGAATTTAGCCATTAAACTTCCTCACTAAGTAAATTTTGAATAGCAATCATCTTTTCCTTTAGATTGTTAAGATCAATAAAAGTTTGAACATAGGATCTGCCAAATTGCTGCACTGCCTGACTTAACAGATCCAGAATTTGAAACAAAAACTTGCGGTCCCTGACACGTACAGCGGGATATTTGGTATTTTGAATCGATGAAATTAAACGCTCAAGTTCATGTTGGATCGAAATCAGGATATAAACTTTTGGTATCGCATTTTCACAATGTAGGCAACTTATAGCAGTTGGGGAAGTGCAATTTGGGTATGTCAAGCATTGTACATGCTGCAACTTGGCGGGCATCTCACCCTTATAAATTTTAAATAACAATGTGTTCAAGTCTTTTTCCGTAAGATTGGATAGTCGCAAAGCCAAAGATTGTTTGCTTTGTTGCTGCCGGATTAGGAAATAGCTAAGTTGTTCCAGTTGGTAAGGACTAAAATCATTTCGAAATTGTTCGATCAACACGGTGCTTTGCTCTAACTCTAGCTGCGGCGTGTTTGGCATAGAGAGACGAATAAGAAGATGGTATAGCCATCCAAAATGCCCCCGGTTAAACAAATTCAGACTTACACGTTCTATAGAACCATCTTTGTTTACTGCTTGAATGTATGTTGCAGTCGAATTTTTATCGGTATGTCCTCTAATCCGTTGAGACAGTTCGTAAGCGATATCGGCATTCCCTTTTCCCTCTACGACACTGTAAAAGAAATAAGTTAAGAGAGTCCTATTCATTTTCCGACTTTGGAAATCAACAAGATCCGGACGCTTATCGAAAAATAACCGAAAATGGATTTCTTTTCAAAATGGGTGAATCTTCTTCGGCCAAGTCTGACTAGTTGCTTATCATTTTCAATTCTACGATGAATTTCCGTGATCACAAGAACGGTAGCAGTGGGGACAATCATATCCTGATTGACGAGGAAATGCCCCAGAGCACCGGTCTTGCTAATATACATTCGTTCCACCCGTTTATACAGATGATTAATGACTGCTTGCGCTTGCTCTTGAGTGATTTTCGTTTCCCTGAGTTGGTCAAAAGTCTGCAAATTGCAGGCCTCCAGCGCAATATTCGGCATCTTAACAATGTCTGATGGTCTCCATGCATCAATGACATGCATTAAGACATATAGCCATGTTACAGCATAATCCCTACTTTGGATGGCCTGCTCAATGTGAATGTCGACATCCCGAACATAATTGTAATAAGCTAAAAATTGTTCCGGACTGTACATCTCCCTTTCTTCAACAGGAAGGGGAGTGACTGCATAACTTTTCGAGTATGAACATAACCCTTTGCCAGTGCAAAACTCCAAAAAGTAAATGAAAGTACGTTTATCCCGAATCCCCATTTCTGCACTTCGAAAGATAATTTCTAATTGTTCCGCATCCATTAAGAATACTTCAGTATTTAGCAAACGGAATAATCGCTTTAATGTGCTGATATACTCTAAGGCTTGATTGTGAATCGTATGGCTGTTGCCTTGGCTGCTATTGATTTTTAACGTTACAAATTCACGGTAGAGCGCAACTGTTTTTTGTAAAGTATCCGGTACATCCAGTTCAGCCAACCGAAATTCAAATAACTCAAGCGGTGTCGATTGTTGTCTTTTTCGTTCTCTTTCAATAAACCTGTTCGCCTCATCGGTTGGAACAATCCACTCGTTGTTGTGTTTTATACCTTTAGGTATCACGCCTGTTCGGATTAATTTAGTAATCCAGGCTTTGCTAACCTCTAACTGCGCAGCAATATCTGTTCCAGAAATATAATTGCTCGGAAAGGAACGAGACTCCTTATATTCCCTTAAGGACTCAACTGGAATAACCCATCCTGCGTGATGATACGGTATTTTTTGTTTTTTTGCACCGGGAAATGCCCCTTCTTTTGCCAAGGAATTAACGGCTGTTTTGCTAAGAGATAGTTCTTGTGCAGCTTGAGCAGCGGAGACGTATCCTTCTGGCGGCGATATCGATTTTAAATATTCGTCAATGCACTCCTTTCGGATGTAACGGACGCCATTGATGACTTCCACGCCCGATAAAATTTCTCTTAACACTAATTTTCTGATCCATGACTCACCTACGGATAAATATTCAGCGGCTTCCCGGAATGAAAGGAATCCTTCAGGGGAGGAGGAAGACTGAATATACTCCTCTACAGAGATGGAAGGCACTATCCAAGAACCTCTATGTTTCTTTGCTCCAGCAAATGTCCCTCTCTTAATTAGTCTGCCAACCCAGAGTTCGGTAAGATTAAGTTGTTCGGCTATTTCAGCAATAGTTAGATATCCCTCAGGAATGTTTAACGATGCCTTGTATTCCTCTATGGCTTTGAGAGGGATTTGCCACGAACGATGTACTTTTATTGCGCCGGTAAGCACCCCACTTTTCAACAAGCGTAGTAAGCTTTTATAGCCTATTTCTAATTTTTCTGCAGCTTCGGCTGGATTCAAATACGACATGTTTCTTATTCTCCAAAAATTCATTTTTTAATTAAATTTGGTAAGTAATCCTTATATAAATGTTGCATGCGGTCCTCAAGTTTTTTTCTCATTCGTTCCGTATTTCCTTGATAAACAAGAGATGATGCAAGATTGGAGTCACCTCTTGGCAAAGCAATATCGTATGGGTTATCAGCTTCTTCTGCTAAAAGATTTGTAAATATGCCTCTGCCTAGATGAGTGGACCATTTATATTCTTTCAATTTGATAGCGTAAATCAGATCATCCGGATTTGAAGAATTCCTTAGTTGCTTCAAAAACTCTCTTTTTAATTTACTGAAGTATGCCCTGTAACTTTGTCCCGACATGGCTTTGCCATCCCGATTTACAAATAACGCATCAGATCCATCCACAGGAGTATAATTTTCAATGTGGTTTCGATACAACTGTTGTAGCCAGTCTTGAATTGGAAAAACGATTTGTCTTCTTGGTTTTTTAACGCCACTTGCACCGGCACTATCTTTAATATCTGTTCTCAAGTTTCTTTTTTGTAGGCGAACCACTAAACCAAACTCTCCGAAAGAACCGATAGAATTTACATCGGATCTTCGAATGTTCACAAGCTCACCTTGTCTAATTCCACCAAAGCACTGCATATAAATCCCCAAAGCAATGGGATTCGCGATCTTCACAGCCAACTCGATCAAAGGCAAAATATATCGTTCAGGTAAATCATGAGCTATATGGCCTTGCCTATTTCTCGGCATAACGACCCCTTTGAATGGGGAAACCGTATATTTTTGATTCGATTTGCCGTAAAGGATCTTCTTTTTAAAGGCACTTTCGTCAACATGCTCCAACAGTTTTTTCTTCGCTAAGAACTCAAAAAATAGAGTTAAGGTTCTTTCCGCCTTTCTAACCGTCATTCTTGATTTTTCTTTTCTCGTCAAATTGTTCAAGAACTCTGTGGCATGAGAAAAGCGTAGTTCTTTTAAAGAAGTAAGTTTGTATTTCATACGATTTTCAATAAGTATGTAATTTAAGAAAGCGCAGAGGTAATTAGCATGTAGTCTCTGAGAATTGTAAGCTCTGTATTTCCAGTAATGAAAAATAAATTCCGTAAGAGGATGAACAGATAGTCTGCCGTTCATTTTATTTTGCAAAACGATCACAGCATGCCTGTTAACGACAGGCTCGCTATCACGATGCCTTTTCCACAACTCAATTCCTACACTCTGCACACCAAAACGCAACTCATCAATTCTTCTTGAGAAAGGCACGATTGAACCACTATGGTCCATTTTATAACCCCCGAATCTATTTCAGCTTACAATTATGCTCATAGATTATCGTGACAGTAAAAATGTTACCATATCCATGTTATCGTGTTAAGACATCAATAATGCTCATAAAGAAAATACGAAAAAACAGTATAAACCCTAGATAAATCAAGGGTTTATACTGTTTATTAATGCACACATACAATTATGCTCGAAGTTTTATAGATACTGCTGGAGCTGTCCAGCCTGATCTGCCAGCGCGCGCGCAGCAAAGGCTACATGGGCGATATTGTGCATGCCGGCGCGCAAGGGGCCGATTTCGAGCGCCCGAGCGGCTTTGCCCGGCAAATGAAAATCGGCGATCCGACCCAGATTACCCGGGAAGTGTTCGCTGCGGCGAAGCAATTGTTTCAGAAGCATTGGGACCGGCAGCCGGTCCGCAAAATATGGGTGTCGCTCGGCGGGCTGCGGAGCGACGATGTCCGGCAGCTGACGCTTTTCGACGGACGCGAGCGGCGGCTGCGGCTGGAACGGACGATGGATGAAATCAGGGAGCAATTCGGACCTGCCGCCATTTTTTTCGGCTCCTCCTTGAAGCGGACGAGTCAAATGAAAGTATTGGCAACCAAGATCGGAGGACATTATAAATGAAAAAGCTGGAAGGCAACGGACTGTGGGAATCGAGCCGGATGATGCTGTTTGAACATCGGGACGCTCTTGTCGACCGGAAAGCGAAAAAAGTCCGAAAGCCGAGGCCGCTCCTGGACGAACAGCAGCGGGAAGCGATCGCGGGCAGCATTGCGCGCGCTTTTCAAGAGAAGCGGCCGGTAAGCGTCGTCGTTTATCGCCCCGACGGCGACAAGACAGTGCAAGGAACGATCACGAAGGCCGACGCGTCGCAGGGGCGGATTCGGGTGGGCGAAACCTGGATCTCCGTATCCGATATCCTTGATGTCTTATAACGTCTGACTGGCATCTGACGCCCGGAATTCCGGGCAGCAGCGGTTACCGGCGGCGGGCCGGGCGCTCTTCCGTTCGATGATGTTCCGCTTTCGTTATCGTTCTTCGCCATCGCTTCCCGCCGACATTTCATCCGGTTTCGGCGAAGCGCCGAGCTTCTGCGCGGCGAGCACGGCGAATTCGATTTTCGCCAGGCCGAACGCATGCTCTTCCGTCATCCGAAAACGCGCCGGCAGCGAAAGCTCGCGGAAGTAATCCGCCGGATCGGAGTAGCGGCCGAACCAGTCGCCCGGCTCCGGCGGTTCGACCGGAATGTCCGGCCAGGCTGCCGCCAGCGGCGGGCTGTACAGCCGCTCCGCGCCCGGCTGCAGCAAGCCGTCCCCGGCAAGCCGCTGCTTGTAGACGGCGGACGGAGCTTCGCGCCGGGCCGAAGCGAACAACTCCGGCGCATAATCGGCGCGCGATCCGGTATGACGGATCGAACGGGCGAAACGGACCGCCCCTTCAGCCACCTCGGGGACGCCGAACAGAATCGCATACAGCCCTTTGCCGAGTTCGATCCGCTCATGCAGGCTTGAGAAGTTGTCCAGCACGAGCCCGGCAAGCTGCAGCCGTTCGCCGTCGCGGCCATATGGAAAGACGATCTGGTTCAAATGCAGCAGCGACTGCATGCCGAAAAACAGCGTGCCGAGAACATGCTGGCGAAAATATGGATTGCGGACGACGCGCTCCTCGATATAATGCTGTTCGTTGACGATCAGCGCGACAGTCAGCGGCACGGGATCGCGATCGCGCCAGAACCGCTCCCAGACCGGCCGCATGAACGCCGACACGCCGAACGCCGGCAGCAGCCGGAACAGGCTTCGGCCGGCGTGGAGGGAAGCCTCGTACAGCCGCAGCTGCGGATAGGCGTCATGAAAAATAAGCGCGTTCGACCGCTCCAGGAAGCGGAAAGTCGCTTTGCGTTTCTCCATGCCGAGCAGACGGGGGAACCATTCCCCCTGCAGGTCGGTCATATTCCAGCCGCCGTTGCGCGACACCATATGGGCGAGCAAAGCCCAATGGAGCTCGCGGCGGCGCAGGAAGACGTCGCGGTACGCCGCCGTCCGCGTCACGTTGTTGCGGCCAAGATGCGCCGTTTCGGCGCGGATGCGGTTGACGATCGCAAGCCCGGCGTCGCCGCCGGAAACGGCGATCGCGGGCGAAACGGCGTTTCGACCGCCCGCCGCAAACGGCAAAAACAGCGCGGAAGGCCGCGGTATGTCGGGCGAAATCGGCGCAGCCGGGGTGCCGGGCGGCGATGCCGCTTCCATGTCGACGCCTTTCGTCTTCGGCGTCAGAGAGGCCGAAGACGCGCTTTTCGCCAGCTTCTTCCACGCTCCCTTCAATTCGGCCACGGCGGCCGGATGGAGCCGCGGCGCAGAGCTGGCGTCTGCCGGCGGCTTCGGGGCGTACGCGCGCTTCCGCAATTCCGCCGCACGGAACAGGGCGCGCAGAAGACGCAGCAGCCGAAGCCACCAGCTTCGCAAGCGGCTGCGTCCTTTCGGTTGGTTCTCCATGAAGGTGCTTTCATCTCCCTTCCATACTACCATTATGAGCCGGATGACCCCGGCATAACCGCAAGTATGATACAATGGTTGCATACTAATTTGGAACGGAAAGGAGAATGCGGCATGTGCGGGCGCTATACGTTGACGGTGACGCTTGAGGAGCTGATCGTCCGCTTTATGATCGAGGATGCGTTCATTCCTTTTCACCGGCCGAAATATAACGTGGCTCCAGGCCAAATGGTTCCGGCCGTCATATCGGACGGAAAACGCAACCGGCTCGGCGAGCTGAAATGGGGATTGATCCCGCCATGGGCGGACGATCCGGGAATCGGCAGCCGGATGATTAACGCGCGCGCGGAGACGGCGGCGGACAAGCCCGCCTTTCGGGAGGCGCTGCGCCGCAAACGGTGCCTCATCCCGGCCGACGGGTTTTACGAATGGCGGAAGGACGGACAGGGCAAGCAGCCGATGCGCATCGTCATGAAGGACCGCTCGCTGTTCGCGATGGCCGGGCTGTACGAGACGTGGCTCGCTCCGGACGGCCGGAAAATCAGCACCTGCACGGTGCTGACGACGGCTCCGAACGCGCTGATGGCGGACATTCACGATCGGATGCCCGTCATTTTGCGGCCCGAGGACGAAGCGGTATGGCTCGACCGTGCCAACCGGGAGCCGCAGCGGCTGCGAGCGCTGCTGAAGCCTTACCCGGAGGAGCTGATGGAGGCGTATCCCGTTTCCGCCGAAGTCGGCAACGTCCGCAACGATTCCCCCCGTTGTATCGAGCCGGTCGGATCGGTCGGGTAAAAGATCGCGCCGGTCGGCGCGTCTCCGCAAAAAAAATTCGCCGACCGCGGGCGGTCAGCGAAACATGCCCCATAATTTGAGCAAATGGAAGGTGTTGTTCGGGTCGATCTTTTGGGCCAGAACGAACGCCACAATTTGCCCTTCCTGCAGCTCCGTCAGCTTCTCCCCCAAAATGCGGGCCGCCGAACGGACCAGCTTTTTGACTTTGACTCGATCCTGCAAGTCGTATTTGGTGATCCCGTTCAGCAGCTGCTTGATCTGTCCTTTGACAACCGGGTTTTTCAGCTTGAATTTGACGCGCTCGACCAAATCCGGCCGAATACCGTATTTCTGATAGCTCATCGACTTAGGCACCTCCCCCGCCGTTCGGGCAATGCGGCAATCATTTTACTATATGCCGCCCGGGAGGCATTGTTGCCTAGTCGAGCTGCTCCCCTTGAAAACGGGATCCTGCTGCAGCCGCTCGCGCAGCGCGGCGTATTCCGGCGAATGCCAGAAGTCTTCCCGGCCCGCCAGCTCGGCTGCGTCGTCCCGCGCCTGCTCCAGAATGGCGAAATCGGCCGCCATGTCGGCAAGCCGGAACTCCGGCAGCCCGCTTTGCTTCGTGCCGAAGAAGTCGCCGGGGCCGCGGAGCTCCAGATCGCGTCTGGCAATTTCAAAGCCGTCGTCCGTCTCGGTCATCGCCCCCATCCGCTCGCGCCCGACATCGGATTTCGGATCGGCGACGAGCACGCAGTACGATTGATGAGCGCCGCGCCCGACCCGGCCGCGCAGCTGATGAAGCTGGGACAGCCCGAACCGCTCCGCATCCATAATGACCATCAGCGTCGCGTTCGGCACGTCGACCCCGACTTCCACAACGGTGGTGGCGACGAGCACTTGCACCTCGTTCGTCTCGAACGCCCGCATCACCTCTTCCTTCTCCGCCGCCGTCATCCGGCCGTGCAGCAGCCCGACGCGCAAATCGGGGAACGCCTGCTGCAGCTGCGCCTGCAGATCGATCGCATTCTGCACGTCGAGCTTGTCCGACTCCTCGATCAGCGGGCAGATGACGTACGTTTGCCGTCCTGCCGCCGCTTCGCGGCGGATGAATCCGAGCACCCGGTCCATCATCGAATGTTTGACCCAGTACGTTTTGATCGGCTTGCGGCCATGCGGCCGCTCGCGGATCGTCGATATGTCCAGATCGCCGAACGCGGTAATCGCGAGCGTCCGCGGAATCGGTGTCGCCGTCATCGTCAGCACGTCGGGATTCATCCCTTTGCGCCGCAATATGCTGCGCTGATTGACCCCGAACCGGTGCTGCTCGTCGGTGACGACCAGCCCGAGGGAGCGAAAGAAGACGTCCTCCTGAATGAGCGCATGCGTGCCGACCACGATATCGGTAAGCCCCATCTGAATGCCGGCCAGCGTCTCCCTGCGGCGGCGTTCCGTCAAACTCCCGGTCAGCAGCGCGACCTCGATGCCGGTACCGGCATACAGCTTGGCAAGCGAACGGGCGTGCTGCTCCGCCAATATTTCCGTCGGCACCATCAGCGCCCCCTGATGGCCCGATTTGACGGTCGCATACAAGGCGATGGCCGCCACGACCGTCTTGCCCGCCCCGACGTCGCCCTGAAGCAACCGGTTCATCGCATAGGGCCGGCGCATATCGACCAAAATTTCGTTGATCGCCTTCTTCTGCCCCTCGGTCAACTCGAACGGCAGCGACTCGGCAAAGGAACGAATCGTATCCGCGCTCACCTGATGCGCTACGCCGTCTGTCCGCTTGCGATTGAGCGACCGGAACGCCTGCAGCTTCAATTGAAACCAGAACAGCTCCTCGTAGACGAGCCTTCGCCTTGCTTCCCGTCCATCGGACGTATCCTCCGGGTGATGGATGCGAAAGATGGCCTCGCGGCGCGGCATCAGCCGGTGGCGCTCGATCAGCTCGCGCGGCAGCACTTCCGCAATCATCGCGCCGAATTGCTCGAGCGCCTGGCGGATCGTTTTGCGCATCCACGCCTGGGTTACCGAACCGCCGACCGAATAAACGGGCTGGAGCGTACCCGACTTGGACGGGCCGCGGTCGGGGAATTCAGACTCCGCGACCGTCAACTGCAGACGCTGCTTGTCCCATTTTCCGGTCAGCACGATTTCCCGTCCGGGGACGAGCTGGTCCTGCAAAAAATGGCGGTTGAACCAGACCGCGGTAATCAGCACGCGGTTCGTCTCCACCTTGCAGGACAGCCGCGATTTGCTCCGTCCGTACCGCTGCAGCGCTCCCGCGCTGCGAATCGTTCCCCGAATCGTCATTTTTTCTCCGTCCTGCGCTTCCGTCAGTTCGCGTATGCGATAATCTTCGTACCGGAACGGATAATATTCCAGCAAGTCCGCAACCGTACGGACACCAAAGGCGTGAAGCTCACTCTCTTTCCGTGGGCTCACGCCTTTGACCTGCCTGACCGGCAGTATGGATAACGGGTCCTTATGATTCATGTTTCGCGCGCACCGTTCATGAATACGGCCGACGTTCCCGGTCCGACATGCGTACCGATCACGGCGCCGATCGTCGTATAATGAACTTTCCGGATATCGAAATGAGGACGGAGTTGCTCGAGCAGCTGATCGGCCGTATCGCGCGAGGTCGTCCAGGCCATCGTGACGTCGACCGCTTTTCCTTCGTAATCCTGCCGCAGCAGATCGACGATGCGCTGGATCGCTTTCTTCTGGCCGCGCACCTTGTCCACCGCCATCACCCCGCCATCCCGGTCGAGGGACAGAATCGGCTTAATATTCAGAAGCGAGCCGAGCACGGCGGAAGCTTTGCCGATCCGGCCGCCTTTCTGCAAATATTCCAGCGTATCGACAAGAAAATAAAGCCTTAGCCGGTTGTGTATCTCCTCGATCTCGGCCAGAATCTCCTCCTTGGACCGGCCGGCAGCCGCCATCTCTGCCGCCGCGACGACGACCGTACCGATGCCGTAGGAAGCCGACTTGCTGTCGTATACCGTAATATCGGCCTCTTCTTCGAGCATGGACGCCGCGAGAACGGCCGATTGATACGTTCCGCTCAATACGGATGCGAGATGGATGGAGATGATGGAAGCGCCGGGATCTTCCCGCAAAATACGCTCGTACACCTCCGAAAATTCGGTCGGCGACGGCTGTGAAGTCGTCGGCAGCGAAGGCGCCTCGGCCAATTTGGCATAGAACGAATCGGCGTCCAGGTCGACAGCGTCGAGGTAGGACGCTTGTCCGAACAGCACTTTCAGCGGTACCATCTCGATACGCAGCCGTTCCCGAACTTCGCGGGGAATATCGGCAGTGCTATCCGTTACAATCCGGACTGTCATGGTCACAGCTCCCTTCGGTTTATTCGACGGCGAACAGGTAAGGGTAAAGCGGCTGCCCGCCCTCATGGATTTCCAGCTCCACATCGGGCCAGGAAGACGCGATCCAGTCCGACAGCGCGGCCGTCTGTTCCGGATCGGCATCCGCGCCCGTCAGCACCGTGAGCAGCTCGCCGCCCCCCTCCAGCATATGATTCAGCAGCTGCCGGCATGTTTCCAGCAAATCCCCGGAAGAAACGACGATCGTCTTCTCGCTGATGCCGATGTAATCCCCTTCGCGAATGTGAACGCCGTCGATCGTCGTATCGCGAACGGCATGCGTCACTTGTCCCGAACGCACCTGTTCCGCGGCCGCCTTCATCCATTCCGCGTTCCGCTCGGCGTCCTCCTCTTCCTTGAAGGCGAAAGCCGCAGCCAGCCCTTGCGGAATGGTGCGGGTCGGAATGACCGTCACCTGCCGGTCGCTGAGCTCCGCCGCCTGCTCCGCCGCGAGCACGATGTTGCCGTTGTTCGGCAGCAGGAAAATATGCTCCGCCGGCAGCGACTCGATCGCCTTCAGGAAGTCTTCCGTACTCGGGTTCATCGTCTGGCCGCCGGAAAGCACGATATCGACGTTGCTCGAGCGGAAAATTTCCGCCACCCCTTCGCCGAGCGCAACGGCAATAATGCCGAACGGAGCCCATTCGTGCACCTGCTCCGGCGGCGTTCCGGCTCCTGTCGGTCCCGCGAGCACTTCCACGGACGCGAGGCCGGTGACGGACCCGGGATCGTCGTCGGCGCCGGAAGACAGCGCCTCGTCTTCGCGATGGAGCAAGTCGCGGTGCTGCTCCCGCATGTTCAGAATGCGCAGGTCGGTCAGCTCGCCGTACGGAAGCGCGTAGTTCAGCACATCGCCGGGCCGCCTCGAATGGACATGCACCTTGATGATATCGTCGTCGGCAATGACGATGATGGAATCGCCGTCCCGGCCAAGCGCCTTTCGGAAGGCCGCCTCGTCGAAAGGCGGCGCTCCGGAACCGCCCAGCTTCCGGTTAATAAAAATTCCATATCGTACAGATACTCGATATGCTCCGTCTCCAGCCGGGATTGCGCCGAGGTTCGTTCCGGCTTGCGCGGCGCGATCGCAGCCCCCGGCTGCGCGATCAAGGCCGTATCCGCCGCGCCTTCGCCGGCCAGACTTCTCCAAAATCCTTCGTAAATATATACGAGTCCCTGGCCGCCGGAATCGACGACGCCGACCTGCTTCAGAACGGGCAGCATTTCCGGCGTGCGCTGAAGCGTCTCATGCGCCTTGCGGTGCACTTCCCGCATCAGTTCGGCCGCATCGTCCGTCCGGCGGGCGATCTGCACCGCGTGGCGGGCCGCTTCTTTCGCCACAGTCAAAATCGTCCCTTCGACCGGCTTCACAACCGCTTTGTACGCGGTATCGACGCCATGCTGAAGCGCAGCCGCGAGCTGAACCGAATCGGCTTGCTCGAGACCGGATAGCGACTTGGCCACGCCGCGGAACAATTGCGACAGAATGACGCCCGAATTTCCGCGCGCTCCCATAAGCAGCCCTTTGGACAATGCCTCGGCCGCTTTTCCGATGGCGGGCGACGGTTTGCTTTTCAGCTCGCGTACGCCCGAATCCATCGTCAAGTTCATATTCGTTCCCGTATCGCCGTCCGGCACCGGAAACACGTTTAATGCGTTTACCTGTTCTGCGTTCGCCTGCAAATATTCGGCGCCCAGCAGTGCCATACCGGCGAAATCGGAACCGTTAATGAAGCGCTTTCTCAACAAATATTCCCCTTCCTGCCTACCTGGATACCCGCACACCTTGCACAAAAATATTAATATGATCGACCTTCAGACCAATCACTTCATTCAATACGTATTTGACTTTCGCTTGAATGTTGTGCGCGACTTCGGATATTTTCGTACCATAGCTGACGATGATGTACAAATCGATATGCACCATGTCATTCTCCCGGCGCACTTCGACGCCGCGGGACAAATTGTCCCGTCCCAGCAATTCCGCTATGCCGTCCTTAAGCTGCTTGCGCGAAGCCATACCTACCAGTCCATAACAATCCAATGCCGCCGAGCCCGCAATGACGGCAATGCATTCGTCGGTTACATAAACTTTTCCGAGTTCGGTGCTAAGCTGCAGAGGCATGGAAATCCACTCCTTTTTACTCTGTGCATTATGGACTATTCCACATTGTACTATAAAATCGGGCATTGTTGAAGTCCGTACGCGATGATGCGACACAATTATGGCCCGTTTCGGGGCAAAATATTCGATTTTCACCGATTTTGGCGCAAAAACGCCGTCAGCCGGCCGCGCAGCCGGTTGACGGCGTTCGAAGAAGGAGGACCACCGCGAACGGACGGACTTGCCGCCGCCGCAGCCGTTTCGCTCCTCTTATCCGTTCATCTTCTGTCTGTATTCGGACGGTGTTACATTGTACTTTCTGCGAAACAACTGGGAAAAATGGCGCATATCCTGATACCCGCTTCGTTCGGCCACATCCGCCAGCTTGATCCGGGGATTGCGCAGCAGCTCCCGGGCGTACTCCAGACGAAGCTGCGTCACGTATTCCTTGAAGCCCCGTCCGGTCTTTTGCTTGAACAGCTGGCTGAAATAGACGGGGTTCAAATAAACGACCGCAGCCACTTTTTCCAGTGTAAGCTCATCCCGGTAATGGGCTTTGATATACTGCAGCGCCACTTCGATCGCCTGATCGCCGCCGCTGGCATAATGTTCGAACGATTGCGTCGCCGACGCCTCGCCGAGTCCGCGCACCCGCTCGGGCACTTCGCCGAAATCGCGGATTTCATCGGTATGCAGCACCTGGAACGGCACCTTGAGGCAGCGCCTCAGATGCTTCTTCAGCTCGTCGACCAGGCCGGAAACGCCGTCTCCCGCCTCGACCGCCACAAGTCCGAGCAAACTGCTGCCGCCCTGGCTCGTCACGAAACCTTTGCCATACTGGCCGATCAGCTCGGAAAGAACGTTTTCCACGATAAAATGCTCGAGCTGCATCGCGCGGTCGCTCTCCATTTTGACCATGACGAGATGGAAGCGGGGATAGTCTTCAATAAACGATTTCATATCCAGGCGGCCGATGTCGAGCCCCGAAACCCAGCGGGCGAACACGGCCTCGCGCAAATATTTCAGGTTCGTCTCGAGCAGCGAGCGGGCCCGGGACCACTCGCTTTCCCTGGCGATCTCTTCCCCCACTCTGGCGATCAGCTCGACCAGCGCCTCCTTGCCGATCGGCTTCAGCAAATAGTCTTTGGCGCCGAGACGGACCGCTTCCTGGGCATATGCAAATTCGGAATAGGCGGACATGACGACCCATTTGATATCGGGATGGCGGCCTCGCGACATGTTCATCAGCTCAAGCCCCGTCATGCCCGGCATCCGGATATCGGTCAGCACCAGATCGACCGGCTTTGACCGCAGCAGCCGGACGGCCTCTTCGGGTCCCGCCGCCAAATCGATCCGGTGCTCCGGAAAATGCTTCTTCAGCGTCCGTTCGATCCCTTCCCGAATGACGCTTTCATCGTCCACAATCAAAATATTCATCGGTCTCTCTCCTTCCCGGCAAGCGAAGCGGCTTCGCTTCGCAGCGATTGGGCTCCTTCCTTCGAATCCGTCCCGCTTCGCCACGTCTTGGGAATCGCCACCACTACGGTCGTGCCGCTTCCTTCGGCGCTGTCGATCCGCAGCCCGTACGGCTCGCCGAACATGAGCCTGATCCGGCGGTGCACGTTCTGCAGCCCGATCCCTTTTCGTCCGGCTTCCGCCGTCCTTTCCCCGTCTTCCTCCGCTTGCAGCGAAGCCCGAAGCCGCGCCAATCGCGCCTCGTCCATCCCCGCTCCGCTATCTTCGACGACGAGCTGCAGCTCCGGCCCGGTCACCCGCGTATAAACGCGCAGCGCGCCGCTGCCGCTCAGCGGCTCTATCCCGTACTTGACGGCGTTTTCGATAATCGGCTGCAGCGTCATCTTCGGCAGCGGCGCTTCCAGCCAGGCGGGGTCCGCCGCGATTTCAACGCGAATCCGTCCGGACAGCCGGATTTCGATAATGGTCAAATAATGCCGCATCTGCTCGAGTTCGGCGGCCAGCGTCGATTGCGCGCCCTCTTCCCATTCGCTGCTGTAGCGGAACATTTGCGATAACGCCAGAATGACCCGGCCCAGCCTGTCGTTCTCCCGCTCGTCGAGCATCCAGTAGATCATATCGAGCGTATTGTACAGAAAATGCGGGTTGACCTGGGACTGCAGCGCCTGCAGCTGCGCGTTTTTCTCGCTTGTCGAGGCCAGCTTGATCCGCTCGACCAGCTCATCGATGCGGCCGACCATCCGGTTGAAGGAGGCGACCAGAATGTTGAGCTCTTCGTAGGAATTGACATCGACCGAGCCTTTGAAATTTCCCGTTTCGACCTTCTTCATCTGCTGAATGAGACGCTTGAACGGGTTGGAAAACGAGCGCGAGACGAACGTGGCGAGCAGCGTGGAGACGATGACGAGCGCCGCCACGACCGTCAGCAAAAACTGCTGCGTCTGCCTGAGCTCCAGATTGATTTCCTCCTTCGGCGCGCGCAAGCCGATCGTCCAGCCGGTCATTTTCACTTTGGCCGCCACGACAAGCGATTTCTTCTCATGGGCGATGCGGACCTCCCCGTCCTTCTGCGGAGCTTCCGGCGCTTCGCGAAGCGGCTCATCATGCTCCCTGTCCGTCCCGGTCGAAACGATGACCCGGCCGTCCTGTCCCCAAATCGATACGCTGCTGCCGGCTCCCAGCTTCGCGTTCGAGAGCGCTTCCAGAATCGGGCCGGCATCCGTCTCGATCAATACGATGCCGACCCGCTTCAGCGTATTCAATTCATAAAGCTGGCGGCCGAAGGAGAATACCGGCTCCATATGGCCTTCGCTCATCAGCGAATGCGGGAAACGCCGAGCCATTTCATTTCGCCCGACGTTTCTTTTAAAATGCGGTACCAGTCCTCCTGCGCGAACTCCTGTCTGGCGGCTCCCATCTTGCGTTCGAAGCTGTAAACTTTGCCGGCGTACGTCATGACGTGAATGCCGACGATATCGTCCCGGGAGAAGAAAACGGAGCCCAGAATGTCCGTAATGCGCCGCTCGTAATTGACGCTGAGCACCGGATCGTCCGTTCCCCCGTTTTGAAGCAGCCGCATCAGCTCGTTGTTGCTGTTCAGCGTCTTCGTGACGCTGTCGTAGCCTTTCAAATAAAGGTCGAACAGACCGGCCGTCTGCGAAATGTTTTTTCGGCCGCCTCCGTCATTTTATCCCGTGTCTGTTCCGTCGCCCGCTGGTAATAGATGAAGCTTACCATGAGCAGCAGACCGAGCATACAGAAGAGAAACAGCAGGAAGAGTCGATTGTGTATAGTGCGAAAGCTTCTTCTTGCCAAATGCGGTTCCCCTTTCAACTGACCGGCGCTTTGTTTCCCTATTATCACAGACGGCCGGCTTGCCGTGCAATCGTCAAAAATTCCCGGAGCATTCGCGGCGGAGAGCAGCGGCTAACCTTTGACCGCGCCGGCGACCATCCCTTTCGTAATCCGTTCGGCGAGCAGGAAATAGATGAGAATGACCGGCGCCGCGCCAAGGACGAGGTAGGCGCCGATCGCGCCGTAATTGGCGGAATACTGGCTGACGAAGCTGTAAACGCCGAACGGCAGCGTCTTCAGCCGTTCCGCCGAAACGAAGGTGGCCGCAAGAATATATTCGTTCCAGATGTTGATAAAGGTCAAGATGCAAACGGTCATGAGCGGCGGCACCGAGATCGGCAATATGATGCTGCGGAAGATGCGGAACACTCCCGCTCCGTCCACTACCGCCGACTCCTCGATTTCGTGCGGGATCGTGCGCATGAATCCGCTCAGAATAAATACGGAAATCGGCATCTGGAACGCGATGTAAGGCAAAATGAGCGACAGATGCGTATTCAAAATGCCCGCATGTTTAAATACGACCATCAGCGGCAGCAGCGTCGCCTGCATCGGGATCATCATGCCGACGAGAAAAACGAGCATGACGAGCTGTCCGCCCTTCCAGCGGAAACGCGTAATCGCAAATGCGGCTAGCGAACTCAGCAGAATGACGCCGGCCATCGTCAGCGATGTCACAAGCAGGCTGTTGCCCAGATAGCGAAAATAGTTGCCGGCCTCGATCGCGTCCGCGAAATTGCTCCACTGCGCCGCAGACGGCAAGGAGAAGAAGCTGCCGGACAATATTTCCTCATTCGTCTTGAGCGAGTAGGCAAACAGCCACAGAAGCGGATACAGCTGCGTCACGAGCAGGACGGCCAGCAGCAGCAGCACCAGCCCTTTTGAACAGGGTAAAAAAAGCCGCGGGCGGTCCGCATCCGGCGTGCGGTTCCGGTACCGGCTGCGGTTGCGGTCTGACGCATGGTCCCCCTCCTCTCTCTGCTTCAGGAATATCGTTTATCCAGCTTGCCGAACAGAAAATTGATCGCCAGCGTCGCGACAAGGCAAAGCCCGACAAGAAACACCGCGATCGCGCTGCCGTAGCCGTACTTCATGGACAGGAACGACATGTTGTACATATGGGTGGAAATGACGTCCGTCGCATGTGCCGGACCGCCGCCCGTCATGACCATGATCAGGTCGAACGACTGCAGCGAGCCGATGAAGGCCAGCACCATCGAAATTTTGAAAATCGGCACGATCAGCGGCAGCGTAATGTAGCGGTCCGCCTTCAAGCCTTCGGCGCCGTCGATTCTGGCCGCTTCGTATATATCGGCCGGAATGTTGCGGATGCCGGTAAACTGGATCAGCACATGATAGCCGATATACTGCCACAGCGCGACAAAATAAATCGCGTAGATCGCCACGTCCGGATCGGTCAGCCATGCCCTTGTCAGGTCGCCCGCCCCGATCGCCGTCAGCAGCTGATTGAGCATGCCGCCGAGCGAAGTCGGGTTATAAATCGTTTTCCAAAGCTGTCCGATGATGACGACCGACAGAATGACCGGCAAAAAATAGCTGGATACGAGAAAGTTCGGCCTGCGGATGAAACGATTGAGCAAAATGGCTACGAACAGGGCGAACGGCAGCTGCAAGCCCATCGATAATACGGCCAGTACGAGCGTCCGGCGGACGGACGGCCAAAACACCGGATCGGCCGTAAACAGCCGGATATAGTTGTCGATTCCGACAAATCGGGATTCGCCGATCCCGTTCCAGTCCAGAAGGCTGCTGTATACGGACACCAGCACCGGAACGAACACGAGGCCGGCATAGAAAATGAGGCACGGCAGCACAAAAGCGGCAATCGTCCAGCGGGACACCTTCAGCACGTTCAACTTCTCCCGCCTCCTTCCCAACGTTCCGATGCGGGCGGGAAGCGCCTTGCGCAAGCTCCCGCCCCCATCGCTGTTACCCGCCGCCTATTTGTTTTGCTCGTAAGCGGTCTGATGCTCTTTGGCCACTGCCGAGGCATCCGTCTTCTGCACGAACAAGTTTTGAATGCTGGACAAATGCGCTTGCGCCGTGCCGGGATTCATCGTATTGTCGAACGCCAGATCGCCGCCTTTGACGTCTTCGAACATGGCGAGCACTTCCATGGCCATATCGGAATAGCCGGCCGCTCGGAAATCGCCTTCGACTTTCTGGGCGAGACCGACGGCGCCTTTCAGCTTGAACGCTTCCTTCGGGTAATTGAGCATGTAGTAGTTCAGGAAGTCTTTCGTTTCCTCGAGATGCTTGCTGTCTGCCGATATCGCGAACGCGCTGCCCGGAGCCAGCATAAATTCGTTGACATCGCCTTTGCCGTTCACGGTCGGAAACTTGAAGACGCCGACATTACCGTTCTCGTTGGCCGACGAAGTCTCGATGCCGCCCGTCGCCCAGCTGCCCATGAAATACATGGCCGCCTGTCCCGTCTTGAACAGGTTCTCGCCGGCGTTGTAGTCGAACGATGTCGCCCCTTCCTGGAAGGCGCCGGCCTGAATGAGATTCTGGAACGCGTCGACCGCCTCGATGAATGCCGGATCCTCGAACGTTTTCTTTCCGTCAAGCACATCCTGCAGGAAGCCGGGGCCGCCGTTCGTCCGCAGCAAAATGTTCATGAACAGGAAGGAGCCGGTCCACGTATCTTTCTCGCCGATCGCCATCGGTTGAATGCCCGCATCCTTCAGCTTCTTCACCACTTCGATCATTTCCTCGAAAGTGGTCGGAACCTCGACGCCGGCCTGCTCGAACAACTTTTTGTTGTAATAGACGAGCGCGATATTGTTGCCGTCCGGCAGCGCATACAAATTTCCGTCAAACGTATAGTAGTCGAGAATGCCTTCCTGGAACGTATCCTTCAGGCCGTTCTGCTCGACCATGTCGTTCAGCGGCGCGAACAGCTTCGCATCGACGAACGGCTGCATTTGCGCCGCCGGATTGACAACCGTAATGTCCGGCACTTCCTTGGAAGCGGCCTGGGTTTTCAGCTTGAGCTTTTGCTGGTCGGTGTTCAATGAATCGAGTTCGATCTTGATGTTCGGATGCTCTTTCTCGTAGTTGTCCACGATCGTGCGGAGCATCTTGTATTTCGGATCGGTCTGATCCGGATAAATGTTCTGGAACGTAATCGTAATGTTTTCCTGCTTCGGCTCGGCTCCGCCTTTCGCTGCCTGGCCGCCGCCTTCGCCGCCGCTGCCGCTGCCGCCTCCGCAAGCCGTCAATCCGACAGCGACAATGCCTGCCATCGCCAGGCCGAGCCATTTCGATTTGCGCATTCGATACAAGCCCCCTCTGCTGATTTATAATTTCATTATGGTTGTCGGACCATAACGAAACAATGCGGGAAATTAGGGAGTGATGTTGATTTTTTCAGATCGTCGGCGTCTTTTCCTTGGCGTATTGGGCTTGTAGCCTACCGGCAACTATGGTATGATATTCGAGTGTGTTTGTTTCAACCCGAAGCCATGCTTTGCAGCCTTGACGGTGCGAACCGTTTAACGCTCGGCATCGTTTTTTTCGAGGGAGGTGTATGTCATGTCTCGCAAATGTTTCATTACGGGCAAAAGCCCGGGAAAAGGCAACCACGTGTCTCACGCCAACAACAAAACGCGCCGCACGTGGGGGGTTAACGTCCAAAAAGTCCGGATCCTCGTCGACGGCAAACCGAAGCGCGTATACATCAGCGCCCGGGCTCTGAAATCCGGCAAAGTGACTCGCGTATAACCGACCGATAGCAAAAAGCACCTGGAACATGAACATTCCAGGTGCTTTTTTTAAGCCGAAACGCCGCTTCGCCGCCCGATCCGGCGCAAGCCGTTTCGGCGACCCTGCCTCTCCCAAAGACCAATACGGCGGCCGCTCGCAAGCCGGCAGCCGTTAACCCGTAACCAGCAGCCCGAGTACCCACAATCGTTCGACGGCGGTTGCTTCGAATTAATTTTTTGGAAGGTGTTCAGAATCGCTTTGACGAAACCGCCCAAAAACTTCGGCAGTTTGATCGTATAAAATTTCATGCTCCATCCCTCCTCGAACGCGCTCATCGAAACAGGACCTCTGTTTATGTAACATCCTATGCGGTGCGGGTCCGTCCTATTCCATCCGAGAGCGCCCATTCGGCGGGAGGAATAACGGATCAGGCCGGGGGCGGATTTTCCCGAATGTATGCGATCATCGCAATGACAATCGTGGAGCCGAAATACCAGAAAATCGCAAGCACGATAAACCAGATGCGGGGAGCGAGACGTTCATAGCGGCGAAAAAACCGGATGCCCAGATACAGCGCAAGAAGCGAGAAAACATACCGCATCAGATTCGCCGTCAAGGCAAACATCGCGAGCAGGCTGCCGCAGACGATGCTGTAAAGGGCAATGTAGGCGAACGTCTTCCATTTGCTCTCTTCCAATCGGTCGTAGTCCTCCATCCGCGAATCGTCTCCTTCCTTATCGCAGCGCCGCGATCGCAGCCGCCCGGTCCTTCTCGCCGAATACGGCATTCCCGGCGACCAGCACGTTCGCCCCGGCCTCCCGTACGAGCGGCGCGGTGTCGGCATTAATGCCGCCGTCGACTTCAATATGAATCCGGTCCAGCCCGCGTTGCCGCAGGATGGCGGACAGCGAACGGATCTTGTCGAGCGTCTGCGGGATGAACCGCTGTCCGCCGAATCCCGGATTGACCGTCATCACAAGCACGAGATCGATGTCGTCCAGCACATGCTCGACCGCGGACAGCGGCGTTGCCGGATTGAGGGCGACGCCTGCCGGCAGCCCGTGCTCGCGGATCAGATGAATGACCCGGTGAAGATGGACGCACGCTTCCGCATGGACGGTTATCCGGTCGGCGCCGGCCGCCGCGAAGGCCGGAATGTAGCGCTCCGGCTGCTCGATCATCAGATGGGTGTCGAAGGTCAGCTTCGTGTAGGGGCGCACCGCCTCCACGACGAGCGGACCGAACGTCAAATTCGGCACGAAATGACCGTCCATGACGTCGATGTGGATCCAGTCGGCTCCGGCGCGTTCCGCTTCGGCGATTTCCTCGCCCAGACGGGCGAAATCGGCCGACAGGATCGAAGGGGCGATAATGGACATGGTCAGTACCTCCGTTTTTTCTCTTTCATCTCGTTCAAAAACTGCACGTAATGCTCATACCGCGATTCGCTTACCGCCCCTTCCGCTTTGGCGGCCAGAACGGCGCAGGAAGGCTCGTGGACGTGCGTGCAGCCGCGAAACCTGCATTCGGCCGCAAGCTCCCGCATTTCCGGGAAACAGCGTCCGAGGTCCTCAATCCCGAGTTCCGCGAAATCGAGCTGGCTGAAGCCGGGCGTATCCGCGACGAACGAGCCGTTTCCGAGCGGTATGAGCTCCACATGCCGCGTCGTATGCTTGCCCCGGCCGAGCTTCATGCTGATTTCGTTCGTCTCCAGCGAAAGCCCCGGCACCAGGGCGTTGAGCAGCGACGACTTGCCGACGCCGGACTGTCCGGCGAAGACGGACAGGCGGCCTGTCAGCCGGTCCCGCAGCTCCTCGACGCCTTCGGCCAGGCGGGCGCTCGTGCCGATTACCTCGTAGCCGATCGGCTCGTAAATTTCCCGTACTTTCCTGGCCGCCTCGCGCGCGGCGTCCGCTTTCTCGCCACTCGCTGCAAGGTCCTGCTTGCTCAGGCAGAGCACCGCCGGAATGCCGGCATGCTCGATATGCACGAGAAACTTGTCCAGCAACTGCAAATTAAGCGCCGGCTCGAGAACGGAGAACACGAGAACGGCCTGATCGACATTGGCGACCGGCGGACGAATCAGTTCGGATGTGCGGGGCAGTATTTCGTCCACCGTGCCTTCGCCGTTCTCCGTCACGCTGTAGACGACTTTGTCGCCGACAAGCGGGCTGACGCCCTTCTTCTTGAAGATGCCCCTTGCGCGGCATTGCAGCAGGGAAGCGGGCGCCGAACCGTTCTCCCGGTCCGGCTGAACGTAATAATAACCGCTTAACGCTTTGACGATTCGTCCCGTCATACGGCTCTGTCTGTCTTTCATGGCTCGCCGTTCTCCCCGTCGCGATTATCCCGCTTGCCTCTGCCCCGGTCTTCGTCTCTGCCGCGCTCGTCGTCGTCGTCCGTTTCTCCCGTATCCGGCTGCTCGCCGTCAGGCGGCGTCTCGTCCTGGAAGAAGCCGTTTGACATTTCGAATCCGGGAATAAATACGGTGCCCGGATGCTCGCCCGAAACCGCCTCATCGTACGTGATCGAGGACGAATCCATAAAGACGCCGTCGCGTTCGATCGTCACGGTCGCTTCCGTATTCGGAACGAGCACGAGCTTGACCTGGAACGTCTTCGTATTGTTGATTTTTTCGTTCCCCAATCGATATTTTCGCCCCGCGCGTCGGAGTAGACGATGTGAACCTCGCTCGTCCCTCCTACTTCGGCGGGACTGATGACGACGTTGTACGTGTACTCGATCGCGTCCTTCGGCGGTCCGGAGCTGACCGTAAGCGTCACTTCGGCGTTTTTCGTCACTTCGGCGCCCGGAGCGTACGGATACTGCTCCATCACCTCGCCTTTCGGGACGGTGAAGCTCGGTTCGTATACGACCTCGTCTCCGGTCAGCCGCAGGCCGAGCGCCTGCAGCTGGCTGCGCGCCTGCTCCTCGTTTTGCCCCTCAGATCGGGCATCTTGAACGTAGCCGGCCCTTTGCTGACCGTCAGCGTGACGTTCGTCTTCTTCGGATCGAACTGCTCGCCGGCCGCCGGCGATTGATTGATCACGGTGCCGGGATTGGTGTCGCTGTGCTCTTCCTGCTTCTTGATATTCGCCTCAGGCACGCCGAGCGCCCGCAAAGCTTCCACCGCATCGCCGTAAGACGACTCCGCGAAGGACGGCATTTCTTCCATGCGCGGTCCCAAGCTGACCCACAGCTGGATAAGCGCGCCTTCCTTGACCCGCATGTTCGATTTGGACTGGTCGAACACGATGCCGTTCTCGACGTCGTCCCGATGCTCCTTAACGGGCGGCTCCTCAACGCGCAGGCCGGCGTCCTGCAGCATTTTGCGGGCTTCGTCCTCCGTTTGGCCGACGACGTACGGGACTTCCACCTCCGGCACGTCGAGAATCGCCAGCACGGTGCGAACGCCCCAAAACACGAGCGCGATGATGACGAGCGTCACCGATACGGTCACGACGGGACGCACCCATTTCTTCTTCGGCTGGGCGGCGGCAGACGGTTCGTCCGGCTCTTCGTCCTGAACGGGCGCAGCGCCCGCAGTGCCCGTGGCTCCCGCGGCGCCCGCAGCGCCTGCGCCTGCCGGCGTCGGCCGCGCGCCGGACGACGGTTGCGAATCGCGCAGCGCGCCTCCGATGGCCGGCATGATGCGCGTTTCATCCATATCCGCTTCGGCGTCGTTGTCGAAGACGAGTTTGGGCTCGTTCAGCCGGTCCGGCTGCAGGCACGTTTCCAGATCGCGCAGCATTTCGCCGGCCGACGTGTAGCGCTCGCCGGGATTTTTGCGCATCGAGCGCAAAATAATATTTTCCACGCTTTGCGGAATGTGCGGGTTGACGACGCGGGGCTCCACGAACGTCTCCTGCAAATGTTTAAGCGCCACGCTGATCGGGCTTTCCCCGTGGAAGGGCAGCTCGCCTGTCAGCATCTGATACAGTACGACGCCAAGCGAGTACAGGTCCGACTGCTCTCCCGCGCTGACCCCCTTGGCATGCTCCGGCGAGAAATAGTGCACGGAGCCGACGACCGAACCGGCTTGCGTAATCGTGGCCGACGTCACCGCGCGGGCAATGCCGAAGTCGGTCACTTTGACCCGGCCGTTCTTGCCGATCAATATGTTGTGCGGCTTGATATCGCGGTGGATGATCTGGTTCTGGTGCGCATGTTCGAGCGCGTCGCAAATTTGCTGCGCGATACGCACCGCCTCCTCCGTCTGGAGCGGCGCACGTTCCTGGATGATTTCATTGAGATTATGACCTTCGATATATTCCATGACGATATAATGGATATCGTCCTGCTGCCCCACATCGTAGATGCTGACGACATTGGGATGCGACAGCGATGCGGCGGACTGCGCTTCGCGGCGGAAACGCCGGATAAACTCTTCGTCGTGTACGAACTGCGAACGCAATACTTTAACTGCAACACGGCGGTTCAACAAAATGTCGTGCGCCTTGTAGACGAGCGCCATGCCGCCCCCGCCGATGCGGGAGATGATTTCGTACCTTCCACCCAAGTCCTGCCCGATCATCGCGCTCACCCCTCCCGCTCCGTACAGGCATCCTTCAGCAGAATGACCGAAATGTTGTCATCCCCTCCGGCTTCCAGCGCCAGCTCGATCAGACGCTCCGCCTGGCCGTCCAGGTCGAGATCTTCGCGGCGCAGCGTGTCCAGCATCTGGCTTTCGCTGACCATGTTGGTCAGACCGTCGCTGCACAGCAGGATCGCTTCGCCCGGAGCCGTGTCAATCCGGATCACGTCCACCTCGACGTTCGCGTCCGTGCCGAGCGCGCGCGTCAGCACGTTCCGGCGCGGATGATTGAGCGCTTCTTCGGCGCTGATCTGCCCCGCCTTGGCCAGCTCGTTGACGAGCGTATGGTCTTCCGTCAGCCGGACAAGGCCATCGGCGGTCAGTTTGTACGCGCGGCTGTCGCCGATATGGCCGATCACGGCGCCGTTCCGCTTCAACAGCGCGGCGACGACCGTCGTTCCCATATTATGATACTGCTCGTTGCGGGAAGCCATCTCGTAGACGATCGCATTGGCCCGCAGAATGGCCTGCCGCATATGATCGGCCGCTTCCTCGTCGGTAAGGTCTCCTTCCAACTGCTGCATCGCTTCCCGGAAAGCGTCAACCGTCATCTGGCTGGCCACATCGCCCGCGCGGTGTCCGCCCATCCCGTCCGCGACGATGGCGACCGTCAAGCCTCCGGCCGTCTCCCCCACCCAGCTGCGGTCTTCGTTCACGAGCCGAATCCGCCCGGTATCGCTTCGATTTGCCGTCCTCAATTCCGATCACCTCGCCATAGAATCCATATGCTTCGCCCGCAATTGCCCGCAGGCGGCCGCGATGTCATGACCTTGCTCCCTTCGGATCGTCGCGTTGATGCCGTTGCGGACCAAAATGCGGTGAAATTCGAATATATCGTCGCGGGACGTTCGCACGTATTTGCGCTCCGGCACATGGTTGACCGGGATCAGGTTAACGTGGCAAAGCATCCCTTTCAGCACTTCGGCCAGCTGCTGCGCATGTTCGGGGCGATCGTTCACGTTGCCGATCAGCGCGTATTCGAACGTAATGCGCCGCCCCGTCTTCTCCAGATAGTACCGGCAAGCTTCCATCACATCCGCGAACGGATAGCGGCGGTTGACGGGCATCAGCTTCGAGCGGAGCTCGTCGTTCGGGGCGTGGATCGAGATGGCCAGATTGATCTGGGTGTCTTCGTCCGCGAAACGGTAAATGTTCGGCACGATGCCGCTTGTCGATACCGTAATATGCCGCTGCCCGATGTTCAACCCTTTCTCATGGATCATAATGCGCAGAAACGTCATCGTCTCTTCGTAATTTTCGAACGGCTCGCCCGAGCCCATAATGACGATGCTCGATACCCGCTCGCCGATGCGATCCAGCATCTTCTGGGCGGTGACGACCTGGGCGACGATTTCGCCGGCCGTAAGATTCCGCTTCAGACCGCCGAGCGTCGAAGCGCAGAACGTACAGCCGATGCGGCAGCCGACCTGCGTCGTCACGCAGACGCTGTTGCCGTAGTTATGCCGCATGATGACCGTCTCGATCGCATGGTTGTCGTGCAGACCGAACAGAAACTTGACGGTGCCGTCCTTGGACTCCAGCCGGGTAATCTCATGCAGCGCGGCAAAACGGAACTGGTCGTCCAGCTTTTCGCGCAAGCCCTTCGGCAAATTGGTCATATCTTCGAATCGCTCGACCCGCTTCGCGTAAAGCCAGTCGAACAGCTGGTCGGCGCGGAACGCCGGCTCGCCGTTCTCCTTCATCCAGTCTCGAAGCCGTTCCAGCGTATAGTCGTAAATGATCGGTTTCATCTTATCACACCTGTTGGATTTGTAAGGCGGCGGAGCCGCTATCGATTCATTTTACCACAAACGCCCATGACAGACCACTTTGCGGATTGTCACGGGCGTTTGCTGGTTATGAATCGGACCGTCTGCGCAGGCGGGCGATGAAGAAGCCGTCGCTGCCGAAATGATGAGGCAAAATTTGGGCCATTCCCGGAAACGGGCCGCCGCCGATCGCGCCCGCCCGCCGCAGCGCGGCGAGCGTCCGCTCCGGCCATGCCGGATCGGCCGCGAATTCGGGATGGCGCTCGAGAAACCGCGCGATCTGGTTCTCGTTCTCTTCCGGCTCGATCGTGCATGTGCTGTAGACGAGCGTGCCGCCCGGACGGACGAGAGCGGCCGCCGTTTCGAGCAGCCGCCGCTGCAAGTCGGCAATGGCGGCTATATCTTCCGGCGACTTCGTCCATTTGATGTCCGGCTTGCGGCGGATGACGCCGAATCCGGTGCACGGCGCGTCCAGCAGCACGACGTCGAACGAGGCCGGATCGAAGCGCCGGTCCAGCTCCGCCGCGTCGCCGGTGATCGCCCGGACCGAGGCGAGGCCGAGCCGGCCGGCCTGGTCCTCGATCAGCTTGCGCTTATGCGGGTGCAGGTCGTTCGCCCACACTTCGCCGCGATCCTCCATCAGCTCGGCGAGGTGGGTCGTTTTGCCGCCCGGAGCGGCGCAGCAATCGAGCGCGCGCATGCCGGGCCGGGGCGCCGCGACTTCGGCGACGAGCATGGAGCTCTCGTCCTGCACCGTCCACAGCCCCGCCCGGTAGCCGTCGCTGTCGGCAAGATTGCCGCCCCGCCGGACGACGATGCCGGCCGCGGCCGCATCGGACGGACGGGCGTCGAAGCCGGCCGCCGTCAGGCGGGCGAGCGCCTCCTCCGGCGACAGCCGCAGCCGGTTGACGCGCACGCTCGCATGCGGCGGCTCGTTGCCCGCGGCGCAAATCGCCTCGGTCCCGGCTTCGCCGAAGACGGCGATCCAGCGGCGCACGAGCCACGCCGGGTACGAATGGCGCAGCGCGATTCGTTCCGCCGGATCGGCGAGACCGGCCGCCGCTGCAAGCACGATCGGCGCCTCCGGCAGGCCGCCTGCGTTGCCGGTTTGCCCGGCTGCGATGCCGGTTCGCTCGTCTGCGATGCCGGTTTGTCCGGCTGCGTCGTCGGCGCGCCCTGCTGCACCCCCGGTTTGCCCGCCTGTGCCGCCGGTTTGTCCGGCTGCGCTGCCGGTTCGCTCGTCTGCGATGCCGATTTGCTCTGCTGCGATGCCGGTTCGCTCGTCTGCGATGCCGGTTTGTCCGGCTGCGTCGTCGGCGTGCCCTGCTGTGCCGCCGGTTTGCCCGGCTGCGATGCCGGTTTGCTCTGCCGCGCCGCCTTCACCGGAAGCCGTCTGTGCGATGCTTCGCTGCAAGCTCCGCAGTACGCCGTTAACCATCCCCGCGATGCCGGCGTGCCCGCGCTTCTTGGCGATCGCAACCGCCTCGTTCACGGCCGCGTGAGGCGGCACGCGGTCGAGGAACACAAGCTGGTAAGCGCTCATCCGCAGCAGCTCCAGCACCCACGGCTGAAGCCGCTCCAGCCCTTTGGCGACGAAGCGGGCAAGCAGCGCATCCAGCGTATGACGGCGCTGAATCGTGCCGTACACCAGCTCCGTCGCCAGCGCCGCGTCGACCCGGGACAGCCCTGACGAGCGAAGCGCCCGGTTCAGCTCGAGATTGCTGTAGGCGCCGGCCTCGGCTACGCGGAGCAGCGCATCGAGCGCCACGGTCCGGGCCGACCGGCCCCGTTCCGGATGCGGCCGGCCGTCCGCCTTGCGCGCCGCGCGCTGCCGGCGATCGTCCGTTCCCGCTTCCGCCGCGCTTCCGCCGGATCGGCCGCTCACATGTCCGCCCGGCCGATCCGGCGAAACGGATGGCCTGGTTCGACGCTCCGCCGGCCGCGGCTGTCCGCTCCGTCCATGTTTGCCGTCGCGGCCGCCGCCGGGCGCGGTCATAATTCGCCTCCGCCAAACACCGTGCCGACCGCGAGTCTGGCGCCCTTGAGCCATTCGGCCGCCGGCATCGCACGCTTGCCGGCCGGCTGGATTTGCGTCAACAGCAATACGCCGTTTCCGGTCTGCACGGCAATCCCCTCGCCTGTGACGCGTACCACCTCTCCCGGCGCCGCGGCCGTATCGGCTGAATCATCGGACACCGCGCACGCCCAAACCTTGAACGGCTCGCCGTTCCACAGGGTGAACGCGCCGGCGAACGGGGACAGCCCTCTCACCTGATTGTAAATTTCCCTGGCGCTCCGGCTCCAGTCAATCCGCTCGTCGTCTCGCGTCAAGTTCGGCGCATACGTCGCCTCGGCGTCGTTCTGGGGAACGGCAACGGCCGTTCCGTCGGCGATCGACGGCAGCGTGCGGCCGAGCAGCTCGGCGCCGGCGACGCTCAGCTTGGCGAACAGCGTGCCCGACGTGTCGTCATCCGCGATCGGCACTTCGACCCGGCTGATCATATCGCCCGTATCGAGTCCTTCGGCCATATACATAATCGTAACGCCGGTCACCCGCTCCCCGTTCATAATCGCCCGCTGGATCGGCGCGCCGCCCCGGTACTTCGGCAGCAGCGAGCCGTGCACGTTAATGCAGCCGAGGCGCGGCAGCTCCAGCACCGCAACAGGCAATATTTGCCCGTACGCGGCCGTCACGATCAGATCGGGCTTGTACGCAGCTATCGCTTCCACCGCTTCCGGACGGCGAATCCGCTCCGGCTGAAGGACGGGCAGACCGTGCTTCAGCGCGACCTCCTTCACCGGCGGCGGCGTTAGCGTGCGCTTGCGCCCTTTCGGCCGGTCGGGCTGCGTGACGACAGCCGCGACGTCGTACCCTTCGCGAATAAGCAGCTCCAGCGACGGGACGGCGAATTCCGGCGTACCCATAAACACGATGCGCATCGGTTATTCGCCGCCTTTGTCCCGTTCGGAAATATCGTATACGCGCTCGGCGATATCGGTGAACAGTATGCCGTTCAGATGATCGACCTCATGCTGGAACGCCCGCGCCAAAAAGCCGGTCGCCTCCACGACGAACGGGTTGCCGTGCCGGTCCTGGCCTCTCACTTTCACCCGGTCCGCGCGCCGGACGTCGCCGTTCAGGTTCGGAATGCTGAGGCAGCCTTCCGGCCCGAGCTGTTCGCCGTCGGCTTCGATAATTTCCGGGTTGACCATTTCGATCAGTCCGGTTTCCTCGTCGCCGACATCGACGACGATGACGCGTTTCAAAATGCCGATTTGCGGAGCCGCCAGGCCGACGCCCTCGGCGTCGTACATCGTGTCGGCCATATCGTCGAGCAGCTTGTGCAGATTGGCGTTGAATTTCGTTACTTCTTTGGCAACTTCCCGCAACACGGGATCGGGAACTTTCACTATCATTCGAATGGCCATCGTTTTCCCATCCTTTATTCAACCGTATCGTGACGGACGGATGCCGTCCTATAAAATGACTTGCGGGTCGACGTCGACGGCGAACTGCACCCTGCTTCGCGCCGGGCCGTCCGCAAACGACGCCAGCGCCTGCCGGACGAGAGCCGGCGCGTCGACGCTCCCCCGATATTTTATCATACATTGAAAACGGTAGCGATCTTTCATCCTGGCGATCGGCGAGGCGACGGGGCCGAGCACGTCGAAAGCGGCCGGACCCGGCCTGTCGAGCGGACCGAGCACGCCCGCTCCGGCGGCAAGCCGGCGCAGCGCTTCCGCAAACCGCTCGCTCTCCGCCGCCAATAGCGGCAGCTCTTCATGCGACATCGTAATCAGAATGAGACGGCAGAACGGCGGATAGCCCATCGCCCGCCGGTGGCGCAGCTCATGGCGCACGAACGAATCGTAGTCGTGGCGCGCCGCCGCTTCGATGGCGTAATGCTCCGGCGCGTACGTCTGCACGACGACCTCGCCGGGGAGGTGGTGCCGCCCGGCCCGGCCGGCCACTTGCGTCAACAGCTGGAACGTCCGCTCGCCGGCACGGAAATCCGGCAGGTTGAGCGACGTATCCGCGGCAATGACGCCCACAAGCGTCACGTACGGAAAGTCGAGCCCCTTCGCGACCATCTGGGTGCCGAGCAGCACGTCCGCTTGACGGTTGCCGAACTGCTTCAGCCATTTTTCGTGAGATCCTTTCTCCGTCGTCGTATCGACGTCCATCCGGATAACCCGGATGCCGGGAAACAGCTTCGCCAGCTCTTCTTCCACCCGCTGCGTCCCCGTGCCGAAAAAGCGGATATGCTCCCCATCGCATGACGGACATCTGTTCGGCGCTAGCTCCGCATGCCCGCAGTAATGGCACCGCAGCGCTCGCGTCTTCTGGTGATAGGTCAGCGATATGTCGCAATGGGGGCAGACGGCCGTATAACCGCATGTGCGGCACATGACGAACGTCGAGTAGCCGCGCCGGTTGAGCAGCAGCACCGCCTGCTCGCCCCGTTCGAGCCGCTCGGCCAGCGCGTCGTGCAGGCGGCGGCTGAACATCGAGCGGTTGCCGCTGCGCAGCTCTTCGCGCATGTCGACCACTTCGACCGGCGGCAGCGGCCGTCCTCCGACGCGGTCCGGCATCGGCAGCAGCGCCGTGCTCCGGCCTTCTCCCGCCGGCCGGTGAGCGGCGGCGTACGTCTCCAGCGAGGGGGTCGCCGATCCGAGCACGACCGCGGCGCCGTGCTGCCGGGCGCGGCGGATGGCTACGTCGCGGGTATGGTATTTCGGGCTCTCTTCCTGCTTGTACGACGCTTCATGCTCTTCGTCCATAATGATGAGGCCGATTCGCGGGAAAGGCGCGAAAATGGCCGACCGGGCGCCGATCGCCACCCGAACCCGACCCTCGCGTATTTTGCGCCACTCATCGTACCGCTCCCCGTTCGACAAACGGCTGTGCAGCACGGCGACCGCATCGCCGAACCGCCCTTTGAACCGCTCCACCATTTGCGGCGTCAACGAAATTTCGGGCACCAGCACGATCGCTTGCCGCCCTTGATTCAGACAATGCCGTATCGCCTGCAAATAGACCTCGGTTTTGCCGCTGCCCGTTACACCGTGAAGAAGAAAAAATCCGGCTTCGCCGGATTCGATCGCCTTGGCGATTTGCTCGTACACATGCTGCTGGCCTTCCGTGAGCGGAAGCGGCGAGGTCGTCGCGAACTCGCGTCCGGCATAAGGATCGCGTTCCTGCTCGGTCTCCTCGATGCGGACGATTCCCCTGTCCGCGAGCGCCCGCACGCTGCCGGCGGATGCGCCGGCTTCGGCGAGCAGCGCCTGAAGCGGCACCGGACCGTCTTTCTCCAGCAGCAGCCGGAGCAGTTCCCGCTGCTTGCCGGCGCGCGCGGGCAGCTGCTCCAGCGCGTCGCGCGCCGCCTCGCGATTCTCGGGCGGGTAAACCGTCAGCACTTTGCGAATCGACAGGCGGTCGCGAATCGCCGAGCGCTCCGCCAGCACGCCTGCGCGCAGCGCTTCCTTCACCTCCGCCGCACATTCGGGAAAGCGCTGGCGAAGCGCATCGAGCTTCACCTCTCCGCGGCTTTGCAGCCAGCGCAGCAATTCGCCCGGAAGCAGCTCTTCGGCTTCGCGTCCGCGCTCCCGGGCCAGCGATACGTACCGCTCGGCCCGGCCCTTCAGCGCGGCCGGAATCATCGCCTGCAGCGCGGCCGTCCACGTGCAGCAATATTTGACGCTCATCCACTCGGCGAGCGCGACAAGATCGGCCGTCAGCGGCGGCACCGGATCGAGCAGCTCGGCGACCGGCTTGAGCCGGTCGAGATCCACATCGGCCTCGTCCGCAAGCGCCGTCACGAAGCCCTGCACGACCCGGCCGCCGAACGGCACGCCGACGCGGCTGCCGACCTCGATCCATCCCGCCATCGCTTCCGGCACCTCGTAGTCGAACGGCCGATCCGTTTGCCGGGACGGCACATCGACGATCACTTTGGCAATCATCGGCGCTCCCCGTCCCTGTCCGCGTCTGCGGCTTTCCAGGCCGGCTGGACGTTCGCACCGCTGCCGCCGGCGCCGTCAAGCCGTTCGGCGACAAGCTGCATAATGCGCTCCGCCGCCTCGCGCTTGCTCATCAGCGGCAGATCGGCCACGAGTCCGCTACGATCATAAATTTGCACGATATTCGTATCGACGTTGAAGCCCGCCCCTTCCGCCGCGACGTTGTTCGCCACGACAAGATCGCAATTTTCCGCTGCAGCTTGTCCATCGCATATTTCTCGATATCGCCCGTCTCCGCCGCGAAGCCGACGAGAAACTGGCGGGTTTTCCGCGCGCCGAGCTCCTGCAAAATGTCGGTCGTCTTCACCAGCTCAAGCGTCATCGTATCGCCGCTCTTCTTGATCTTTCGGTCCGATGCCGCGGCAGGCCGGTAGTCCGCCACCGCCGCCGCTTTCACGACGATGTCCGCTTCGTCGAAACGGGCGACGACGGCGTCCAGCATTTCCGCGGCCGATCTGGCATGGACCAGCTCGACGCCCGCAGGCGGCATGCCTTCCGTACGTCCTGCGACGAGCACGACTTCGGCGCCCATGTTGCGGGCCGCTTCGGCAATGGCGAATCCCATTCGGCCGGAGGAGTCGTTCGTCAGGAAGCGGACCGGATCGAGCCGCTCCACCGTACCGCCCGCGGTGACGAGCACCCGCCTGCCGGCCAGCAGCTCGCCTTGCCGGAACAGCCTTTCCGCAGCGGCCACGATATCCTCCGGCTCGGCCAGCCTCCCTTTGGCGACATAGCCGCAGGCGAGCTGTCCCGTACCGGGCTCGACGAAACGGACGCCGCGGGAAGCGAGCGTCTGAATGTTGGCGACGACTGCGGGATGCTCGTACATATGAACGTTCATCGCCGGCGCGACAATAATCGGCGACGTTGCCGCGAGCAGCGTCGTGCTCAACATATCGTCGGCAAGTCCGTTCGCCATCTTGCCGATGATGTTGGCCGTCGCGGGCGCGACGATGATCAGGTCGGCGTGGTCCGCCAGATCGATATGCGCGACGACCGACGGGTCTTTCTCGTCGAACGTGTCCAGATAGACGGGATGGCGCGATAGCGTCTGCAACGTCAGCGGTGTAATGAATTTGGTCGCGGACTGCGTCATGATGACGCGCACATTGGCGCCTGCCTGCACCAGCCGGCTGCACAGGATGGCGGCCTTATACGCCGCAATGCCTCCCGTCACCCCGAGCAGAATCGTTTTCCCCTTCAGCATGGCCTTCCCTCCGCCTTTCTTTCAAATCCTGTCTGCCTGTTCCGCACCGTACTGCCAGGCATCGCTTCTGCTGCGCATCGTGCTCAGCGCTTCCGTTGCGCATCTGCGCATCGCTCCTGCTGCACATCGTGCTCAGCGCATCTGGAGGGCGTTCTCTCCAGCGGCGGCCGCCAGGCGCCGAAGCTTGCAGTTTCTTTTGCTGAACAATGCTGCAAAAGTGCAGTATTTTCGGGCGCAAAAAAACCAAAACGCGAAAATTACTGCGATTATGCAGTATTTTGACCCGTTCAAGCCAGACAAGCGAAAATTACCAAAAAATACTGTATTTTTGCAGGATTCCGCGCCATATTCGGAC
>NZ_BOVJ01000144.1 GCF_018403665.1 Paenibacillus cisolokensis
GGAGCTTCACATTCGCACCAGAATGGTTCGGTCGTGTAGAGGCTTGAGATACATCCAAATATATCACATATTCATTTATCGCAGAAAACAAATTCCGAACTATAATTTCGAAGTTGCGCATTTCCCGAATAGCTCGGAAGCGTCAATACTGGACCAAATTCACACCGACGAATCCGGAGCCCGCAACAACATGCTCCAAAGTATACCCTCTTCAATTTAGGAGGCGATCGACTCTTTACAAAACCGCTTTCTACCAGTTCCACTTATCGCCATGTAAAGGGATTCGTCCCACACAGCTCTCATTTGTTCCAGCCGATTGCGTTCTCCAGGGTCGTTCCCCCGTACGGGGAGCGACTTGGAGAATGGACTGAGCTTCCCATCTCCGAAGATGTTTCAATCCACGCTCCCGGCTCCCGCACGGGGAGCGACAGTATGGCGTGAAAACCCTTGAGCAGCAAGGGTTTCTACGCCCGTTTTCGCGAAACCCCATTTTGCCTCGTCCTATACCAGCGATTTACCTGCCGGAAATGGCTAAAAAAGCCAGGCACAGCAAGGGGTGCGAATCTCCCGGGAAAATCATGTTCGCTTGGGGTTCGCACTTTATACCACCCTATCGATCAGCCTGCGATAAACTTCATACTTAATGCTACTCCCGGGTCGTGCAGATCTTCTTCCAGTCCGGTGTCCGGTCAAAGTCGCCGCTTGACTGCAACGGCCTGCTTGAGCCCAGCACACGGCAAACGCCCTCCAGTCTCGTTCAGAGCCCGAACGAACGATCCGTTCATGCATGCAAGCTACCGTTCCCGCAGCCGGTTCAGCAGCGCTTCCAGTGCTTTTCCGCGATGGCTGATCGCGCGTTTCTCCTCTTGCGTCAGCTCTGCCATCGACCGGCCCAGCTCCGGCAGCCAGAACAGCGGATCGTAGCCGAAGCCGCCGCTGCCTCGCGGACGGTCGGCAATGAAGCCGGCCACCTCTCCTTCCGCTTCGATGAAGGCGCCGCGCTCCGGATCATACAGCGCCAGCACGCACACGAACCGCCCCCGGCTGAGCAGCCGCGTTCCGTCCGGCAGCGTGCCGAGCGTCTCCGCACCGCGGCCTGTCAGCTCGGCCAGCAGCTTAGCGTTGTTATCGGCATCCGACGCTCCTTCGCCCGCGTACCGGGCCGAGTACACGCCCGGCGCACCGTCCAGCGCATCGACGCATAAGCCGGAATCGTCGGCAAGCGCCGGAACCCCGAGCAGCTCGCTTGCCGTCTTCGCCTTGATGCGCGCATTGTCGGCGAACGTCGAACCATCCTCCGGGATATCCGGAATCGACGGATAGTCAAGCAAGCTTTTCACCGCAACCTCCAATGCCGCGAAGGCGTGCGCGAACTCGCGTGCTTTGCCCGGATTTCGCGTCGCGATCACGATTTCCCGCTTGCGGCCCGTCATGGCGACACCTCCCCGATCCGCCGGCAGAGCTCGCCCAGCGTTTGCTTCTGCAGCTCGACAAGCTGGAGGATGCCACGCTCCGCCAGACCGAGCATCGCATCCAGCTCGGAGCGGGAAAACGGCGATTCTTCCCCTGTTCCCTGCACTTCCACGAACTTGCCGCTTCCCGTCATAACGACGTTCATATCGACCTTCGCTTTGGAATCCTCTTCATAATGCAGATCCAGCACCGGCTCCTCGCCGACGATACCGACGCTGACCGAAGCCAGGTAGTCGGTTATCGGGTAGCGGGGAAACGACGCCGTGCCCGAAAGCTTGTCCACAGCGAGCGCCAGCGCGAGAAACGAGCCTGTGATCGAGGTCGTGCGGGTGCCGCCGTCCGCTTGCAGCACGTCGCAATCGAGCGTAATCGTCCGTTCGCCCAATGCTTGCAGATCGACGACGGAGCGCAAGGCTCTTCCGATCAGCCGCTGAATCTCCATCGTACGCCCCGACAGTTTTCCCTTTGCCGATTCCCGCTGATTGCGCGTCTGCGTCGCCCGCGGCAGCATGGCATACTCCGCTGTAATCCACCCTTTGCCCTGCCCTTTCATGAAAGGGGGAACCCGCTCCTCGACGGTTGCCGTGCACACGACACGCGTATCGCCCACCTCGATCAGTACGGATCCTTCCGCATATTTGTTTACTCCTAGCGTCACGTTGACCGGCCGTAGCTGGTCCGGTTTCCGACCGTCTGTTCTCATGTAGCTGGCCTCCTGCTCTGTCACTGATTGCTCCGTTAATCTCCCCCATTTTACCAAAGACATCTCGTAAAATCTATTTGCATCAATAGAGAAAGGAAGAGGCATGAACGACATGCCCCTCCTTGCTTGCCAGTCAGAGTTACGATTCCAGCGCGTTCACATGCTCCGGTTTGCTTACCGGCTCGCTGTAGGACATCCCTTTCGTATCGGTAATGCCGGTTTTGCCGTTCAGCATAATCTGCACCTTATCCGCTCCGGTGTTTTCGGCCAGCGACAGCACGACCGCCTCCAGCATTTCCGCCGGCGGCTTCTGACTCTCGTCATAGCCGAGCTCCAGCAGGTCTACGGTCACCGTCCCGTCTTTGCTCTCCAGTCGGTTCACCTGCACGTCGGGCGTCATGACGCCGATCAGGTCGCTGCCGTCAAGCGGGCCGGCAATCAATTGCTCCAGCGCGGCCTTGGCCGTATCGTCCGTCCGGTTAATGAGCCGGGTGACCGGAACGAAATATTGCTCGGCATCGGCCGTCTGGGAGGAGAAATAGAGCGTCACCGGCGTCGACCGGGTATAATCGACTCCGTCGTCCCATTCCAGATTGATGCCGACGGCACGGGTCAGCGGTTCGTCGAGCGGAAAACCGTCAACCGGCATTTCGTTCAGCTTCTCGCCTTCGTAGCGGATTTCAACCTGCTTCACATCGGGCAGCGAAGTGAGCGTCCAAGTGACCGCCTCGACAATTTTGCGCTCATCCTCCGCATTGTATTCCGTGAACGGCTTGGAAAAATCGACGATGGCCAGCTGCTGGTCCTTCACCAGATTGTAGCCGAGCACCTCCGTCCCCTGAGGCAGCACCGGCGTGAAGTCTTCCGGCAGAAGATTGGCGTAACGGCCCCCTTCCACCATCATTTCGAGCGCCCTCTGACCGGCCTGCGCTTCCTGTTCCAATGCCGTATTGAGCGTCACCGGCGTCAAATAACCGTTCCCATCCCGCAAATAAACCGTCAACTGCGTTTGGTCGCCTTGCGTCGCGGCTGCCTGTCCGTCATCCGCTCCTTGCGCTTGCTCCCCGGCGTTTCCGTCAATCTGCCCGTCTTGCTGCGTGTTGCCGCTTTCGGCGGGTGGCGGATCGATTTCCTTGCTCGTTTCCTGCGACAACCACCCGCATCCCGCCATGAAGACGGGTAGCATTAGCGCCCCTGCGAGCGCAGTCCGCCGAATCCATCGGTATTGCGTCATCTCGACCTTTCCTCCCCAAAATCGTATTTGCCGCTGCGGCTTGGTACAAACTCCCGTTTTGTAGTACTATGTATACGAGCCCTTCCCATTTTTAGACCAGCTTTTCGTCCAACAAATATAAGTCAAAGGGGGCATTGCCCAATGTCCGAACCGAAAGCATACAGCCTGGACAGCCGCCAAGTCGCCGAAGCGACCGAGCAATGGCTTGCCAAGCGCGGCGTAACGAAAACTGAAATTGCCGAGCTTGCTTACTTTTTGCAAAAGATTACTTCCCGGAATTGACGATAGAGGAATGTCTCGAGAACGTCGATGCCGTTCTGTCGAAACGCGAAGTGCAAAATGCGGTGCTCACCGGTATCCAGCTCGATATTTTGGCGGAGGAAGGGAAGCTGATGTCCCCGCTGCAGGAGATGATCCGGAACGACGAAGGCCTTTATGGCTGCGACGAGGTGCTCGCGCTGTCCATTGTCAACGTCTACGGCAGCATCGGCTTCACTAATTTCGGCTACATCGACAAGCTGAAGCCGGGCATTCTGCTCAAGCTGAACAATAAAACCGACGGACAAACCCATACGTTCCTTGACGACATCGTCGGCGCGATCGCCGCTTCGGCGAGCAGCCGCATCGCCCACCGCAAACAGGCGGAGCGCGAGGACACGATCGATTAAACGTGCGCGAACCGACCTTCTGAAAACCGGGAATCGAGTAGGAGGGGGCGGCTAGCCCCCGTCCTCCCACACCACCTAGCATGCGGGTCCGCACTAGGCGGTTCCGTAAGGTTGACGAAGTTCCAAGTAGCGAGAAAGCAGACTTTTCAGCCCTTTTGCTTCCCAATAGGAAGTTGGAAGGGCATTGTTTGTG
>NZ_BOVJ01000145.1 GCF_018403665.1 Paenibacillus cisolokensis
TTTGATGCAACGCTAGTGGCGTCATACACCTTCTGGATGCTGATGGATACGAACATGAATTTGCAGTGGGCGCCGCCGAGCGTCGAGCCCGCCAAGCAGCTTGAGGATTGGACCAAAGGCAAAACGAAAAGCTTTTCCCAATTCGATCAGATCAATCCGACCGGCAATTCCGAAGAGGGCATCGCCAATACGAAGATCGGACAGCTATGGGGGAAAACGCTGCCGAAGCTGCTGCTCGCCAAAACGGACGAGGAATTCGACAAGCTGTTCGACGAATTTTTGAAAAAGCGCGAAGAAGCGGGCTATGAGAAGGTGCGCGCTTATCAGCAGCAAAAATACGAGGAAAATGTAAAACGGCTCGAAGAGTTTTTGAAATAAGCCGTTCGGACCGCCGGATGGCCGTCCGTCCCCGAAAACCCAAATTCGTTTGGGTTTTCGGCTTTCTTCGTCAAAGTCAAAGGATGTGATGCGCGATATGTTCAGACGACCCGGCTCCGCCTTAGAACGCTGGCTCGTCCGAATCGGCCAGCTGTCGCTGCAGAAGCGGTTGTTCATCATTTATATTTTGATCATTTTGCTGCCTGGCGTGCTCATATCCGTTCCGGTGTTCAACCAGCTGTCGCACAAGTATTTGGAAGACGTGCGGAAAACGAATATAACCGCGCTCGAATTTGAAACGGTCAATATCGCCCGCAGCATCGAAACGATGGAACGGGCGGCGCAGCTGGCCGTCTCCGACAAAGATATTTTGTACTATCTGGAGCAGACGAGCGAACCGAACACAAGCGAATTGATCGATTTTAACCGGAACGCCGTAGCCAATCTGCTCCGGCTCCAGTACAACAATCCGAACGTCGAGCATATCCGGCTCTATGCGGAAAGCCCGTTCGTCATCGAAATATGGCCGGTGTTCATTCAGGCGTCGCGGATCCGCGGCGAGCCGTGGTATGAGAAGGTGCGGGAGCGAAACGGCAAGGAACTGTGGACGTTCGACCGGCAGGACCGCGATCCGATACTGCGCAACGTGGACGCCGAAAAAGTGAACCGGCCGAAAATTTCGCTGCTGCGCGAAATCGAATACCCGATCGGCCGGGACGTCGGCATTATGCAGATCGACATGCTGCTTGCCAATTTTTTCCGAACACGTTCCGGGACGCGCATGACGGGCAGTCGCAAATGTTCGTCGTGGACGGAGACGGCCGGTTTTATTATGACGCTTCGAGCCCGTTTCTGAACCGGACAGGGCTTTCGACGCAGCAACTGGCGAGCCGGCTCGAAAGCCGGGAGCCGGGCGTGCACAGCGTTACGTTTACGGCCGGCAACCGGCCGTTTCTGTGCGCGTATGTGTACAACGAACGGATCGGCGCCTATCTGATGCGCGTCGCGTCGCTGGAAAACGCACTTGCCGCCGTCAACCAGACCCGAAACGGCATGCTGGCGGTCATTCTTGGCCTGTTCGCCGTCTTGTCGGCCGCAACTTATTTTTGCTCTCCTACATTTTGAAAAAATTGCGCGTGCTGACCGAATCGATGAAAAAGGTCAGACAGGGCGATTTCAACTTCGATCTTTCGATTAAAGGCGGGGGAGAGGTGGGGGAGCTTGCCCATCATTTCCGCAAAATGCTGAAAAAATCAACGAGCTGATCGCCGAAGCCGTCACGAAAAACGCCGCAACGAAGGAAGCGGAGCTGAAATCGCTGAAAAATCAGATCGATTCCCATTTTCTGTACAATACGCTGGAAAACATCAAGATGCTGGCCGAAATCGAAAATCAGCCGGCCATCTCCGACGCGCTGACTTCGCTCGGCGGCATGATGCGCTACAATTTGCAGTGGAGGAGCGAATATGTGCCGCTGCGAGACGAGCTGAATCATATCGCCAATTACGCGGCCATTATGAACATTCGCTTTGCGGAAAAATCGTCATCGTCAATGAGATACCGGATATGTATCTGGACCGCCAGCTTTTGAAAATGTCGCTGCAGCCGATTATCGAAAATGCGGTTCAGCACGGCGCCGCGCCGTCCCGGAAACGCGATCTGACGGTAACGCTGCGGGCGAGAACGGAAGGAGACGCGATGATCATCGAACTGACCGATGACGGCGCCGGCATGCCGGAGCAGAAGGTCGAGGCGCTCAACCGGATGTTCGCGGAGGACGATCCGGAGCGTTCCGCGTACTGCGGGCAACGAGCCGATCGTCCCGCGCGCGGCGGCATCGGTCTGCGCAACGTCAATCAGCGCATGAAGCTGTTTTACGGCAAAGCGTACGGTTTGCGGGCCGAAAGCAAAGAAGGGGAGTATACGCGCATCTGCATGAGCGTTCCACATATCGACTCGGGAGGCGAGCTATAGTGATGCGGACTTTGCTGATCGTGGATGACGAACCGAATATCCGATTCGGACTGAAGGCGATGATCGAGCGGGAACAACCCGGACGCTACGACTTCTGCTTCGCGTCCGACGGGGAAGAGGCGCTCGTTCATATGCGGAGCCGGACGATCGATCTGGTCATAACCGATATTCGCATGCCGGGAATGGACGGCCTCGCGCTGATCCGCGAAATCCGTTCGTACGCCTCCGCTCCCGAGGTGCTGATTCTGAGCGGCTACGACGATTTTCAATACGCGAAGGAAGCGATCCGTTACGGCGTCAAAGAATATTTGCTCAAGCCGATCGTGCGCGAAGAGCTGTTCAAGGCGCTGGAGCGGGCCGGCAGCGAGCTGGACCGGCAGCGGGAAGTGGCGGGCCGGCTGAACGCGCTCGACCGGGCCCGGGACGAGCTGCTGGCGGCGCAGCTCAATTATATATGGCTTCATCCGGACATCGGGGAGGAAGAAGTGGAGCGCCGCTGTGCCGATATCGGCTTAAGCGCGTTCGAGCCGCTCTATTATGTCGGCATCCTGCGCTGCCCGGCAGGAGAGCGCTGTCTGGCGGCGGCGCGCCGCTGCTTGGCCGCGGCCGTCAAGGAAAGCGGCGACGGCGCTGCGGCATCCGCGAGAACCCGGGCCGTCGCGGCGGAGGACAAGGACGGACAGCTCGTCTTCGTGACGAACGACGCGGCATTGCCGGACGTGCTGATGGCGTATCTTGCGGCGGAGCGGCACGATCGCAGCTGCATCGGCTTCAGCGCCGGACTTCGCCGGATCGGGGAATTGAAGCGCGGTTTCCAGCAGGCTTCCCGCGCGCTGAAATATCGGTTGCTGCTGTCCGGAGCGGCGGGGCGGGTAATCCGGTACGACAGCGTGAAGGAACAAGGCCGCGACTACGTCGTGCCCGTCGAGGCGATTCGCAAGCTGGCGAATATGCTGGGCACCGACCGCGACAGCGAAATGAAGGCGCTGCTTGCCGAGCTGCTCGACGCGAACCGGCTGGCGCGGTACGACATCGCCCTGACCGAACGGATCAGCGCGGCGCTGAACGAGCATGTGTTCGATCAGGCATTCAACCGGTACGGGGAGGAATCGGTCGAAATTATCCGGATGTACAAGCAGGCGGGAGACTTGTGCCGATTCGAGACGATTCGGGATTATCACCGCTGCGTCGAAGATTTGCTGCTGCGGCTGAACGATTACATTCGCGGGCTGCGTTCGGTTTACGGCGAGCATCAGGAGCTTCGCAGGGCGGTCGAATATATTCACGACCATTACGATCGGGATCTGAATATGGCTACGGTCTCGAACCATGTCTCGCTAAGCTATACGTATTTCAGCCAGGCGTTCAAGGAATACACCGGCGAGAGCTTTGTCGTTTATTTGAAAAAAGTCCGCATCGGCAAGGCGAAGGAGCTGCTTGTCCGGACAGACGATAAAATTTACGAGATCGCCGCAAAGGTCGGCTTCGACAGCGTCAAGCAATTCAACCGCGTGTTTCGGGAACTGGAGGGCGTTTCGGCGCAGGAGTACCGGACCGTCCGGCGGGAGCTTTGGGAAAGCCGCCAGCATTCCCCGTTTCCGCGGGTCTGAACGGAGCCGTTCCATCGTGCCGGCGGAGAAAGTCGACGCATGCCCGGTCGACGGCGCCGCCTCCCCGGCCAAGCCAGATCAGGTGCCCCCAGGCGTCCGCTTCCGCGAATTCGGCATGCGGAATATGCTCGCAGGCGTACCGGGCATTCCGGATGCCGACCGACATGTCCCACGGGCTGTGCACGATAAGCGCGGGAGCCCGCACCGCTTCCAGATCGGCCTTCCGCAGCTGCCCCGCCTGCTTCAGGTCGAGGGCGAATCCGCTGCCCGACCGCTGGCGATTGTTCATCCGGCGTACCGCTTCGATATCGAGCGGCCCCATCCGGCGCTCGATCTCCTTCGGCGGAAGCAGGCTGATGTTCCGCGCGATGAGCCGGAATCCGAAGCGCGGCCATATATTGCTGGCGAGCCGCAGCGCCAGCCAGGTGTAACGTTCGAGCCATGGCCCGAACAGGATTCTCGCCATCTTGTATTCCCGATGGTCCGGCGTCAGCCATTGGCCGGTTACCGCGCTTAGCAGGACGAGGCCGCGGACGCGCTCCGGATAAAGTCCGGCGAAGCGAATGCCGCTCGGCCCTCCGGCAGAGAAGGCGATGACGTGCACGGCGTCAGCGCCGAGATGGTCGAGCAGACCGGCATAGGCTTCGCAAGCCTCGTCAAGCGTGCGCCCGATCGCTTTGGACGAGCGCCCGTATCCCGGACGCGACGGCGTAATAAGCCGGTAGCCTGCCGCTATTAGCTCGCGGTAGCCGAATTCCTCGCGGCAATTGGAATGGCCCCCGTGCATCATCAGCACCGGCTTGCCTTCCCCGACAACGGAATATTCGAACGGCTCGCCTCTCCATGTCCACAGCCGAATGTCCCTGCGCATGCGCTCCTCCTCCTGTCTTCCTTATTTTCCCAGGTCTTGCCCTCATCATCCCTTCGGAATGCCGCGGTACGCCGTAGGCGAGCAGCCCATCATCTTTTATGACCGGCTGGACCGGGCAGCGGAAGGGGGAACCGCGGGCACGGTCGAGCCCGGCGGCACAGCGGGCTGGCACCTGGACCTGACGTTCGGCCGGCGCTGACCGAAGCGGCCGCGCATCCCCGGGCACTGACCGAAGCGGCCGCACCCCTCGGCCCGGCGTTCCGCTTCCCGTATCGTTTGCCATGCGGTGCGAATGGCGCGAGCGAATAAGGATCTGGAGGTTCGCAGTCATGCGCCCGGCGGGGGCAGCGCGAGCGAATAGCGGGTCGATCCTAGGCCCGACTAGTAGCGCCGCTCGTAATCGACGATGTTGCGCGCCGGCCGTCCTTCCCGCAAATACGTTTGCAAATTGAATACGAACAGCTCGGTTATCCGCTCCTTGTAACGGTTCGTCAGGCCGGACGTATGCGGCGTTATGATGACATTGTCCATCTTCCATAGCGGATGGTCGGCCGGCAGCGGTTCGGGGTCGGTGACGTCGAGGCCGGCGCCGGCGATCGTCCCGTCCCGCAGCGCCTCGACGAGCGCGTCCGTATCGACGGTGGCACCGCGCCCGATATTGAGGAAGCGGGCCGTACGCTTCATGCTGCGGAAGGCGTCCGGGCCGAACAGCCCGCGCGTTTCGGCGGTCAGCGGCAGCGCGTTGACGACGTAGTCGCTTGCGGAAAGTACATCGTGCAGTCCGGTTAGATCGGTCATCGCGTCGAAGTCTGCGTCCGGCCTGCCCGAGCGGCGGACGCCGAGCGTGCGCATGCCGAACGCTTTGGCGATCCGGGCCAGCCGTCCGCCGATCGCTCCCGCTCCGACAATGCCGATCGTTTGCCCGTACAATTCGCCGAACGTCCCCGAGCTGTCCCATACGCCTTTCGCCTGATTGCGAATGGCGGTATGCACGTTCCGGGCGAAAGCGAGCATCATCGCAAAAGCCGTCTCGGTCATCTGGATCGGATGGATGCCGCTCGCATCGGTCAGAATGACCCCTTTGGCCGCCAGCGCGTCCAGCGGCAGCTTGTCGACGCCGGCCGACCACGTCTGCACCCACCGCAGCTTCGAATCGGGGCGCAAACCTTCCGTTTCCACCGCAGGACACCAGCCGCAGACGACTTCCGCGTCGCGAAACGATTCGGCGTCAAGCTCGGACGGTCTTCCGAACAGGATCGACCAGCCGGGAGCGGCCGCCCTGATTTTATCCTCTTGTTCCGGCGTCAGGCCGTGCATGCATATCATCTTCCGCATATTCCTCATCCTTCCGTGGCAGCTGTCGGCTGCGCGGCGCTCCGGTACAACAACGCCGCGCATCGTTCTATGGACCAGTATATCATCTCTGTCTCGCGAAAGGACACAAAACGAGACGCCAAGACAAGGAAACCACGGATCGCGAACCAAAGCGGCAGCGTCATCCTTCCGTTCCGTTGCGTCTGTCGTTCCGGTACCGGTGCACGACGTCCCGCCAGCCGAGTTCCTGACGCTGGATGGCCTTGACGAGCAATTCCGCCGAGGCGATGTTCGTGGCGACCGGAATGCATTGCACGTCGCACAAGCGCAGCAGCGCCGTCACGTCGGAGCCGTGCGCCAGCGCGGCGAGCGGATCGCGGATGAAAAGACAGCGTCGATTTCGTTCTGCGCGACGAGGGCGCCGATTTCCTGATCCCCGCCGAAAGGTCCGGACTTCAGACAACATACGTTCAGGTTCGTGGCCTTCATAATTCTCGATCCCGTCGTTCCGGTCGCGAACAGCGTATGCCGGGCAAACACATCGCGGTAGGCGACAGTCAGATGGATCAGCTCTTCTTTTTCAGATCATGAGCAATCAGCGCAATATTCATCCGGCCGCTCCCTCCTTCTTATACGTTATATTATATGACGCAAAATGGTGGTGGTGTCTTTATACTACCTTCTTTTTTTTGTCAATATCAATATTTATGTAATTTTATATTACATTTAATAAAAGGAAGTTGTTAAATTTGTTATGTATACGTTATATAAAGTTACATTAAGTGCTTTCATGATGAGGCGGATGAGGAGTTCGCTGTGGCCCGCTGGAA
>NZ_BOVJ01000146.1 GCF_018403665.1 Paenibacillus cisolokensis
CCGGCGGGGTTGGAGCGAGCGAATAAGCCCTGGAGGTTCGCAATCAGGTGCCCAGCGGTCGGGTGGCGAGGGCGAATAGAACTCTGGCCGCCATCCTGTTTAAGCATTTAACAAGAATCAGTATCGTCCGCAGACAGGGACGACGGAGTCGTTTTTCTTAAACTGTGAGGCTACAAGCGGGAGAATGCAGCCGGGATTAGTGGAAAATCGACTCGGAACGGTAAATCACGCTACCCAAATAAACGTAAATAAACTATAATGAACGTAAATGAACGTTCTTATTATAAACCAATGGAGGATGATGCAGGAATGGAAATTCGGTACGCCTCTCACCCCGCGGAAGTGAAGCATTTCGATACGGAACGTCTGCGCAAGGAATTTTTGATTGAAACGTTGTTCGTGCCGGACAAGCTGACGGCCGTATACTCGCATGTCGACCGGTTTCTCGTCGGCGGCGCGCTGCCGGTGAAGGAACCGGTGAAGCTGGAAGCGGACAAGAAGGAGATGGGAAGCGACTATTTTCTGGAACGACGCGAAATCGGCATTATCAATATCGGCGGGGCGGGCATCGTAACGGCCGACGGCGTGCGCTACGAGCTGGCGCCGCGCGACTGCCTGTACATCGGCCTCGGTACCCGCGATGTCACGTTCGCCAGCAACGATGCGGCCAATCCGGCGCGCTTCTATTACAATTCGTCGCCCGCGCATAAGTCGTATCCGACGGTGAAGGCGGCTATTGAGGAAGCGGCTCCGGTCCATCTGGGAAGCCTCAGCACCTCGAACGAGCGCACGATTTACAAATATATTCACGGCGGCGGCATCCGGAGCTGCCAGCTCGTCATGGGCATGACGCTGCTGAAAGACGGCAGCATGTGGAACACGATGCCTTGCCATACGCACAATCGCCGTTCGGAAGTATATCTATATTTTGACATGCCGGAGGACGGCGTCGTGTTCCATATGATGGGCGAGCCGCATGAAACCCGCCATCTGGTTGTGCGCAACGAGCAGGCGGTTTTCTCTCCGAGCTGGTCGATCCATAGCGGCGTCGGAACGACTAGCTACACCTTCATCTGGGGAATGGCCGGCGAAAACCAGGAATTCGACGATATGGATCCGGTCGCGATGAAAGATTTGAAATAAAGGTGTATGCGTTTTGCGCCTGAAATTTGATGGCCGGACCCCAATTCGAAAGCGAAAGCGGTTGAAAATAGATGCATGCCATGAAACGATACGAACTCATTATGGAACGGTTGATCGAGCGCAAAGAAGCCACCGTCGGCGAGCTGAGCGAAATGCTCGGCGTATCGGGCAAGACGGTGCGGGAAGATCTCGGCAAGCTCGAGGAGCGGGGGCTGCTCGTCCGCGTGCACGGCGGCGCCGTGCTGGCGCAGAGCAACCAGTGGGATATTTTCCCGAAGCGGGAGCCGATCGTCAGGCAAGCGGCGGAGAAAGCGGTCATCGGCCGCCGGGCGGCGGCGTTGATCGAACCCGGCGACATTATTGCGCTGGACGGGGGCAGCACGACGCTGGAAATCGCCCGGCTGCTGGACGATGCGCCGCTTACCGTCATTACGAACGACGTGTTTATTATCCGCGAGCTGGCAAGCAAGGAGCATATCCGGCTCGTCGTTCCCGGCGGACGCCGCGTCCGCAACATTTTGACAGGTCCGGAAGCGGTGGAATATGTGCGGAAACTGAACATCCGCAAGGCGTTCATTTCGGCGACGGCGGTCGATGCGCAGATCGGGCTGTCGATCTATACGAGCGAGCTGGCCGATTTCAAGCGGGCGCTCGTCGAAACGGCCCATGAAGTGATCGCCGTCGCCGATCATACGAAATTCGGCCAATGCGCGCTGATCACGTTCGCGGCGATCGACGAGCTGGATGCGATCGTCACGGACCGGAAGCTGCCCGCCGAGCAAGCGGCGGCATACCGGCGGCCGAAGCTGAAAATCATCGACGAATAAACGGCAGCTGCAGAACGAATGGAAAGAAAGGCGGTATAACGGACATGACGAATCGTTTTGATTTGAGCGGCAAGAAGGCTCTCGTCACCGGAACGTCCGGAGGTCTCGGGCAGGCGATGGCGGTCGGTCTGGCGGAGGCGGGAGCGGATGTGGTGCTCGTTTCCCGCTCCGACAGCGGCGAAGCGGTCCGCGCCATCAAGGCGGTCGGGCGGCGGGCGGTCCATCTGGCCGCCGATCTCGGCGAACTGGACGGCATCGGCGATGTCGTCCGGCGCGCGATAGAAGCTTTCGGCGCGATCGACATTCTGGTCAACAACGCCGGTATTATCCGGCGCACGCCGGCGGCCGATCATGCGGAGCGGGATTGGCATGACGTCATTGACGTCAATTTGCATGCCGTATTCCGGCTGTCCCAGCAGATCGGACGCCATATGATCGAGCGCGGCAGCGGCAAAATCATCAATATCGCCTCGATGCTGTCGTTCCAGGGCGGCATCAACGTTCCGGGCTATACAGCCAGCAAGCACGCGATTACCGGACTGACGAAGGCGCTCGCGAACGAATGGGCGGGCAAGGGCATTCAGGTCAATGCGATCGCGCCGGGCTATATGGCAACCGATAACACGGCGGCGCTGCGCGCCGACAAAGCGCGGCACGACTCGATACTCGAACGGATTCCGGCCGGCCGCTGGGGAACGCCGGAGGATATGAAAGGTCCAGTCATCTTCCTCGCATCCGCGGCTTCCGACTACATGAACGGCCATATCCTTTGCGTGGACGGCGGCTGGCTGGCCCGCTGACAGGCGCGGACGTATAGCGAAAAACACTCTGTCGATTGCGGCAGAGTGTTTTTTTACGCCGGTAGCGCCTTACAGGTGCGCTATGGGCCGCGCGGCGACGGCATACAAACGAAGCGGAATGCCGGATAAACTGGCTGATTTCGGCATTATGCCGGTCAAGCGAGCCTCGTTAATGCGATGTTATGCATCTTAAAAACATTAGCTTTTTCTCATCCGGATTCGGTCGAATGTCGGCAAATCAACAAATTTCGATGAACGGATTCTCATAATCGAGATTTGGCATTTATTGTGTGATCTGCGCCGATTGTTCTCATGTTACGATAATTTTCGTGAGGGGCCAAGCAGCCCGAAAAAAACGAGCATGGGAGGAAACATTCATGAAATGGCAACCGATTCGGTTGGGGATTGCTAGTCTCGTCATCGCTGGCATGACAGTAGCAGGAGTCGGAGCGACGGCGAAACCGGCGGAAGCCGCACCCGTCGTGAAGTGGAACTTCAGTGCACCGATTAAGATTGACAACAATACGCTTAAACAAATTGCAGATAAATATGGCATCAATCTCGATGATATCAATTTTGGTAACATTGACTTTGGTGGAATCGATCTTGGCCAAGGCAATTGCTTCCCGAATCTGCCCGGACAACCCGGCGGAGCAAATGGCGGCAACGGTGGCGCAGATCAAGGCAACGCCGGCAACGGCGGTGCGAACCAAGGCAACGCCGGTAATGGCAACAACGGTTCCAACGGCAATGCCGGCAACACCGGAGGTTCGACGGTAGCCCAGGATCAGTTCGCCCAGCAGGTCGTAACGCTGGTTAACCAGGAACGCGCCAAAGCAGGACTGCCTGCTCTGCAGTCGGACCCGTTGCTGACGAAAGTCGCGCTTGAAAAAGCGAAAGACATGTCGATCAACAATTACTTCAGCCATACGTCGCCGACTTACGGATCGCCATTCGATATGATGCGCTCTTTTGGCGTGAAGTATTCTTACGCAGGTGAGAACATCGCTTCCGGTCAACGTTCTCCTCAGGAAGTAATGGACGCCTGGATGAACAGCTCGGGTCACCGTGCCAATATCCTGAGCAAAAACTTTACGAAAATCGGGGTTGCGTACTACAAAGGCCAATGGGTGCAAATGTTCATCGGTTAAGCCAGTTTGAGGATATGCGCCGCCGATACGTCGACGGCGCATATTTTATTACGCTGAAACAGGAGGTTCAATGGTACGAATGGTAAAATTAGTCCGGCGGACCGTTGTAACTGCAACGTCGCTCGCCCTCGCGTTCGCGTTATCGACTTCGGCTGCGACCGCTTCCGCAGCAACCAAGACACATACGGCAACGAATCACGATACATTCTGGAAGCTTTCCCGCCAGTATAATGTCGACTTGAACAAGCTGATGAAAGCCAATCCGACGATCGATCCGCTCAACATCTATGCCGGGTTGAAAATCAAAATTCCGGCAACCGGTGCGGCATCGGTGAATACGGTCAAGGCCGCTTCCGCTTCCAAAGCCGCTCAAAATACGAAAACCGTCAAACTGAACGGCAAGACGATCGCCTACAAAACGGCGATCAAAGCAAAAGCGACGGCATATACGGCATCCCATGAGGAAAACGGCTGGGGACCGGTCGATTACTTTGGCAACCCGCTCAAAATCGGCACGGTAGCGGTCGATCCCAAAGTTATTCCGCTCGGAACGAAGCTTTATATTACCGGCTACGACTATAACGGTTTGCCGCAGGGCGGTTATTACGCAACGGCGACGGATACGGGCAGCGCGATCAACGGTTACCGGGTCGATCTGTTCGTCGGCGGCAGCCGCCAGCAAGCGAGCCAATTCGGTATTCAGTATATTAATGTTTATGTTCTGGAATAATCGCATCGACACCGGAATTTGTCAACGCAAGGACAAATTCCGGTGTTTTGCGTTTTACGGGCAGCTTGCAGCAACAGGTAGACTTGGCAAAACAGCGTTACGCCCGATGCGGCCTGCCGACAGACGGCAAGCCGAGCAGGTCGGGCACCGTCACAAGCTCGTATCCTTCGTTGCGGAGCATGGCGATCAGGCCGGGGAGCGCTGCGATCGTTCCCGACAAATCCTGACCGACGCCGCCGCCGGCATGCTGCAAAATAATGGAGCCCGGCTGAAGCGTTTTGCGCACATTTTTCAAGATTTGATACTGGTTTATGCCTTTCCAGTCGACGGAATCGACATCCCAATTGACGACGATGCGGCCGTTATCCCGCGCCCACTGCAATTGTCGGGACGAAATTTCGCCGTACGGAGGCCGGATAAGTCGCGGCTTGGAACCGGTCAGACGGGACAAAACGGTATCCGTCGTCCGGATCTCCTTGATGAACGATGCTTCGGACAAGGCTGAAAATGCGGCATGGCCGTAAGAATGATTGCCGATGGTATGGCCTTCGCGGTGAATGCGGCGAACGAGTTCCGGATATTTGACCGCTCGCCAACCGACAACGAAGAACGTCGCTTTCACTTTATGCTTGGCGAGGATGTCCAGCACTTGTCCCGTAAAACGAGGGTCCGGCACATCGTCGAACGTGAGCGCCACCTTCATCGCATTGCGGGGACCGCTGATGACGAATACGCCCGGGAAGCGGCGCTCCAGCAACGTCCAGCTTGGAATGTCCTGCCGTTGGCGTGGCTTTGCCTTGTATTCGGCGCTGGTGACGCGGGTGCCTGCTTGCCCGGCTGAAACGAATTGCGCCGGCGACGACAGGTATGCATTCGTATCCGAAGCCGCCCCGCGGTCGTGAACGCAAAGCCCCGACATGTCGGCCGCGCTGCGCATGCCCGGCGCCTCGGCAGCACATGTCCCGAAGTTCGCCAGCAACGCCGATATGATGGCCAGCATCGGCACGATGCGGCTTACCGGCAGTTGCGGCCGCTTCATTCGAATGCGTGCGGCCGGCTCTTTCCTGCAAGTCATAGCTCGAACCTCCCGATTGATGCCAGTTGTCCGGGTTAGGATGTGCGGTTTGGTCCGATATCATGCAAACTCTTTACTTCCGGAACGCGAAAGCTTAACATAGCAAATGAAAGCGTTGTACTCCAAAACGAAATGAGGAGAAGAACAAGCATGCCACTGATTGATATGCCACTGGAGCAGCTTTACGCCTACCAGGGAAGAAATCCGCGCCCTGACGATTTCGATGCGTACTGGGAGCGGGGACTGGCGGAGATGAGAGCCGTCGATGCCCGGATCGAGCTTGTTCCTAGCGATTTTGCGACGCCCGCAGCGGACTGTTTCCATTTGTATTTTAACGGGGTAAAAGGCGCTCGCGTGCATGCCAAGTATGTCCGGCCGAAGGGAGGAGCGAAGGAGCCGCATCCGGCGGTCGTCCTGTTTCACGGCTATACGGGAAGCTCCGGCGACTGGTTCGACAAACTGGCTTACGCGTCGCTCGGATTCTCGGTGCTGGCGTTGGACTGCCGTGGGCAAGGAGGGCGTTCGCAGGATTCCGGATCGGTCGTAGGCAACACGCATCGCGGGCATATTATCCGCGGTCTTGACGGCGAGCCGGACGATCTGCTGTACAGGCAAATTTTCCTCGATACCGCCCAGCTTGCCGCCATCGCCATGTCGCTTCCGGAAGTCGATCCGGAGGAGGTATACGCAGCCGGCGGATCGCAAGGAGGCGCCCTGGCCATTGCCTGCGCGGCGCTGGAGCCCCGCGTGAAGAAGCTTGCGCCGGTGTTTCCGTTTCTGAGCGATTATCGGCGCGTCTGGGAAATGGATCTGGCCAAAGGCGCTTACGAGGAACTGAGCACCTATTTCCGCATGTTCGATCCGCAGCACAAGCGGGAAGAGGAAATTTTCACCCGTCTCGGTTATATTGATATTCAGCATTTGGCCAATCGCATTCGCGGGGAAGTGCTGTTCGGAGTCGGGCTGATGGATACGATCTGTCCGCCGTCTACCCAGTTCGCGGCATACAACAAGATCACTTCGAAGAAAAGGCTGGAAATTTTCCCGGACTTCGGGCATGAAGGTCTTCCGGGCTTGCAGGACAAAATCGCCCGCTTCTTCCTGGGGTTGTATTGACGCAATAATCGGCGTATTCGGATCGCAATCCTATGTCCCCTGCTCCCCAGCGTGGGCGGGGGATATAGGATTATAGGCATGCCCTGCTTGCCGATTGAATCGTTTGGCATCGAAAGCGATCAAATCGGGGTTCAAAATTATACATATGATAAATATAAAAGGTCGGGTCAAATGAGCATATCCGCATATCTGAGTCCGGAAGATCTTGAAAACAGGTGTCTTCCATGACTTTAAAAGCAAGAATATTTATCATTTTTTATTCAGTTCACTCGTTTCTTTTATAAGCATCAGCATCATTTCTTATTTTACGATCAACTCCATCTTATCGAATAAAATTGAAACAGGCATTCGCAGCAACCTCAAGCAAGTGACGCTGTCTTTGGAAAAATCGATCAACAGTCTGAACCATATTTCCCAGCAATTCGCTTATGAAGGCACGATCGTAAGAGAGCTCGACGAGCTTATGCGAACCGAAGAACCGTTTCTCCGCATGAAGCTGCAGCACCAATTCAAGAAAAAATTGAACCTGATTACATTCACCAATCCGGATATCGGCCTGACATTGTATTATTTCGGAAACGATCAAAAATACCAATTCGAAAATTTACCGGTGAAATACAGCTTCTCTCCCAAGAAACTGCCTCTTTTTGCCGGATATTATGGCATTTCCTATTATGGACCTCATGAAAGCTTTAACCGGCTCGACAACCGATATGTGCTTTCGGCATTAAGAAAAGTGGATTTCCCCGGCAGAGACGATGTGTATGTCTATATCGAGATGGGCCTTCAATTGGTCCAAAATATGCCCGATCGTGATCAATCCAAAATAATTTTCCCATGTTATTTTGGATAACAACGGGAAAATCATCTATAGCGAAGTTCCGCGGTTATTCAGAAGCGGCACAACCTTCTCCGATTTTTCGAAAGACGATACGTCCGGCTACAGCAAAGGTTATTACTGGTACAAGCAGGCGAGCAGTCAAGGCTGGAGCGTCGTATCGGTCATTGCGGAAAAAGATTTTAACGAAGAAAAAAATCGATGGATCGTCCAGATTTCATTATTCACCTTGTTCCTGATTACGGTAACATTATTGCTTGCATGGCTGCTGTGGAAGATGGTATACAAGCCTCTTAACCAGTTCCAGACGGAAATCAAAATGATTACGCAAACGCAAACCAACGCCAACCTCGAACAGACGAAGATACCGGAATTTCACACGTTGCTGCGTCAATTTCAAAAAATGAAAAAACAAATATGGGACCTGTTTCATGAAGTGAGAGAAAAAGAGAAGCAGCGGGTCGACCTGGAAGTGGAAAAACTGCTTTATCAGATCAATCCTCACTTTTTGATGAATACGCTCGATACCGCGCACTGGCTTGCAGTCATGAACGGGCAGCAAGAGCTCGATCGTCTGATCCAATCGTTGAACAAATTATTGTATTACAATTTGGGGAAATTAGGACGGCCTTCTACCATTGAAGAAGAAGTAGACGCGATAAAACAATATTTGACGCTGCAGCAAATCCGATACAATTTTCAATTCGACGTTCGCATTCATGTGGACGAGAACGTATTAAAAATACCGGTTCCCCGCTTCATTTTGCAGCCGCTCGTGGAAAATTCGCTCTATCACGGATTGCAGGACGACGGGTACATTCGGATAGACGTCCGTTTAAATCAGGGCATCGAGATCGCGATTCATGATAACGGCTCGGGCATGTCGGAGGAAACCGTACAAAAATTGCTGCATAGCAGAACGGCCGGACAGCAGAAGGTCGGACTTGGAATCGGCTTGAATTATGTGAAACGGACGATCGAGTCCCGATATGGAGATAAAGCCGGGCTGGAGATAAAGAGCGAAATAGGGAAAGGGACAAGCATCTATCTAACGTTGCCGATTGAAGAGGTGAGAACGCAGCATGATTAAAGTACTCGTGGTGGAAGACGACAAACTGGTCCGAAAAGGGCTCATTTCGGTGATGCCGTGGCAGCAATTCGGGATGCAGGTCGTCGGTGAAGCGAATAACGGAGAGAAAGCGCTGGAATTGCTGGAATCGCAAGCTGTCGATTTGTTACTGACGGACCTCGCCATGCCTGTAATGTCCGGGATTGAATTGATGAGGATCGTCCGCAAGCGATTTCCCCATGTTCATATCGTCGTTCTGACTTTGCATCAAGATTTCGAATATATCCAGGAAGCGCTCCGGCTGGGGGCCATTGATTATATTGCGAAGGTGGAGCTCGAGCAAGATCAATTGGATGAAGTTCTGGGGAGGATCGCAATCCGGATTCAAGAACAGTCGAAGCACAGCGACGTTCAACATGTTCAGCACGAATTCGCGCCTCTTGCGCCCGACCGGGGATATGCGGTCGTTTGTCTGAACGGCGTTTCGTATCGCGAGTGGGCCGACAATTTGAAACTCTCTGCGCACGTTCGCATCATCGAAGCGGACCGGAGCAGTTGGCTGCTGCTTTCCGAAGAAGGGGATGACCGTAATCTTTCGCAGCAATTATCGAACAACGTGAGCGCATCGGAAAACGGTGTTTTGGTCGAATTATCCGGTTTGGCGGGATGGACCAGGTCAGAAGTGCAGCGATGGATAAGGGATTTTGCGGAGAGGGAATTGTTTTATCTTTATCGCCCCGACTGCAAGATTATCGCGATCTGCATTCATAAAGGCTATCAGCAGCTGGCAGAACCTGCGGAAGAAGAGCTGGAATCGCTGAAAGATTTATGGCTGTCCGCCGAATGGCTTTATCATGACGGGTTGTTTGCCAAACTCGTCCGGGAAATCAAGCTGCTCAGACTGCCGAAAGCGAAGCTGCTGGGGCTGTTATACGCCTTTGTTAACGAGTGGAACCGCTTATATTCCCAACCGATGCTCGGGAAAATTACGCTGAAGGAACCGGTCCATTCGTGGTTTCAAGTCGAGCAGTGGCTGGTCGGCATCCGCGAATTGGTCCGGCTTGCGGTACATAAAACCGGTTACTCGCAGCAAATCGTAGACTGCATTCTGAAAGCGGAACAATTCATGCGTTCCGAAATGGATCAGCCGTTGACTGCCGCCTATGTGGCCAGAAGGATGAATATGAGCCGCAGTTATTTCAGCCAGTGCTTTAAAGATATTATCGGTAATACGTTCAATGAGCATCTTCGGATGATCCGTATGGCAAAGGCAAAGCAGTATCTGCTTTACACGAACAAAACGATTCAATGGATTGCGCAGCATACCGGGTATATGGACGACAAATATTTTAGCCGCACTTTTCGGGAATTTACGGGAATGCTTCCGAGCGAATACCGGCTCAGCAAACGTGCGGAAGCGTAAAACGATGCCGATAGCAAGAGGTAACGCATGCTGAACAAAAGCGCCGCAGTATTCATTTTCGCATTGTTGATTGTGATCGCAACTTGCAGCAGATCAAATATACCGGACTCCGGCTCCGCTTTGGTAACCGCCGAACATCATCCGTTCGGGAAATACGAGCAGCCGATTACGCTGCGCATCGGAATGGGAGTAGACCCTACTTTCAAGTCATACACCGGGGAGACCCCGGCCCGTAATCCTTGGGTTACGGCCATTAAAGATACGCTCAATGTGAACATCAAAATTGATTGGATGGTCGCCAACGAGAATATGGAACAAAAGATCGATTTGGCGATCGCCAGCAATACGCTGCCGGATGCGATGGTGGTCTCCCAATTTCAATTAAAGCAAATGGTCAAAGCCGACGAGCTGGCCGATTTGACGGAAGTGTATCATCGTTACGCATCGCCCGTCATGAAACGCATTATCGACAGCACAAACGGGAAGGCGATGGAACACGCCACGTTCGACGGCAAAATGCTCGCCCTTCCATCCGTCGAAGCGGAAGATATCAGCATGATGTGGATTCGTCAGGACTGGCTGGACCGTCTCGGCCTTCAGCCGCCCGCAACGATGGAGAAGTTGGAGCAAACGGCGAGAGCTTTCGTCGAGAGAGATCCTGACGGGAACGGCCGGGCGGATACGGTCGGCATCGTTACAGGCCCTTCTCTTTATGACGATTTTCATTCCGGTCCCGGCAGCTTTAATTTAAATCCGGTCTTTTCCGCCTATAATAGCTACCCCGGCTTTTGGCTGAAAGGCGCCGACGGAAAACCGGTCTACGGATCGATCCAGCCGGAGACGAAAGCAGCGCTTGCCAAGCTTCGCGATCTGTATGGCAGCGGGTTGATCGATCAGGAAATGGGGATTCGCGAATCGCCCGCAGAAGCCGTGATCGACGGCAAAGGCGGAATATTTTTTGCGCCTTTCTCAGGGGGATATTGGCCGGTGCCGGAAGCTTTGAAAAACAACCCGCGAGCCAATTGGCAGGCTTACGCCTTGCCGCTCGATGCTGACGGGCATTTTAATGCCAAAATGTTTAAGCCGACGAAATCGTTTGTGGTCGTCCGCAAAGGCTATGAATACCCTGAAGCGGTAATCAAAGTGGCGAATTTGATTTTGCGGGACGAGTACAAATACGGGATAGACTTTCAGCCATTGCGGATTACGCTTGCTCCCCGCGATGAAATTTCGTTTTCTGTAAAAGCACTTCATGACGTGATGGCCGGGGAAAGCAAGCCCGAAGATTTTGCCGATAAAGTCGAATATTCGTTGCTGCATAACGACTTGAACGCCATCAAAAATACGAAACTGGCTCCCTACGATCGCACCGATATTCAATACTGGAATACGCGGGGCAGCAATTTCAAACGAGCCTATTCCTTGCTGGTAGGCGGGAGAAATCTGCTCGATCCAAATCTGAACAAAGTGAGCAGCATCTACTATTCGCATACCGAAACGATGGAGACGCAATGGCGCCACCTTGTGGACGCGGAGATGGATTTGTTCACGCAGATTATTATGGGGGTCGCGCCGCTCGAAGCCTTCGACCGATGGGTCGAAGAGTGGAAAAGACAAGGCGGCGATCGGATTACAGACGAAGTGGCGCAAGCGATGATGCAGAGATAACCGGTACCTTCTCAGGGACCGGTTTTTTGTATGAGCGGATGCGGAACTTGCGACGACGTTAGACAAATGTCGTCGGACAAGGGGGAGAAATGTCGTTACGGTTGCAGTCATTTTTCTACCTGAATTCGCTACCGCTTCCTATCTAGTATTCCGGCTTTTTACCTTATGCTAAAGATAAACTGTCGGATTTCAATGGCGCAGATTGGAGATGACGGAATGAAATTCAATATGGCGAGAGCGAGACGTTGTGCCATCGTATTGACATGCTGTATGGCAGCGTTCGCTACCGGATGCAGGATAAGCGGGAAGAAGGACATTGAAATAGATGCCGCTCAGGCGGCGGGCGAAGGCATAATGAAGTGGATCGCCACCGACAAAGCGGCCTATCGCCCGGGAGAGCCCGTGAACTTTACGCTTCGGCTCCATCCGTTCGAACCCGATACCAAAGTGCTTGTTCAGTATCGTCATCTCGGCGCGAAGATCGGCGAACGGGAAATGAAAGCGGAAGGGGAACGGGTCGTCTGGAGCTGGAAGCCGCCGAAAGATGACTTCAGAGGCTATATGGCGGAAGTATTCGTTGTAAAGCATGACCGGATCGCGGACCACCTTAATATTGCCGTCGATGTTTCCTCCGACTGGAGCAAATTTCCGCGTTACGGTTATTTGGCGGATTTCCACAAGATGAGCCGGGAACAGATGGAGAGCGTGATCGAACGTCTGAACCGGTTCCATATTAACGGAATCCAGTTTTACGATTGGCAATACAAGCATCACGATCCGATCAAACGGGTCGGCGGCAAGCCGGCGGACATGTGGCCGGATATTGCGAACCGTCCGGTCGCTTTCGATACGGTGAAAGGCTATATTGATCTCGCGCACGGCAAAAATATGAAAGCGATGAATTATAACCTGATATTCGGTGCATACGAGGACGCGGCGGAAGACGGCGTGAAAACAGAATGGGGGCTGTTCAAAGGCCGCGACCGAACCGATCAGGACAAACACCCGCTTCCGGGCTGGGCAAGCGATATTATGCTGTACGATCCCGGCAACCCCGAATGGCAAAACTATCTTATCGGGAAAGAGAAAGAGGTGTTCAACACGCTGCCTTTCGACGGCTGGCATGTGGACCAACTGGGCGATCGGGGGATGTTGTTCGATGCAGCGGGGAAATTGGTCAATCTTCCGCAAGGCTATGTTTCGTTTCTAAAGGCGGCCAAGAAAAACCTGGACGTCGCGTATGTCATGAATGCAGTCGATCAATACGGGCAGGGCTTGCTGGCGGCGCTCGCGCCCGTTGATTTTCTCTATACCGAGGTTTGGTCCTATCCGAAGTATGACGATTTGAAAGCGGTGATCGATCGAAACAGCCAATCCGGCAGAAACAAATTGAACACGGTTCTCGCCGCGTATATGAACTACGATCATTCCAAATCCGGACGGGGGCAGTTTAATCCGGCGGGCGTTTTGCTTACGGACGCGGTCATCTTCGCCTCCGGCGGGGCTCACTTGGAGCTTGGGGAAAATATGCTCTCCAACGAGTATTTTCCCAACAAAATTTATCCGTGTCGCCCGAATTGGAAGCGCAGCTGATTCGCTATTACGATTTTCTTACGGCGTACCAAAATATTTTGCGCGACGGTCTTGAAGATTCGAAGCTGAAAGTTGCGGGATCGGGCGGGCCGGAAATATCGGCAAGAGCCGAACAGGGCAAAATATGGTCCTTTGCGAAGCGAAAGAATCGAAGCGATATTATTCACTTTATCAATTTCACCAGCGCGACAACGATGGATTGGAAAGACAACGAGGCTAATCAGGCCGAGCCGGAAGAGCTTCGGGATGTGAGCGTCATCTTTCCGGCGGACCGGAAGGTCGGCGGCATCATGTTTGCTTCTCCCGATTATTACAACGGTTCGCCCGTGCCGTTGACGTTTGAACAGCAAGACGGACAGGTGTCATTCAAGCTGCCGAAATTAAAGTATTGGGATCTGGTCAAAATCGACTACAAATAAACGGCATTGCCGCATCGTAGACAAATGTTCGACAGATAGGGAGAAACATGTCGTTCGCCTGCAGATGGCAGCTGCCGCCGCTTCGAAACTTGCAATCATTTGTCTATCCTAACTGGCGACCGCATTCTATCTTAGCGACAGTTTCTTTCACTTTATAATAAAAAGGCATTCAAGCACATTTCGAGTACATGGAGGGTCCCGATGAAAAGAAAAATTGCCTTACTCCTTTCGCTTGCGCTCATTTTTCGCTTGTGCTTTCCGCTTGTTCGAAAGATGAGGGAGCGGCGGAATCCAATGAGTCCAATGAAGCCGATGAGACAGAAGAAGTCGCCCAGAATGAACAAAGTTCCGAATCGGCCGGAATTGACGAAGACGGAAACGGCGTTCCCGACTGGCAGGAAAACCGATCGAATTGTTGTTCGCGTTGCGTTTCTACGGTGAAAATGACGATGCCAACCCGATTTATTTGAATATTAAGAAATTTACCGAAAAGTATCCGAATATCAAAGTTACCCGCGACCGTCAATTCGCTATTGAGCAGCCGGATGGCGACGAGCTTGAAATCCTGACGGCAAGAGCGATGGAAGGCACGCTGCCGGATATTTTCTATTCGCCGCTATCGGCCGAGGTGTATGACAGGGAGCTCACGTTGGACCTGACGCCTTATCTGGAAGCCGATCCGGACTCGAAATGGATATCCGAGAACGCGAGAAGCTTTATGCAAACGTACGACGGCAAAGAAGTATACGGGATTCCCTGGATGTCCGTCGCGCAGTTCCCGGCATTAAACCTGAAATTGCTAAGAGAAAACAATATTGCGATTCCGCCGTACAACTGGACTTATGACGATTACGAGCATCTTCGTTCCGAAGTCGCCAAGCTTACGCCCAATAACCCGATTTGGCCGGGAATGATTGAATTTATCGAATTCGGGTCGCATTACTTTGACAGCATTCCGAACGGCTGGAAAGGGTTCAATATGGAAACGCGCCGATTCGATTACACCAATAGCAAAAAATTCGGCGAATGGCTCGATCAGGTTTCCAAAGAAGGCAAGCAGGGACTGCACTTTTACGATTTGACCGAAGAGGAAAGAGCGAAGAAAGCGGGAAATCTGGGCTGGTCCTGGGGCGACGGCCTGGAAGCGGTCGGAAACGTTTGGATGTATGCGCTGAGCTCGGATGTGAATGAATTGATTAAAACGCGCAAAATGGAAATCGATATTTACCCGATGCCGCAAGCGCCGGAAGGCGGCACAACCAGTATTCACGCTTATTACGACACGCTAAGCTTGTCCAGCGCACTATCGGAAGATCCGGTCAAAGCGGAAGCGGCATTCCAATTATTGAAATGGTTGACATACAGCGAAGAAGGATTGATATCCCGCTGGGCGCTGATCGATGAATATACCGGACTTCCCGAAGATGCGCCGTTAAGAGCGGAAGACCGGTTGATGGATTTCGTTCAGGGGTGGCCGATTACGACGAATCCTGAAGTGTTGAAGCATCATCCGCTTGTCAAAGGATTCCCGGAAGATAGCGAGCTGGCGATCTTTAATTTCCCGGCATTCCAGAATGTCGACTTCCAGCAGATGCTTTCGAATCCGATACCTTACCCGAGACATATACCCGGCGTAGCCAAAACTTACGGTACGTTGAACCCGTGGGACATTCGGGACGATATCCGGGACGAAGGCAAAAATACAGCGACATTGCTCCGGAATGGGATGCGCTGCTGAATAAAACATTGGACGATTATTTGAGGGAATATAACAAATAATTGGAGATGAACAGTCAATAGTTTCTAATTAGAAATAATTAGAAACTATTGACTTATTCTTAAAGTTTCAGATTCATACCGCAAAATTTTTGTTAGGTTGTGATCAAGTGACAACAAAAAAGAAAGCCCCTTTACGATTATTCGGTTTGCTCCTCATGGCGGCGGCGGCCGCCGCGTTGTACTTCGGCAGCAATGATCGGCCTGCCGGTTCCGGGCAAGAACGGTCCGGCGCCGATCCCGGACACAGTATTGCAGCTTTGGAGACGTTTGTGACGGCCAATGGCGAAAATAGCAGCTATTATCATGTCTACAAGAAATGGGAAGAAGCGAAAGAAGCCGTTCCAAACCGCCAGTACAACATTCCGGCAGCTGCGATGACCGGCGGAAAAGTATACGGCCGTTCTCAAAGCGAAGGGTATGGAAGCGATGTCGTCTATCTTGAACCGAAAGAGGTTCTGACTTTCGATGCGGATGTCGCCGAGCAAGGTTTGTATGAAATATGGATCGACTATTACACGTTGGACAAAACAGCTTTAAACCCGGAACTTGACGTTGAAATTAACGGCAAATATCAATTTAACGAAATGAACAAATTAAATCTTGCAATCGACTGGAAGGTGGACGACGGCAGCCGCAAGGTTGACCGTTTCGGCGATGAATTGACGCCGAAGTCGGTCATTATGGCCAGATGGAGAAGCGAAGGTTTGGCCGATCCCAATTATTTTTTACCGAACCGTTGAAATTCTTATTGCATAAAGGGAAAAATTCGGTCCGCATCACGCTGAACGAAGGTTATATTTTGGTCGGAAAAATCGAGCTGAAAAATACGCAACCTTCTGCCGTGGCCTATAACGAATATCGCGCAGCCCTTGAAGGCGCAAACCTTGAAGATTCGAAAAACGGTTCGAACAAGGTGATAACGATCGAAGCCGAACAAGTCTCGCTTAAAAGCAGGCAAAGCATTCGCGCCAAATATGTCAGAGATCCGCAAGTGACGCCCTATGCATATAAACACCGGGTCATGAACGTACTGGACGGCTATTCGTTCGGGGAAAGCGGGGACCGGGTGTCCTATCCGTTTACGGTGGAAGAAAGCGGATACTATGAATTGACGTTTAAATACTCCCAGGATACCAACAACGGGATGCCGACGAACAGGAGAATCGAAATTGACGGGGAAGTCCCGTTCAAAGAGCTGGAACATTACGCATTCCACTATTCCAGCGGCTGGAAAAACGAAACGCTTCAGGATGAAAACAGGGTCCCTTACCAAATTTATTTACATAAAGGCGAACATACGCTTACGCTGTCGATTGATAACGCCAAAATCAGGGAGATCTATCACGAACTGCTTAGAACCTTGGAGGCTATCGATATTACCGCTCAACATGTGAATCGCTTGACAGGCGGCCTGATCGACAAGGAACGGACGTGGAAAATTGAAACCTATATCCCCGAAATCGCCGCATATTTGCAAGGGATCGCGGCTAAGATCGAGGAGCAAAAGCTTGCCTTGATTGCGCAGACTCAAAACGACGATTTGCCCGTCATTACGGAGCTTGAAATCGCCGAACAATTGATACGCGAATTTATTCAAGACCCGGAACAATTGCCGCATTATATGACCAAGTTCAATGAAGGCCCGTCTTCCGCATACGGAAAAATAAAGTCCGTACTCCCGATGCTCGTTTACAATCCGCTTCATCTGGACAAAATCTACGTTCACAACGGCGGCGAACTGCCGGCGCCAAAAGCCAATCTGCTTACAAGGACGGTCGAAAACACGAAAGCATTCTTTTATACCTTTGCCAACCCCAGATATGTCCAGGCCGCGGAAATTGACGATGATACGGTCGAGATATGGGTGAATCAATCCAGATTATATGTGGAAATCATTCAGCGGATGATCGATGAGGAGTTTACGCCTGAAACAGGCATCAAAATCAACCTGTCCATCTTGCCGGACGAAAACAAAATCGTGTTGTCGAATGCGGCAGACAGCACGCCGGACGCGGCTTTGGGCGTCAGTCACGGCAGACCTTTCGAACTGGCGCTCAGAGGGATCATCGAAAATTTGAGAACGTACGACGGATTCTACGAATTGGCGGAACAATACCATCCCGGGGCGTTTATACCGTTTATTTATGACGAGGGCGTGTACGCTTTCCCGGAAACGCAAGACGTCAAAATGTTATTTTACCGCAAAGATATTTTGGATTTCCTGGGAGAAGAACCGCCCGAGACGTGGGACGATGTCGTCAGTCTCGTTCCGATGCTGCAAAAATATGACATGAATTTCTATACGCCGCTCGGTTCCGACAATGCGTACAAAGGATTCGACGTGACGACACCGTTCATCTATCAATTCGGCGGACAGCTGTACGATGAGACGGGAACCAAAACCGTCATCCATAAAGACGGCGCGTACCAGGCGTTCGAATTTATGACCGACCTCTTTACCGTTTACAACGTTCCGGTTACGACCTCCGAGTTTTTTCAAAGCTTTCGGAACGGGAAAACGCCGGTTGGAATCGGCGACGCCAACACTTACATTCAATTAAAGCATGCCGCGCCGGAGCTGGCCGGGCAATGGGGGATTCTCCCGATCCCGGGCGTCAAAAATAAAGCCGGAATCATTGAGCGCTGGGATCCTACATACGGCAGCGCAAGCATCATATTCAAAAACAGCGACAAAAAGGAAGCGGCTTGGGAGTTCATCAAGTGGTGGGCAAGCGCCGAGACGCAAAGTGCGTTTTCGTACAATATTCAGGCAACATTGGGAGATAAGTTTCTGTATATGACGGCAAACCTGGAAGGGTTCGAAAACAGCGCATGGCCTTCCGACTCCAAGGACGTCATTCTGGAGCAATGGAAGTGGATCCAGGCAACCGGAAAAGTGCCCGGGGACTATGTGTTGGAGCGCGAAATCAGCAATGCGTGGAACCAGGTCGTATTTGACAAGCAAAACCCGCGAATTGCAATCGACAATGCCGTAAAAATCATCAACAGGGAATTGGAACGGAAACTGAACGAGTTTGGTTATATCGAGAACGGCAACATGATCAAACCTTACGTTGTTCCAATGCTCGAAAATGTAGAGAACTGGGTGAGAACCAATGGAAAGTAGCGTCGAGGCAAACGTAAGGGTGCAGCGCCAACGCCAACTGAAGCAAAGCCTTGCCCGATGGGCGGAGTCTCCTTATCTGTTCATTTTGCCATATGCCGTATTGTTTTCGCTGTTGATTGTTTTGCCGGTGGCTGTCGCTATCGCGTTGTCTTTTACTTACTTTAATACTGTCGAATTTCCAAAGTTCGTCGGATTTCAAAATTACATCGATCTATTTACAGGCGATACGGTGTTTTTACAGCATGCGGTGTCCAATACTTTGCTATATGCCGTTATCGTAGGGCCTATCGGGTATATACTCGCGTTTTTGCTCGCCTGGATGCTTTCGCAAGTGCCCCACAACATCAGAACGATCTATACTGTCATCATTTATTCTCCTTCCGTGACCGGCCCCGTCATGATGGCGGTCGTATGGAGGGTGCTGTTCAGCGGAGACCGTGCAGGCTATTTAAACTATTGGCTTCTGAACATGAACTTCATTCAGGAGCCGCTGCAGTGGTTAAAGTCGCCGGATTTGCTGGTGCCGATCATGATTTTTATCGGACTGTGGGGAAGTATGGGCGTAGGATTTCTGGCCATGCTGGCAGGCTTGCTGAATATCGACAGAACGTTGTATGAAGCGGCTTATATCGACGGAATTCAAAATCGCTGGCAAGAAATTTTTATATCACTATTCCGTCGATGAAGCCTCAAATGTTGTTCGGCGCGGTTATGGCCATCATCGGTACGTTCAACGCATCCGGCATTGCGGCGACACTCAGCGGAGGGTCGCCTCCTCCGCAGTATGCCGGCTGGCTCATTGTCGATCATGCGAACGATTTCGGATTCGTCCGTTATGAAATGGGATACGCCTCCGCGGTCACCGTCGTTCTGTTGTTTATCGTGATTCTGTTTAACAAGATCAGCTACAAATTATTCGGAGACCATAAGTAGTTTCCATTATTTCCTTTAGCGTGGTGAGAAGAGTTGATCAAAATTAACCCCGACAAATTGCATAGGGATCAATTAAGTTTCCATCTGGTTTTAACGGTTATGTCCGTTTTTATGGCCCTTCCGATCGTGTTTATCGTCAATCATGCGTTCAAGCCGTTCACGGAACTGTTTGCGTATCCGCCGACGTTCTTCGTGAACAGCCCAACGCTTGAAAATTTTCGTCTGTTATTTCATTTTTCCGCGGAATCGGGAATTCCGGCTTCGCGATACGTGTTTAACAGTTTGTTCACGACGACGATCGTCATTTTGCTGACTTTGCTCGTCAGCTCTGCGGCGGCTTACGCATTGTCGAAGCTGCATTTCAAAGGAAAATACACTTTTAATAAAATCAATACGCTGGCGCTGATGTTCGTTCCGATAGCCGTTGCCATTCCGCGGTTTCTAATTATTAAAAATTTGGGCATATTCAACACGTATCTCGCACACATCATTCCGATGCTGGCCATGCCGATCGGCATTTTTTTGATCAAGCAGTTTATGGATCAAATTCCGGACGATCTGATCGAGGCTTCGAAGATGGACGGGGCGGGCAATTGGCGGGTGTATTGGAACGTGATGCTGCCGCTTGTCAAGCCTGCCCTTGTTACGGTAGCCATATTGACGTTTCAGGCAAGCTGGGGCAATGTCGAAGGCTCGTCGATCTTTATGGATGACGAGTCGTTAAGAACCCTTCCGTTTTACATGAACACCCTGGTCGCCCAATCCGGCAATATCGTGGCCGGAGCGGGATTGTCGGCTGTGGCCGGCTTGGTCATGTTTGTCCCGAATCTGATACTATTTATTATTTTACAAAATAAAGTCATGGCTTCCATGGCGCATACGGGGATCAAGTAAGTATGAGAAAACTACAAGGTGTGCTGAATTTTTGCGGCAGTCGTGCTGGTTTATTTCGTTATGCCGCATGCGTATGCGGCTGCTGATGCCCCTTACTACACCTATACCAGCGACAGCGAAGGCTATACGATCAAGACGCAAGCCGCTTATACGCCGGGCGCGCAAATCAGCGTAATTAACGGCCAAAGGCTGGAGATGCCTGAGCACGTATTTGTCGACGATCAGGACTATGTCTATATTACGGACAGCGCGTTAAACAAAATTTTGATCTTGGACGGAAATTTTCGTTTTTATAAAGAGCTCGCCAGCAATAAGTTCTCCGCTATCAAAAGCACGTTTGTAACCGACCAATCCATCTATGTTGTCGATACGTCGGCAAATAAAATTATGATTTTCGACAAACTCTCTCATACACTGGTGCAAGAGATCGGCAAACCGGACTCGCCGATTTTCGCGGAAGGCTATGAGTTCGCTCCGACGCATGTTGCGGTAGATGTGAGGGGCAACATTTATGTGCGAAGCACCGGTTCCGTAAACGGTTTAATTATGCTGAACCGAGACGGAGAATTTATGACATTCTTCGGCGCCAATCCGTTAAAAGTCCCTTTGCTGGACCAATTGCGCTCTCTTTTTCTCACAAAAGTGCAGGAAGAGAAAGTGCAGAAAGTATTTTCCGATGTTCCCAGCAATCTTGCAATCGATAAGAAAGGATTTATTTATACGGTTACCTCATCCGTCGAAACCAATCCGATCAAGAAATTTAACGTATCGGGAACGAACTATTTCCCCGATCGAATGGTCGGAACCTTTTCCATGGAAAGCGTATGGATCGGCAATCATAACAACGTGTTCGCCGTCAGTGCGGACGGTTGGATTTTCGAGTATGACTCGTATGGTAATTTGTTGTTCCTGTTCGGGGGAAAAGACTTCAACTCCAGCCGGCTGGGCCTGCTGAACCGGCCTGTAAGCATGGCGTCCAATTCTGCGGACGAACTGATCGTCGTCGATCAGGGAACGAAAATCATTCAAACCTACCGCTCGACAGAGTTCGCCGATGCCGTTCACCAAGCGATGGATGCCTATCAAGACGGTGATTATCAAAAGAGTAAGGAGCTTTGGAAGTACACGCTCAAGTATAACTCGCTTTTTGACAAAGCCCGTATCGGTTTGGGCGACGCCTATTTCCGGGATGGAGATGCTGCCGCTGCCATGGAAGAATACCGGTATGCCAAATATAACCCGGGCGTATCGGAAGCTTTCTGGGAAATTCGCCAATCCTGGCTGCAAAACCACTTGAACATCGTATTTATCGTCTTCCTCGCCGTTTTGCTCGCTCATTATGTCCATAAATATTTGAACCGAAAGTACGGATACGGCCCGAAAATATCCGGTGCGTTCAGGAGCGTCAGAACAATTAAAATCGTGGACGATTTGCTGTATGTTTTTACTTTCTTAAAGCAGCCGCTGGAGGGATATTATCAAATCCAGTACGAAAACCGGGTGTCGAGGGTATCATCTACCGTTATCTATCTGCTGATCGTCATGCTGTTGATCGTACATTACGAATATGCCAGCCCGTTGTTCGTACAGAAGCAAGGGTACGTCGTGTATGAATTGGCAAGTATGGTCGGCCTTGCCGTCTTATGGGTGCTGTCCAATTACCTGATTTGCTCGATTGCTGACGGAGAAGGGAAATTCAGGGATGTCTACAACGCTACCGCTTACTCCTTGAGTCCGGTACTTGTGATCTTGCCGCCGCTCGTCCTGCTCAGCAACGGGTTAACGTTAGAGCAGTCGGTATTTTACCATTTGCCGGTTCAGGCGATGACGATCTGGGTCGCATTTTTAATGTTTTTCATGATCAAGGACATCCATAATTATGAAGTTGGCGAAACCGTGAGCGTCATTTTTAGAAGCGTCTTTACGATGCTCATTATCGGATTGTTCCTGTTTGTCTTTTATTCGATAGGCAGGCAGCTGCTTGGATTCGTGCATGACGTGTTTGCGGAGGCGAGCAAAAGATGGTAGTGAAAATATGGAAATACGGAATCGTATTTCTCATCTTGGCCATATTCGGCGTCAGCTGTTTGTTGGGTGATCGTCAGGATGTAAAATATGGATTGGCTGTAGCGCAAAGCAACTACGAGGACATTGCGGTGAACGACGGGACGAAAACATGCGCTGCCCATGCCGCCGAAGCGTCCGTTCCGGAAACCTTCAAAAAGGTGGCCGATAATGAGCAGCTTGAGCTTTATCTCGAGGAAGAGAGCGTTGCGATTGCCGTCAAAGACAAATGCAGCGGATATGTCTGGTTTTCCTATGACGTCGGTACGGACATGCAAGAGGCCGGATACAGCGCAGATATGATCGCTTATATCAAATCCGGCATATCGATCATGACGTACGACAAATTTACGCCCGGGCGAAGGACGATTCTGGGCGATAAGGCGGAAAAGACATTCCGATTGAGAGACGACGGCTTTACCGTAACGATTGATTTTACGAAGGCGCAGATCAAATTCGATATGGCCGTCACGCTGCGGCAAGGAGACGTCATCGTTCATATCCCGCGTGAAAGCATTCAGGAATATAATCCCAAGTTGTGGAAGCCGGGTAACGACGACATTTCATTAAGCGAGATTATTGTGTTCCCGTTCTTCGGGAGCGCGGCGTCCAAGGAAGACGGATATATCGTGATTCCTGACGGTTCCGGCGCAATGGTGAACTTGAATGAAACACCGAAGTATGCCACCGGATATTCGGCCCCCGTATATGGTCAGGATCCGGGATATGAAAATACGGTTGAGCTCAATCCCCGCCGAATTGCCGTCAAACCGCTGGAAAGGGTATCTTTGCCGATTTACGGGATGATTCACGATGCGGATCGTGCCGGCGTGCTCGTTATCGCGGAGAACGGCGCCAGTTACGCGACTTATAATTATGTGTCGAAAAATTTGCAAACGAACTATTATCAATCGTACTTCACTTACAACTATCGGACGGCCTATGCCCAGTTCCAAAGCAGGGTGAAAGAAGATCAGCACATCTTGGGATTTCAGGAGCAACCCAATCGATTTGACCTTGTCCAGCGCTACGTTTTTTGAACGGCAAGCAAGCCAATTATGTCGGGGTGGCGAAAGGTTTCCGGGATTTTCTGGTCAAGAAGGACGGCCTGGCAAAGAAAGCGGACAATACTCACGACAAGGTTCCGATGAAAATCGACTTTATCAATAACGAAATTACGATGGGAACGTTGGGGCTTGAAGATGTACCGGCGACCACGTACAAGCAGGCGCAAGAAATTGTCGGGACATTGGCGGACAAAGGATACGATCGTTTGAACGTTTCATTTAAAACATTCGTGAAAGAAGACCGGTCCTATCGTTTCAAAGTGATGAAACATCTCGGCGGGAGCCCCGCTTTTCAGGAGACGACGGAATATTTCGCATCCAAAGGCATCAAGTTTAGCTATTATGTCGACTATGCCAGATCTTATTACGAAAAAACGAGATATACAGCGAGCAAGTTGAACCGAAAAGACGCAAGTGTCCTGAATGAAAATAAATCGTTGTACAACTACTTGAATAATCCCAAATATTTCGAAGTGCTGGCGGAAAAAGACCTCGCCGCTTTCCAAAAATACGACATCGGATCGCTGGCATTGGACGGCTTCGGGACAAGCCTGTTTACCCATTACGATCATGGAACGATCGGTTATTCCAATGAGGGAATGGCATATGTGGAGCATCTCCTGCAGCTTCTGAACGATAACGGCATTCAAACCGCCCTTTATCAGCCTGATGCGTATCTCTACAAATATGTCAGCGAATATTACGACGCGCCGGTCGCTTCCTCCGAGCTGCTGTTCATCGATGCGACGATTCCGCTGGTGCCGCTCGTTTTAAGCGGTTATACGGACATGTATTCTTCGTATATGAATTTTTCGTCCAATGATGCCGATGCGGCGCTCAGGTTGATAGAGTTCGGCATTTATCCGTCGTTCGTCCTGACAGGCGAGTCGACATACGACATCAAACGAACCGCATCCAACGATGTCTATACTTCGGAGCTCGAATATTTGGAGGATCGGATCGATTTTTACTACTCCACCGTAAATCGCGCGTTAAAGGAAGTAGCGGGCCGCGAAATGATCGATCATACGATACTGGATGCCGGAGTGGTCCTGGTCGAATACGACAACGGAAGGAAAATCATTATGAATTACAACGGCTCGGATTATATGTATGAAGATGTGAAAATTAAATCAAAAGGGTTTGAGATTCTATGACAACTGTTTCCGCCGAAGCCAAAGTGCAAACGGGAAAGGTTAAGCCCGCAAAACGCCGCTTGAGCATAAAAAGCAAACAAGGCTTGACCGGCTTGCTCTTCATCAGCCCCTGGATTATCGGTTTCCTGGCATTTGTCGCCTATCCGTTGTACAGGACCGTGTTCATGAGCTTTCATAATGTTTCTTTCGGGCTCAAGACCGGCTGGAGATACAAATGGGTCGGCATGGACAATTACAGCAGAATTTTGCTGGAAGAGATCGACTTTGTCATCGAAGCTCAAAATTTCTTTGTCAGCACGTTGTTGTACGTTCCGGTCATTATCGCTTTGTCGGTCATCATTGCGCTCTTGCTCAATCGGAAAATAAAAGGAACATCGCTTTATCGTCTACTGTTCTTTTTGCCGATCCTGATTTTAAACGGCGAATTGATGGACAACATGAGCACGTACGGCGGGATGTCGATCGCGGCAAACCGTTTTATTCTGGAGACGCTCTTGATGATCATTCCTTCCAGCCATGCGGTGATGCTGATCGTCGACCTCTTCGAACTGATCGTTCAATTGTTATGGTACAGTGCCGTACCGATTTTGATTTTTTTGGCTGCGCTTCAGAAAATCAGCAAAGATATGTACGAGGCGGCGTCGATCGACGGAGCATCGCCATGGACTTCTTTCTGGAAAATTACCTTGCCGATGATTTACCCGCTGGTCAGCGTATGCGTCGTTTATGTGGTCGTTTTTCTGGCCAATTTCGAAGCGAACCCGATCAATACGATCATTATGGAGTCCAAGTATGACGGTTCCCGGCGCGAAGGCTACGCTTCCGCGCTTGCCATCCTTTATTCCGCCGTTCAGATCCTGCTGATCGCGATTCTCTATTATGCGACTCGCAGCAGAAGCTCGAAAGGGAGGTGACCGATTTGACGGGCACGTATTTACGCATCAAACATCGAATCATACTCCTTATGCCGACAGTAAGAAAAGCGTTTTTCGGAATGCAAATCAGCGACGGTCTCGTTTACAAAGCCGCAACCTATGCGGTGCTGACGGTATTCGGATTTGTTTTTTGTACCCGTTGCTCTACATGTTGTCCGTAAGTTTCATGTCGAACCTGGATCTGGTGGACAACACCGTCGAATGGCTGCCAACCGCTCTGTATACGTTTAACTTCGAAACGACATGGAGGGCGCTAAAGCTGCCGGGCGCTTTCGTTACGACCGCTTTGGTAGCGGGAGCTTCCACCGTAAGCGTCATCCTGTCTTCGGCGCTGATCGGGTATGGTTTGGCACGCTTCGCATTCAGAGGCAAAGTAATCGTGTTTGCGCTGCTTCTGTTTACCTACATCGTTCCGAAGACGCTGTTTTTCATACCGAGATTTCAAATTTTTACGGAGATGGGGCTGAAAGGCAATCTCGGGGCGTTGGTCGTACCGGCTTTAACCGGCCAAGGAGAGCAGGCGGCGCTTTTTATTCTCATTTTTTATCAATTTTTCAGAATGATTCCGAAAGCGTTGGAAGAAGCCGCATTTATCGACGGAGCGGGCGCCTTCCGAACGTTCTGGAACATTGCGCTTCCGATGGCCGGACCGGCTTTTATTATTACAGGCGTGTACGGCTTTTCGATCTATTGGAACGAAACGTTCTTAACCTCTTTTTATTTGGACGGGAAAATCCAAACGGTTCCGATGCTGCTGGGAGATTTGCAGGATACTTTCGGCGCGGCGGTGAATGCCGGCGGAGGGGGCGATTTCAGCAAAAATCCGAACCTGAATTTCACGGAAGCCAAAGCTTTTGCGGGGACTCTTCTTTCCATTATTCCGCTAGCGATCCTCTATTTGATCGTTCAACGGTGGTTTGTGGAAAGTATCGATAAGACGGGCATTACCGGCGAATAGCATAATAATCGAAGGGGCAGTCCCAGATGTGCGCGGACCATCTTGTGAGCAAAGCGTGCGGTGGGATATTCGGGAAGTTTCCCCGGCTCAAGGCCGTGCTTGTTGAAGGCGGCATAGCGTGGCTCAGCCAAGGCGCTGCACACCCAGGCGCCTTGGCTTAAGCAGCTGCTGAGCCAATACATCTGCGAGCACTGCTGCTTGTCGACGCAGCCGGTGGAGGAGCCGGACAATCCGCAACATCCGGTCGACCTGCTCAATAGGGCCGACGCTGTGGTCGCGATGGGCGATGCTGTGGTCGACGCCATGGGCGACGCTATGGTCGCGATGGACGACGCCGAGGTCGACGCCATGGGCGACGCTATGGGCGATGCTGTGGTCGGCGCCATGGACGATGCCGAGGTCGACGCCATGGACGGCGCCATGGGCGACGCTGTGGTCGCGATGGGCGACGCCATGGACGGCGCCGACAACATGCTGCCGCATTCGAGCAACTATCTGCACTGGGATTTCGACCCGCTGGCCTTTTGGCGGATGAGCCCGTAAACTAGGCACAAGGTGCTGTACAAAAAACGCCAGACAGCTTCTGCCGGTTGTAACGGCGCGGTACGGAGGGAACGATGAAGAGGGAGCGCGGCGGGTGCGACAGGTTCCTCTGGGGCGTGCTGCGCGACGGGCACGAGAGGTTGTCCCGGGGCCGCTGCGTAACGGGCATGAGAGGTTGTCCCGGGGCGTGCTGCGCGACGGTATTGAGCCGCCCGATTGCAGCCGACACCTGTTCGCTACCGTTTAGCCCTGAAAACTGTCGATACTGTTTAGCCCTAGCACTTGCTCGCTGCCGTTTAGCCTTAGCCGTTTAGCCTTAGCGCCTGCTCGCTGCTGTTTTCATTCGTGTTAAATCAACCAATCCTGCA
>NZ_BOVJ01000147.1 GCF_018403665.1 Paenibacillus cisolokensis
GAAAATACTGCACTTTTGCAGTTTTGTTCTCGTAGAGCCCGCGACGCGGTGTTCTCGTAGGGCTCGCTGCGCGGTGTTCTCGTAGAGCCCGCGCCGCGGTGTTTTCGCCGGGCCCGCGCAGCTTTGTTCCGGTAGAGCCCACAGCCGGCGCCAAGCGACACGCCGTCCGTCCCTATACATGACCGTTACGAACGCGTCCGATTCAGCAGCTCCCAGCGGTATACATATTCAAACAGAAATTCGAACGCCTCCAGATGGCGCTTCGCTTCGAAGGCGTTCGCCCCCAGGCGTAAATGCCGTGCTTGCGCAGCAAAATGCCCGGAATGTTGCGGTCCAGCCGTGCGGTAATTTCCGGCACGATGCGCGGGATATCGGCATAATTGGGAACGATCGGGATTTCGATATGCGCTTCTTCTTCCCAGATGTTCAATCCTTTGATCAGCTCGACCCCGTCCACGGGGACCGCCCGCCGCTCCCAGAACCATTCCGACACGACGTTGTTCCAGACGGTATGCACGTGGAAGATGGCGCCGCAGCCGGTCAGCCGGTAAATTTCGGTATGGATGAGCGTTTCCGCGGACGGCCGCAAGCCGGTCGCTTCGCACGGTTTTCCGTGCCGATCGACAAACAGGAAATCTTCCGGCGTGTCCTTCGTCTTATCTTTCCCGCTTGCCGTGATGGCAAAATAGAAGGATTCCGGCGTATAATCGCCGACCCTTACCGACAAATTGCCGCTTGTGCCGGCGAACCAGTTGCGGTCTGCGAACAGCCGCTTCACATCCCGCAGTTCGGCCAGCGCACGCTGCTTGTCTTCGAGGCGGATTTCAGCAAAATTCATCGGATTACCGTCCTTTCCTGACGCAAATGGCGAATAACATCGTGGAACGTCTCAAATTCGATATGGGGAAGGCCGAGCTCCCGGCACTTTTCCGTCAACTGAGCGCGGGAAAATACGAGATCGACCAGCTTCGCGCCGGCAAAATCGGTCACGCTGTCGCCGATCAGCATCCGGTTGTACGCAGAAGGGGGATAGCGGCGAATGACCGTCGGCTTGCACATGCCGCAATCGTTGGAACATTCGCTGTCGCAAGCGTTCGGCCATGTAATCTCGATGCGTTCCCCGGAAAAATCGCTGCCGTTGCAAAAAATGTTCTCTTTCGGGATGCCGAACGGCTCCAGCACCGGATAGACGAAGAAGTCGATGCCGCCGCTCGTGACCAAAAACTCGATGTCGTTTTCACGGCAATAGTCCAGCAGCTCGGCGAAGCCGTCGCGGATTTTCGCCTGGGACACCGCAAATTCCGTTACTTCCCGGCGTTTCGCGGAAGGCAGCATGCGAAACAGCTCGCCGACGCCCTGGCGCACCGATTTCCGCTGATGGATAATATCGTCGACGACAGGCTGCCAGCCGGGCGGGTCAAAATGGCGGATAATCGCGATAATGTTATCGTTGACCGTAATCGTGCCGTCGAAGTCACAAAAGATAATGTCCCGCTTTCCGCCGCTCATTCTTTAACCCCCCACGCCTCGATGGCGGCCTTCAGCTCTTCGTTGCCGCTTTGCGCCGCCGCTTCCCGCAGCGGAATGCCGGCGCCGCAAGCCGCGATCGCCTGACGGAACGCCCGGCCGCCGGCTTCGGTGCCCATCGGATGGCCGTGGATGCCGCCGCCGGCGTTGACGACGACGTCATGGCCGAAATCGCGCACAATCAACGGCACGAGTCCGGGATGTATGCCTGCCGACGGCACCGGGAAGCTTGTCCTGAGCGGCACCGAGCGGTCGAGCAGCGCATCCTTCACCGCCAAATTTTCCTCCTTCGGCATGACGACCGAGCCGTACGGGGAAGGGAAGAGCGCCAGATCGGCGCCGGCGAGCCGCATCAACTTGCCGAGCAAAAGCGGCGCCGAGATGCCGTAATGCGGCGACGGGTAGAAGGCGCCTGCCATAGCCGGATGAGCGGCGATCGGCACCGTAATCGACGGATCGCGGCTCAGCTCGTGCAGCGCGTCGAATCCGTAGGCGAGCACGTTGAACAGCAGCGCGTTCGCGCCCGCGGCGATCGCCTTGCGCGCATTGGCGGCGAGCTGCGAGGTCGGGCCGGTCAAATTGACGGCATACAGCAGCTTCTGCCCCGTCTCCGCTTCCGCCCGGCGAGCCGCGTCCATGCACGCTTCGACCCGTTTCTCCAGCGGCGTAAGCGGATTTTCGAACAGAATCTCGTCATCCTTGATCAGATCGACCCCGCCTAGCGCCTGACGGTAAAATTGCTCCTTCAAATTGGGCAGGTCGTGGCCGATCACCGATTTGAAAATGCTCATCAAGAGCTGGCGGTCATGGACGCCGAGCAGCTCGCGAACGCCGTCGACACCGAATTTCGGTCCGGGAAAGGCGGAGCGGAAATCGTCCGATACGTCCAGGTCGATCAGCTTGATCTTCCCGTCCATCGACAGCTTGCCGAACACGGTGACGAGCAGGGCGGGGAGATCGCGGCTGAAGTTGATGTCGGGATAGGCGATTTTCAGGTCGGCGTAGCGTTCGCCGGGTGCGGCTCCTTCAGGCTCGTGAACGTCGACCGATACGACGCGGCCGAGATGCTTCTCCATCTCCTTCTTCCGCGCTTCCGGCAGATCGGTCCAGCTTCCGACGGTCAAACCGACGGCGATCGATTGCGCTTTTTTATGGAAATCCGCCTTGTCGTCGTAGCAGCGGTATGTCGCGATGCAATAAGCCTGGTTCACTTGCTTGCACTCCTTTCCATGATGGCGCCTAGTTCGCCGGCCCGTTCGGCCGCCCGGGCGACGGCGCGCCGGACCGCGTCCGGGAATCCGGACTCGTCGAGCACGGCGATCGCCGCTTCCGTCGTGCCGCCGGGAGAGGTCACCTTGCGCCGCAGCTCAGCCGGATCTCCGCCGGTCGTCCGCATCATCTGGGCGGCGCCGAGCACGGTTTGCACCGTCAGCTCCCTGGCCGCTTCCGGCGCAAGGCCGAGCTGACCGGCCGCGTCGATCATCGCTTCCATCAAATAATAGACGTAGGCGGGCCCGCTTCCGGATACGCCGGTCACCGCGTCAAGCAGCGGCTCGTCGACGACCGCTGTCATGCCGACGGCGCCGAATATCGTCTCGGCGACCGCCCGTCCTTCAGCCGGCACGTTCTGCGAATAGCTGACGCCGGTCGCGCCGAGGCCGATCGTGCTCGACGTATTCGGCATCGTCCGGACGACGGGCACGTTTTCGCCGACGAGCCGGCCGATCGTCGCGATCGGCAGCCCGGCGATGACGGAGACGAGCAGCTGCCGTTCCGTCACGACGCCGCGCAGGGCGGCGAGCGCCGCTCCGGCGTCTTTCGGCTTCATCGCCAGAAAGACGATATCGGCTTCCCGCAGCCAGGCCAGCCGCTCGCCCGTATCGTGGAGCGGGGAGACCCCGTATCGTTCGGCCAGTTCGGCGAGCCGTCCGCCGTTGCTTCGGTTCATGACGCCGATTCGTTCCGGCGCGATGAGCCCGCGTTTGGTCAGCCCTTGAATGAGCGCTTCCGCCATGGAGCCGGCGCCGTAGAAGCACAGGCGCATATCGCGCAGCGATGCGGCGGTCGATTCGTTAGTCGTCATTAGCCATTTCCTCCTGATCGTTCGGGTGTGACCGAAATTGTTATTCCCGGATTTGCCCGGAGCCGTAAATGCGGTATTTGCTCGATGTCAACGCCGGCAGCCCCATCGGTCCGCGCGCATGCAGCTTTTGCGTGCTGATGCCGATTTCCGCGCCGAATCCGAACTCGAAGCCGTCGGTGAACCGCGTCGATGCGTTATGGTAGACGGCGGCTGCGTCCACTTCCTGCAGGAACCGCTCCGCATGGAGTTTGTTCTCCGTGACGATGCATTCGGAGTGCATCGTACCGAACCGGCGGATATGGTCGAGCGCCTCATCGAGGCCGGATACGATGCGCACGTTCAGAATATAATCGTTGTATTCAGTCGCATAATCTTCGTCCGTAGCCGGCTTCGCTTCGGGAATTAGCCGAAGCGTGGCAGGGCAGCCGCGAAGCTCGACATTCGCCGCAAGCAGCCGCTCTGCAATCCGCCGCAGATGGACGGCCGCGAACGATTCGTGGACGAGCAGCGTCTCCATCGCGTTACAGACGGAGGGACGCTGGACTTTGGCATTGAAAGCGATATTGGACGCCATATCGGGATCGGCGCTTTCGTCAATGTACGTATGGCAAATGCCGGCGCCCGTTTCGATAACGGGTACGGTCGCATTTTCGACGACAGTGCGGATCAGCGAGGCGCCGCCGCGCGGAATGATGACGTCGATCAGGCCGTTCAGCTTCAGCATTTCGTCGACCGATGCGCGGCTCGCGTCTTCGATGAGCTGCAGCGCGTCGGCCGGCACGTCCGTTTCTGCAAGCGCGGCGCGCAGCGTTTCGACGATGCGCCGGTTCGTATGCAGGGCGGCCGATCCGCCTCGCAGCACGACGGCATTGCCGGTTTTCAGGCACAATCCGGCCGCGTCGACCGTCACGTTCGGGCGCGCCTCGTAGATCATGCCGATGACGCCGAGCGGAACCCGCACGCGCTCGATGCGCAGGCCGTTCGGCCGCTCGAAGCTTTCGAGCAGATCTCCTACCGGGTCCGGCAGCTCCGCAATCTGTCTTAATCCTTCGGCAATTCCCGCGATCCGTGTCTCGTTCAGAGCGAGCCGGTCAAGCAGCGAGGGGGTCGTTCCGTTGTCGCGCCCTCTGGCCAGATCCTGCGCATTGGCTTCGAGGATGGCGTCCCGGCCGGCCACCAGCGCTTCCGCCATTCGGTTCAGCGCTTCGTTCTTCTGCCCGGATGTCAGCCGGTTCATCGTCTGCAAAGCGGTGCCGGCAAGCCGGGCTTTATCGATTACTTCACTCATATTCGTCATGCTCCTTTCGTACTTCATACTTCATAGCGCCGTAACGGCGTTTGCCTGCTGCTTGCGCTCAAAGCGTAATCCATTCATCGCGGTGGATAACCTCAATGCGTCCGACATCGATGCGCCGCCGCACCTCGTCCGTATTGAGACCGGCGACGGCTTGGATCTGCCAGGCGTCATAATTGACGACGCCGCGTCCGATCGTCTCCCGCTGCAGGTTGAGCACCTCGACGACATCCCCGTGGTGGAAATCGCCTTCGACGCCGCAGACGCCAGCCGGCAGCAAGCTTTTGCCGCCTTCCGCAAGCGCCCGTTCAGCGCCGGCATCGACGACGATGCGGCCCTGGGGCATGGAGTGGAACGCGAGCCACTGCTTTTTCATCGGCAAGTTATGACGATGCGTATCGAAATAAGTCCCTTTGCCCGCGCCTTCGAACGCCAGCTTCAGATCGCCGGGCTCAACCGCCCGTCCGACGAACGCCGAAACGCCTCCGCGCATCGCGATGCGCGCCGCCTCGATTTTGGAGCGCATGCCGCCCGTGCCGACCGATGAACCGGCTCCTCCGGCGATTTCCAGAATGCGGCCGGATATTTGCTCGACCCGGTCGATGCGGTACGCCTCCGGATCTTTGCGCGGATCGGCCGTATACAGCCCGTCCGTATCGGTCAGAATGAACAGTCTGGAGGCTCTGACCAGGTTGGCGACGAGCGCGGACAACGTGTCGTTGTCCCCGAATTTCAGCTCGTGCGTCGCCACCGTGTCGTTTTCGTTAATAATAGGGAGGATGCGGTGGCGAAGCAGCTCTTCGATCGTTTCCGAGGCGTTGCGGATTCGTTCCCGATTCGAGAAATCGGCGCGCGTGAGCAGCAGCTGCGCCACTACGATGCCGTGACGCGCGAACGCTTCCTGGTACGACTGCATCAGAAGCGCCTGGCCGACGGCGGCGGCGGCCTGTTTCTCGCGCGTCTGCTTCGGGCGGACCGGATAGCCGATGCGCCGGAATCCGGCCGCAACGGCGCCGGAGGTGACGAGCAGCAGCTGATGCCCTTCGGCGTGCAGCGCGGCCAGCTCCGAAGCGAAAAAGGCGACCCGGTCGCGGTTCAATCCGCCTTCCTCCGATGTGAGCGAGCTGCTTCCGATTTTTACGACAATGACTTGTGACATAGTCCATCCCTTCTTTGTTTGCCCGATGGTCCCGGTAACCCGATGCTCCCGATAAAATGAAAAGACTCCCGTCCTTAAAGGACGAAAGTCTGGGCTTCCGCGGTACCACCTTCATTGACGGACGCCGATCGTCGGCTTCCGTCCAGCTTGCGGCCTGATAACAGCAGGCGCCGTCCGGCTCGTCGCCGGCCGCTCGGGGGTGGGGTTCGGTCCGCGGGCGCGGCGGATTCTTCCAGCCTCAAGGAATCCGCTCTCTGATCGCGCCGCATGCAGCCTACTGGCCCCGTCATCGCGTTCGATGTTCATTTATATAACGTTAGCATACCACGTCCGCTATACGGTGTAAAGGTGCGCAAAATGCCGCGCCGCCGGTGAGTCGCGTGCGGACAAGGCCCTGTGCAGGTGCGCAAAATGCCGCGCCGATGGAACGCCCCGCTGCGCTTGTCAACCGAACAGGCCGAGCGCCCCGATGCGGCGGACGGCTTCCCGCAGCCGTTCTTCGTCCGCCAGCAGGCCGAGCCGGACATAGCCTTCGCCGCTCGCGCCGAAGCCGACGCCCGGCGCCACGACGACGTCGGCCCGCTCGAGCAGCAGGTCGGCGAATTCGGCGGAGCCGTACCCGGGCGGCACCGGCAGCCAGCAGAAGAACGAGCCGCCCGGTCGGTCGGCTTTCCAGCCGATTCGGCCGAGCTCGTCGAACAGCGCTTCCCGCCGCCGCTCGTACAGGGCGTTCAGCTCTTTCACGCATTGCTGCGGTCCGGTCAGCGCCGCGGCGGCCGCTTCCTGAATGCCGCCGAACAGGCTGCAGTAATAATGATCCTGGATCAGATTGATCAGAGAGACGATCTGCGCGTTGCCGACCGCGAAGCCGACCCGCCAGCCGGCCATATTGTACGTCTTGGAAAGTGTATAAAATTCGATGCCGACCTCTTTGGCGCCCGGCGTCTCGAGAAAGCTGACCGGCCGGCGTCCGTCGAATCCGATCGCGCCGTAGGCGAAGTCGCTGGCGACGGCGATGCCGTAGCGGGACGCGAATTCGACCGTATCGGCGTAAAAGGCCGGATCGGCGATCGCCCCTGTCGGGTTGTTCGGATAATTGAGGAACATCAGCTTGGCGCGATTCGCATCCGCCGCGGGGACGGCCGCATAGTCCGGCAGAAAGCCGTTTTCCTTGCGCAGCGGCATAAACCGCATCTCGGCGCCGGCCAGCGCGACGCCCGACCAGTAATCGGGATATCCCGGATCGGGAACGAGGCAGATGTCGCCCGGATCGAGCAGGCATTGGCTGATTTCGATCAGTCCGGTTTTGCCTCCGAACAGGATGGCGACCTCGGTATCGGGATCGAGCTCGACATTATAGTCTTCCTTATAGCGGAAAGCAATCGCTTCCTTCAAAAACCGGTAGCCGCTGAAAGGCGGATAACGGTGATAGAGCGGGTTGTCCGCCGCTTCCTTCAGCTTCGCCACGATATGGGCCGGCGTCGGCTGATCCGGATTGCCTTGGCCGAGATTGATAACGTCGCGGCCTTTCGCCGCCTGCGCGTTCGCTTTGCCGACCAGAGCGGCGAAAAACTGCTTGGGCAGCCCTTTGATCCGGCCGGCCGGTTCGAATATCCGTTTCTGTTGTATCATCGTCGGTTTCACGCTCCATGCCTGCTTCTTAACCATATTATGATATACGATAGCATGAAGCGGCCCGTCCGTCGAGGGGAAAGTCTTCTAAACGGATCGGAATTGGGTGAGAGATCAGCTGCGGCCGTCCGGTTTGCGCGCGAATCCGGGTTGTCCGGCGAGCCCCGTCTTTTGCAGAAACGGCGTGATGTCCGCTTTGAACAGCAGCACATAAGGACGCCGCTGCTCGTCGAACACGAGAAGCGTGTGTTCGGCGTCCCGGCAATAGAACAAAAACACGTCGTGAGTCGTCAGCGACGTCCCTTTCACGTGAACGGCGGCGGGCTTGTCGAGCGGCACGCGGAAGACGAACGGGCATTCCTTGTCTGCCTTGATCCGGGGCGAGAGCGCGTAGGCCGAGCGCAGCCAGCCGTGGGCCATCTCCTGAATTTGGGCATCGTTATCGAAGGAACGGACGACGCGGCCCGCCGCGGTGTCGAACATCTGGATCGGCTTCAGCGGCTCGGTGGAAGCGAAAGCTGCCGGAACGGCTGCGGACAGCGTCAGCATGGCGGCGGCAAGCAGAACCGGCGTCATTCGAACAATTCTGGCTATCATGATCGTTGTCTCCCGTCTGTAGTTGGAATGGCCTTACATATCCTATAACGTTCCCATCTTGACACGGAACCATGAAAGGGTATCATTAGGAAAAAACAAGACGGCTTTGGGCCGTTATAACGGGAGTGCTTGATGGAACATGGCAAACGACAAAGAACGGCGGTTGAAAATCGCGCTGCTGCAAATGGATGTCCGGGCCGGCGAACCCGAAGCGAATTTCGCAAAGCTTGCCGCGATGCTGGAGGAGGCGGCCGCGCTGCCGGACAAGCCGGACATCGTCGTCGCGCCGGAAATGTGGAACACCGGATATGCGCTCGAGCGGATCGGCGAGCTGGCCGACCCGGAAGGGTCCCGGACGAAATCGATTTTATCCGCGTTCGCCCGGAAGCACGGCATTCATCTGATCGGCGGCTCGATTGCGGAGAAGCGGGAGAGAGGGGTGTACAACACCGCCTATTCGTTCGATCGTCAGGGGCGGCTAAACGCGGCTTATTCGAAAATTCATCTGTTCCGGCTGATGGATGAGGAGAAGCATCTGCTGGCCGGCGACGCCCCCGGGCGGCTCGCGGTCGATGGGGAAACGGCCGGCATGATGATCTGTTACGACATCCGCTTCCCGGAGCTGGCGCGCAAGCTGGCGCTTGACGGGGCGAAGGTGCTGTTCGTGCCGGCCGAATGGCCGCATCCGCGGCTGCACCATTGGCGCACGCTGCTGATGGCGCGGGCGATCGAGAACCAGATGTTCGTCATCGCCTGCAACCGCTGCGGCACGAGCGGCGACACGTCCTTCTTCGGCCATTCGATGGTGATCGACCCGTGGGGTGAAATCGTGGCGGAAGCGGGCGAGGAAGAGACGATGCTGACGGCGGACATCGATCTGGCCCTTGTCGACGAAGTGCGCGCCCGCATTCCGGTATTCGAAGACCGGCGGCCGTCGCTGTACGCCGATTGACGCGGATCAGAGGGAGTAGTAGCGCGCGACCGTCGTCTTCATCGTCTCGATGAACGCTTCCGCCGCTTTGGACAAATAGCGGCCTTTGCGGCTGGCGATGACGAGCGTGCGCGACGCTTCCGGCTCGGTCAGGCGAAGATAGGCCGGGGCGAATTCGCTTTCTTGCGGACGGGTCAGCATTTTCGGCACGAAGGCGATGCCCATGCCGCCGGCGACGAGCGACTGGACCGTTTCGATATTGCTGCTCTCAAATACGACGCGCGGCGAAAACCGGCCTGTTCGCACAAATTGTACGTAATTTGGCGGAAGCCCTGTCCTTTTTTCAACACGATAAACGGCTCTTCGGCCAGCTCCCGCATCGGAACGGGCGATGTGCGGCCGGCAAGCGGATGGCCCGGCGGCACGGCGAGACATATTTCCTCTTCGATGAGCGGCTCCCAGGCGAGGGACGGCTCCTGAAGCGGCAGCGTCAGCAGGCTCAGGTCGGTTTCGCCGCTCGCGGTCAGCTGCTCCAGCCGCGAGGACGTATCTTCGATGAGCGTAATTTCGATTTGCGGGTACTGGCCGCCGAACACCGGCAGGACGAGCGGCAATATTTGCGACCCGGTAATCGGGAGACTGCCGACGACGAGCCGTCCGCGCCGCATGAGCGCCATGTCGTCCATTTCCTGCTTCAGCTGCTCGACGGTGTCGAGTATCGTCTGGGCCCGCCGGACGAACGCTTCCCCGGCATGCGTCAGCTCGACCGAGTTCGTCGTCCGCCGGAACAGCAGGACGCCAAGCTCCTTCTCCAGCTTGGTCAGCTGCTGGCTGAGCGACGGCTGCGCGATATGCAGCTTTTCCGCCGCCCGGGAAAATTTTTGTCCTTGGCGATTTGGATGACGTACTGCAGTTGGCGAAGTTCCATAGAAAATCGCTCCTTCGATGCTTATCGGATATTTATTGGAATTTGGAATTTTGAAGTTGATCGGATGTTTATCGCTTTTCGGATGGTTATCGCTTTATAGTTTCGATCTATAGCTTTTATAGATATTATATCTTGGAACAATTAAGAAAGAAATGATATGCTCGATCTAGCAGAAAGAAGCGCGATTGCATGTTTATAGACATTAACGGGGTGATGGCAATGGCAAAGAAGACGATGTTTGAAAAAATCTGGGAAAATCACGAAATTCATCGGGAAGAAGGAAAACCGAGCATTCTCTATATCGACCTGCATCTCGTGCACGAGGTGACGTCGCCGCAGGCGTTCGAAGGACTCCGCCTGAACGGGCGCAAAGTTCGCCGTCCGGATTTGACGTTCGCGACGATGGACCATAACGTGCCGACGAAAGACCGCTTCAACATTACCGATCCGATTTCCAAGCAGCAGATCGAAACGCTGAAGAAAAACTGCGAAGATTTCGGCGTGAAGCTGTTTGACCTGAACAGTATCGATCAGGGCGTCGTGCACGTCATGGGGCCGGAGCTGGGGCTGACGCATCCGGGCAAGACGATCGTGTGCGGCGACAGCCATACGTCGACGCACGGCGCGTTCGGCGCGCTCGCATTCGGCATCGGGACGAGCGAAGTGGAGCATGTGCTGGCGACCCAATGCTTGCAGCAGGCCAAACCGAAGACGATGGAGGTCCGCTTCGTCGGCACCCGCAAGCCCGGCGTAACGGCGAAAGACATGATTCTCGGCGTCATCGCCAAATACGGCACCGATTTCGCCACCGGCTACGTGCTGGAGTATACCGGCGAAGCGATTCGCGCGCTGTCGATGGAGGAGCGGATGACGATCTGCAACATGTCGATCGAGGCGGGCGCGCGCGCCGGACTGATCGCCCCCGATGAGACGACGTTCGAATATTTGCGGGGACGCGAATACGCGCCGAAAGGCGAGGAGTTCGACAAGGCGGTCGAAAAATGGAAGGCGCTCGCGACCGACGAAGGCGCCGTGTACGACAAAGTCGTCGAGTTCGACGTCGATTCGCTCATTCCTCAGGTAACGTGGGGCACGAGCCCGGGCATGGGCACCGACATTACCGGCGTCGTGCCGGACCCGCAAAGCTTCCCGACGGAGAACGAGCGCAAAGCGGCCGAGAAGGCGCTGGAATATATGGGGCTGACGCCGGGAACGCCGATGACCGAAATTCCGGTCGACTACGTGTTCATCGGATCGTGCACGAACGGCCGGATCGAGGATTTGCGCGCCGCCGCCGCCGTCGCCAAAGGCTATAAGGTGAACGACCGCGTCACCGCGATCGTCGTGCCGGGATCGGGCCGGGTCAAGCTGCAGGCGGAGAAGGAAGGGCTCGACCGCATCTTCAAGGAAGCGGGCTTCGAATGGCGCGATGCGGGCTGCTCGATGTGTCTGGCGATGAACCCGGACGTGCTGCAGCCGGGACAGCGCTGCGCCTCGACGTCCAACCGGAACTTCGAAGGCCGCCAAGGCCGCGGCGGGCGCACGCATCTCGTTTCGCCGGCGATGGCCGCAGCCGCTGCGATCAAGGGCCACTTTACCGACGTTCGCGACTGGAAATTCAAAACCGAAGTGTTGAACTAACGATTTGCGCATAGAGAGGGGAAGTTACGACCATGGAACCATTCAAAACGCTGACCGGCATCGTGGCGCCGGTCGACCGCGTCAACGTCGATACCGACGCGATCATTCCGAAGCAGTTTCTGAAGCGCATCGAACGCAGCGGCTTCGGCCAGTTTCTCTTTTACGAATGGCGCTTCGACGAAGCGGGCAACGAAAACCCGGATTTCGAACTGAACAAGCCGCGTTACAAGGGCGCTTCGATTTTGATTTCCAGAGCCAATTTCGGCTGCGGCTCCTCCCGCGAGCATGCGCCCTGGGCGATTCTTGATTACGGCTTCAAATGCGTCATCGCGCCTTCTTTCGCGGATATTTTCTACAACAACTGCTTCAAAAACGGCATACTGCCGATCCGCTTGAGCGAAGAGCAGGTCGACGAGCTGTTCCGGCGGACGGCAGCCCACGAGGGTTACAAGCTGACCGTCGATCTGGAGAACAAGAAGCTGTCCGACGAATACGGGCTTGATCTTTCGTTCGATCTCGACGAACACCGCCGCCAATTTTTGCTGCTCGGCCTGGACGATATCGCCCTGACGCTGCAGCATGAGGACAAAATTGCGGCATACGAGGCCAAACACGGGTAAGCTGCGGCGCGCAGCCGGAAGCTGGCGGAAGCTGACGAAAATTCGGCGATGCCTGATGTTGGCGGAAACCGGCGGAATTCGGCCAGCTCCGATGCTTGCGATTGCGGAAAACCGGGGCCGTCCATTCGGGGCGGCCGCCGTGTTTTTCGCTTTTCGCCAAAAATTATTCGACATTCTCGCAACTTTTCTCGCATTTTTGCGTCTAATCTATCGTTCGTAATCGTTGAATCGTCGAATCGTCGAATCGTCGCGGCTCGTTTGCGGGCAATACCAGTCATCAGAGGTGAAAGATGAAGAAGTTCGTTCCTTTTCTGTTTTTTCTGTCGTTCCTGTCCGTATTGTTTATCGGCGTCGGACAAGCCGCGGCTGACGCACCGAAGCTGTACCTGAACGGGAAGCCGCTGGAATCCGACGTCGAACCGGCGGTCGTCAACCAGACGACGCTCGTGCCGATCCGCGTCATTGCGGAAGGGCTCGGGTTCGATGTCATCTGGCAGAAGGAAAGTAAAAAGGTCATCGTACATAACGGAGAAACCCGAATCGAATTTACGCTCGACGACCGTACGGCGCTTGTCAACGGCGAAGCCAAAACGCTTCTTGCCCCCGCAACGGCGATCAAAAACCGGACGATGATTCCGCTCCGCTTCGTCGGGGAGAATATGGGGCTTGACGTGTACTGGGATCAGAAAACGAAAACGGTCCAGCTTTTCCAGCAGGTGAAGCCGGCCGATCCGCCGCCGGCCGAACCGCCAAAGACGGAGACGCCGGAGATCCCGGCAAAAGGCAAGCTCAAGTCGATCGAGTATAACGGCCTCGGCAGCGTCATTTTGCGCTATGAAGGCGATGTGAAGGCGAACAAGCCGTTCGTGCTGAACGCTCCGGACCGAATCGTCCTCGATTTGCCCGACACGGCGTTCGCGTCCGATTTCCTCCCAGAGCCGCCGGTCAAGGGGACCGGCGGAAGCTTGACGGTCGACGGACATCCGACGCTGACGAAAGTCCGCTATTCACTCTACTCGGACAAGCCTTCGACGATCCGCGTCGTGCTTGACCTGACGGCTCCGACGAACTATACCTTTACCGAAGGACAAGGGGAGCTGCGCATCGACGTGCTGGACGCGGCCGGTCCCGCCCCGTCGCAGCCGCCGGCAACGGAGCCTCCCGCGACCGATCCGTCCAAGCCGCCGGCGAAGAAGTACAAAGTCGTCATCGACGCGGGACATGGCGGCCACGATCCGGGCGCCAAGAGCGTGCTCGGCTACAACGAGAAGGAATTGAACCTGAAGATCGCGCTCAAACTGTATGAGCTGCTGAAGAAGGAGCCGGCGATAGAGCCGTATCTGACCCGCAAGGACGATACGTTCGTCGCGCTGGACGATCGGGCCAAATTCGCCAACGATCTCAAAGCGGACATCTTTATTTCGATCCACGGCAACAGCTTCACGCCTTCGGCGACCGGTACCGAAACGTACTACAACCGGTCGGACAGCAAGCAATTGGCGGAAATTCTTCACCAGCATGTGCTGAAAGCAACCGGCTTTAAGGATCGCGGCGTCAAGACGGCCGGTTATGTCGTCATCAAGAAGACGACGATGCCGGCGGTGCTGGTGGAAACCGGCTTCCTGTCCAACAAGGACGACGCGGCAGCGCTGCAGAAAGAAGAGACGCAAAACCGGATCGCACAAGAGCTCGTGGCAGGCATCAAAAATATTTGAAGCTCTGATGCCGCGCACATCATGTTGAATGAGGGGGCTGATCATCAATGCGGAGAATCGGACCGGCTTGGTTCGCGTTGCTCGCTGTCGCGTTGTTCATCCTGTCTGCGGGCTGCGGCGCGCGTACGAACGAAACCGGAGGATCCGGGGGAAACGGGACGCCGGAAGGCGGCGGTTCCGGGCAAACGGTTTCGGAGGCGAAGATCACGCTGTTTTTTACCGACGATGAAATGTCGGATATCGTGGAACAGCAGACCGTTATTCGTTACACGGACGACGAAGACAAACTGAAGCAAGCGCTGGAAGCGCTGCGCACCGGGGCGAAGGAAGGGGCCGTATCGCTGTGGGAAAAGGCGGAGTTCAAGTCCGTCAAGGCCGAAGGCGGAGCCGTTACGCTGGACATCCATCTGCCCGACGAGGCGCGGTTCGGCGCTCCGGGCGAAGCGCTTGCGCTCGAATCGCTGAAGCGGACGCTGTTCCAGTTCGAAGAGGTGGAGAGCATCGAGGTGCTCGTGGACGGCGAAGCGGTAGACAGTTTGATGGGCCATGAAGAACTGCCGCATCCGATCGTCAGAGACGAATCGGCATAACGTTCGGCAATATTTTGTGACAACTGCCTTTCGGGGCAGTTTTTTTCTGTTTTCCGGCGGTTTTTCGGTTGCGCAGGGCGACAAATTTCGCTACACTTTGAAACGACAGTCTTTCACGGGAGCGAAACGGCATGAGAGCGAAGGAGAGAATGCGCCATATTTTGGACACGATCGCGGACATGTTTCCGGATGCCCGCTGCGAGCTGAACCACCGCAATCCGTTCGAGCTGACGATCGCGGTGCTGCTGTCGGCTCAATGCACCGACGAAACGGTCAATAAAGTTACGGCGCATTTGTTCGAGAAATACAAGAAGCCCGAGGACTATTTGGCCGTTCCGGTCGAGGAGCTGGAACAGGATATCCGGCGAATCGGCCTGTTTCGGAGCAAGGCTGCGAACATTCAGAAGCTGTGCCGGATTCTGATCGACAAATACGGCGGCGAAGTGCCGCGCGAGCATGCGCAGCTGACGGAGCTGCCCGGAGTCGGGCGCAAGACGGCGAACGTCGTCGTGTCGAACGCGTTCGGCGTTCCGGCTATCGCTGTCGATACGCATGTGGAGCGCGTATCGAAGCGGCTTGGCATCGCCAAGCCGGACGACTCGGTGCTCGAGGTGGAGAAGCGGCTCATGAAGCTCGTGCCGCGCGAAGAGTGGACGCTCACGCATCACCGGCTTATTTTTTTCGGAAGATACCATTGCAAGGCGCAAAATCCGCAATGTCCGGTATGTCCTTTGCTGGATATATGCAAGGAAGGTCAGCGGCGCATGAAATCGGCCGTCGACCGGAAGAATAAGGGAAAGACAGTGAATTTGACCAGTAAAGGATGATGAAACTTGAAGTGCATCAGCGTGTTTACGAACGATTTCGCTCTGTTTTCGGACATTTACCCGCAAATCGTCAATTCGCCGCCGGCCGATAATGAGGATGTCGTCGTGGAAGGGATTACGGTGAGCGGGTCCGGAGATGTGCCGGCTTCCTACATCGAGCGGATGCGGACAAAGCCGGAAGTGGTCGTCATGAAAGAGAAAGATCGGAACATCGTCATTTTGCAGCACGGCAACGTTTTTGAGATTTGTTTGCCGATGGAGGAGCCGCCGGCCGTGTAACGAACCGCCGGCGCCGCGAACGTCGACGCTTCGGCGATTTTCGCGGCCGCCAGCGGACTTATATTTTGCCAAAATCCGTCTCTGCGGCAAATCGTGCAGGAAGAAACGGGAAGCAAGTGGGGGAGCTGGAGCTTTGGAGACGATGATGACGAAAGGGGAACCATTGCCGGCCGCGGCGGAAGCCGTCGCCGGTTATTTGGCGCAGGCCGGGGATGCGCGCCGCGCGGAGCAGATATCGGAGCTGGCCGACAAGCTGGCGGAGGGGCGGCTTGCCGTCGCGTTCTGCGGCCATTTTTCGGCGGGCAAGTCGACGCTCGTCAACCGGCTGTGCGGAGCGCCGCTGCTGCCGTCCGGGCCGGTGCCGACAAGCGCGAACGTCGTGACGATCCGCGGGGGAGGAGAGCCGCGCGCATCGATCGTGCGGCTGGTGAACGGCCGCCCGGAGACGATCGAAGCGCCGCCTGAGCAGCTGGAGAAGTACTGCGTCGACGGCGAGCAGTTTGTAGCGGTCGATATCGTTTATCCGTCGCCTTTGCTCGGCGATCATACGGTGCTGCTCGATACGCCGGGCATCGACTCGACGGACGACGCCCATCGGCTGGCGACCGAATCGGCGCTGCATCTGGCCGACGTCGTGTTTTACGTGATGGATTACAACCATGTGCAGTCGGAGATCAATTTTGCCTTCGCCAGACAGCTCAAGGACTGGGGCAAGCCGCTCTATCTGATTGTCAATCAAATCGACAAGCACCGCGAACGGGAGCTGCCGTTCGCGGCGTACCGCGCCGCCGTCGAGGAGGCGTTCGCCAACTGGCATTTGGAGCCGGACGGAATCGTCTACTTGTCGCTCCGCGATCCGGAGCATCCGCACAGCGAATGGTCGAAGCTGACGGCGCTGCTGGCCCGGCTGCGGGAGATGCGGGCGGAGCTGGCCGCTTACAGCGTCGGCGCGTCGCTTCGCCATATCGCCGAGACGCATTTGAAGGAGCGCGAGAACGGGGAAGCGCCTGAGCGCGACCGTTTGCTGGCGGAAGCGGGCGGCGAGGAGGCGGCCGCCCGGCTGCGCAGCGAAGCGGAAGAGCTGGAGCGCAAGCTGGAAGAGCTGAAGCAGCGGCCCGAGCGGCTGCGCCAGAAGGTGCGGGCGGACGTGCAGGCCGTGCTGGACAACGCCAATGTGACGCCGGCTGCGACGCGGGATTTGGCGCACGCCTTCCTCGAGAGCCGCAAACCCGGTTTTCGCGCGGGGCTGCTGTTCGCGGGAGCGAAGACGGCGGCGGAGAAGGAACGGCGGCTTGAGGCGTTTCGCGCCGATCTGGCAAGCCAGGTGGAAGCGGCCGTCGTATGGCATGTCAAGGACGCGCTGCGCAAGGCGGCGGAAAGCTTCGGTCCGGCGGAAGCGGGCGATGGGGAGCTGGACGGTATGCTGGCCCGGCTCGACTGGACGCCGGACGACGAGTTTTTGCTGAAGCGGGTGAAGGAAGGCGCCGTATTCGGCAACGAGTATACGATGACTTACTGCCGGGATGTAGCGGCCGACACGAAATCGTGGTTCCGGCAGCGCGCGTTCGAGCTTGCCGACGAGCTGGCGGAGCGCGCGGCGCAAGGCGCGGCAGCGGAGGCCGCCGCCGCGGAAGCCGCGCTCGCGGAGCTGCGCGGGCGCTCGGCGGCGCTGGAGGCGCTGTCCGGCCTGGAGCGGGCCGCAGCCGAGCGCAGGCAGCGGCTGCTGGCGCTGCTGCCGGAGCCGGCGGCCAGACCGGCGCTGCCGGCTCCGGACGCGCTGTCGCCGGCCGGCGCAGCGCAGGGGCGGCGAGCAGCCGCGGAC
>NZ_BOVJ01000148.1 GCF_018403665.1 Paenibacillus cisolokensis
TTCTTATACGTTATATTATATGACGCAAAATGGTGGTTGGTGTCTTTATACTCATCTTCTTTTTGTCAATATCAATATTTATGTAATTTTATATTACATTTAATAAAAGGAAGTTGTTAAATTTGTTATGTATACGTTATATAAAGTTACATTAAGTGCTTTCATGATGAGGCGGATGAGGAGTTCGCTGTGGCCCGCTGGAAGTTCGGCAGTCCGAATTGACTAGCCCTTTGCGGCTATGCTACGCTGGAAACGGTTTTATATAGCGAATTACCTAATTGTGACAGAAAGGACGGGCAAATGCGGTGAAAGAAAAGTGGTCGGGCATGTTGAAGAGTGCGATTCTGCTGACGGTGCTCGTTCTTCTTATATATCCGATATATCCGGCAGCCTCTGCGGGCGCCGAGGAAGCCGAGGAAACGGGGACGGAGGAGCGCGCGGACGAGGCGTCGCTGCCGGAGCTTGAGGCGGAATCCGGCATATTGATCGATGCGCGAAGCGGGGCGGTCCTTTACGCGAAAATCCGGACGAGCCGCTTTATCCGGCCAGCATTACGAAAATTGTGACCGGCATTATCGCTTTGGAGGTTGCCGATCCCCAGGATATCGTCACCGTTTCGAAGGAGGCGCGGCATGAGGACGGCACCCGGGTATATTTGGCGGAAGGGGAGCAGCTGACGATGGAACGCCTTGTCTACGCCCTGATGCTCAATTCCGGCAACGATGCGGCCACCGCAATCGCCGAGCATATCGACGGGTCGAAGGAGGCGTTCGCCGAGCGGATGAACCGTTTCGTGAAGGAGACGGTCGGTACGAAAAACACCGTATTCAAAAATCCGCACGGGCTTCCCGATCCCGAGCAGCATACGACGGCTGCGGATATGGCACTTATCGCCCGGTACGCCATGCAGAACGAGTCGTTTCGGCGAATTGTCGGCACCCCAAGCATGCCCTGGAGCGGCGAGGAATGGGAATCCCGGCTCGTGAATCATAACAAGCTGCTCGGAACGTACGAAGGTGCGACAGGGGTCAAAAACGGCTATACGAACGACGCCGGTTTCACCCTTGTCGGCTCCGCGGCGCGCGGCGATATGGAACTGATCGGTGTCATCATGAAGGCGCCGAACGACAAGGCGCTGTACGACGATATGACCGCGATGCTTGACTACGGGTTCGCCAGCTTCGAGCCGATGCGCCTGTTCTCCGAGGGCGAGCAGTATCCCTATCTTGCGACCGGCGAAGATCCCCGTTTTCAGGCCGATGAAGACATATGGGCGGTCGTGCCGAAGGGAGAGACGCCCGAACTGTCGGTCGGCGACGACGGCAGCATAACCGTGAAGACGTCCGGCGGCGAAGCGGTCGCAGGCAAGCTGAGACCGCTGGAAACCGCGGCAGCGGCCTCAGCCGCTCCGGAAGCGGGCGCCGCTGCCGGCGGAGCGGCGGACGAGCCGGCCCGTTCCGTCTGGAAGAACGGCTTCATGGTATTGTGGCTGCTGCTCAACGTATTTATCGCCTGGATTGCGAGACGCCTCTACGTTCGGGCGCGAACCCGCAAAATGGAATACGCCCAGAAATATTGGCGCAGATAAACGAATGCGACCAAAAAAGACCGCAAGTTAATTGCCGGATTTGCGGTTGTCGAGCCGCAGCTTGCGCTGCAGCCCGCCCAGCACGATATCGGTGGCGATCGCGAGCAGCGCCGCCGGGATCGCTCCGGCATAAATGCGCAGCGAATTCTGGTTGTTGATTCCCGCGTAGATTTCCCGTCCCAGGCCGTCTCCGCCGACGAGCGGCGCGATCGTGACGACACCGATGGCGATGACGGCGGCGATCCGCACGCCCGACATCAGATAGGTAAGAGAGAGCGGAAACCGGACCTGAAACAAAATTTGCAGCGGACTCATGCCGACGCCGCGTCCCGCTTCCACATAGCTCGCATCGATCTGCTGCAGTCCGACGCAAGTATTGCGCACAATCGGATTGAGCGAATAGAGAAATAGTCCGACGATAACCGTATCGGAGCCGAGCCCGAGCCAGAGCATGAGCAGCACGAGCATGGCGAGCGACGGCAGCACCTGCAAAATGTTCGTCGCCGTCAGCACGATTTTGGCCGCCGCGGGATAGTGCGCGCACAGCACGCCGAGCGGCACCCCGGCCAAAAAGGCGAGCCCTGTGCCGGTCAGCACCATGCCGACATGTTGCCAGAAGTATTCCCACAGCATGCCGGCATTGCGTCCCATATAATCGAGCAGATCCATGATCGTCAAATGATTCGCTTCCATTTCGGTTCCTCACCCCGCTTTTATTGCAGCAAGCCGTTTTTTTCAAATAGGCGAGCGCGACTTCGCGTTCGCTTTTCTTTTCGATGTCCATTTCGTAGTTGAGGTCGATCATCGTCTGTTCGTCGATCGTTCCGATCAGTTCGGATATCGCCTGCACGACTTCCGGATGCTTCTCGGCCAGATCGTTACGGATAACCGGGGAAGCGTCGTACGGCGGGAAAAATTGCTTGTCGTCACGCAGCGTTGTCAGGCCGTAAGCCTTCAGTCGGGAATCGGTCGAATAGGCGAGCACGATGTCGACCTGCCGCTGCGCTACCGCCTGATAGACGAGGCTTTGCTCCATCGGATACGTATTGCCGAACTTTATGCCATAATATTTGGAAAATGCCGGGTAACCGTCGGCCTCGCGTTCCAGCCATGTCGTGTCGACGCCGAGTCTGAGGCTGCCGGCGTCCGGCTTCACGTCGGAGATGCTCTCGTAGCCGCGCTCCTCGGCGAGTGCGCCGCGGACGGTAAAGGCGTACGTATTTTCGAAGCCGAGCGGGTCGAGCCATTTGAAATCGAAATAGCGGTCAAACCCTTCCTTGGCTTGCCGCAACACTTCTTCCCGGTCTTTCGTTTCCTCGAACGGAAAGTGGTTGTTGAAGATTTCGCCCGTATAAAGTGTCGAAATTTGCAGATCGTTCCGTTTCATCGCCTGAATGACCACCGTGCTGGACGCCAGGTCCGGAATGACGCGCGCTTCCAGACCGGTTCTGTCCTCGATCAGCGCCTTGTACATTTCGGCCAATATTTTCGCTTCGGTGTAGGTTTGGGCGCCGATGACGATTTGACCGGCGGTGCCGCATCCGGTCAGCGCGGCGAGCAGCAGCAGGACGGCCGCGATAAGTGCGAATCTCTTCCTCATGCACGTTCTCCCTTACGTCGTGATCCGGCTCGTGGGCCGGTATTTTCGGATCAGCCGCCGCTCCATGAGCCCGAGCAGCGCATCGGCCGCAAGCGCCAACGCAATGGCGCCGAGGGCGCCGGTCACGATCAGTTCGGGCTTGTTGACGCCCATCCCGGAAACGATCAGCTGCCCGAGGCCGCCGGCGCCGATCAGGGTGGCAAGCGTCGCCCAGCTGATGATATAGACGGTCGTAATCCGGATGCCCGACATGATATAGGGCAGGGCCAGCGGCAGCTGTACGCTCATAATGCGTTGAAACGCGCTGAGGCCCATGCCCCGGGCCGATTCCAGCACATGGGGGTCGACCGACAAAACACGTCGTACGTATTGCGCAGAATCGGCATGATGGCGTACAGCAGCAGAGCGACGACGGCGGGCTTCACCCCGATCCCCATCAGCGGGATGAGAATGGCGAGCAGAGCCAGCGACGGCAAGGTCTGAAACAGGTTGGCGACGAAGAACACGACGCTGTTTAGCCACGATATGCGATTGTAGACAAGGGCAATCCCTAGCGGAATCGCGACGAGACTGCCGAGCACCACGGCCATGAACGAGATGGTCAAGTGCTCCTGCAGCGCCGTTGCAATGTCCATCCATCGCTCGCGAAAGAAACCGGTCCATCCGTTCATCGTTACACCTCCTCTGCCGGGCTGGTCGCAGGCATCACATTGGCCAGATGGCGCACGACGCTGCCTCTCGTAATGAGCCCGACGAGCCGGTTGCGATCGTCCACGACGGCGAGATTGGACAGCTGGTGGCGATTGAGCAGTTCCACGGCGGCGGTCAGCGGCGAACCGGTTTTGACCGAATACAGGACGGGCTGCATCACATCGGCCACCGTCTTGTTTTCCTCGCCGTATTGATCGAGCACCTGATAGATGGAAACGATTCCTTGGAGATCGTTGTCGCGGTCGACGATAAACAGCGAGTCGACTTTGCGCTGCTCCATCAGCCGGATCGCTTCGGCCAGTCCGCGGGTCGGGAAGGCGGTGACGGGCTTTCTGACCATGACCTCGTCGACCGTCGGGATTTCGTACAGGCTGTCCGGCATCAGCCGCTTCTCGCCGATGAAGGTCCGGACGAAGTCGTTCGCCGGATGGCGCAATATCGTTTCCGGCGTGCCGGTCTGCACGATTTGGCCTTCCTTCATCAGGACGATCGTGTCCGCGATTTTGAGCGCTTCGTCCATGTCGTGCGTAACGAAGACGATCGTTTTGCGAAGCTCCTGCTGCAGCCGGATCAATTCGTCCTGAAGCTGCTCCCGGCTGATCGGATCCAGCGCGCTGAACGGTTCGTCCATCAGGATGATGTCCGGGTCGGCCGCAAGCGCCCGGATGACGCCGATCCGCTGCTGCTGCCCGCCGCTCAGTTCCGAAGGATACCGGTCCCGGTACGTTTCCGGGGGCAACCCGACAAGCCGCATCAGTTCGTCGATCCGCCGGTTGATTTTGTCGGCATCCCACTTTTTCAGCCGGGGGACGATGCCGACGTTTCTGCCGATGGTCATATGCGGGAACAAGCCGATGCTCTGGATGACATAGCCGATGTTCCGCCGCAGCTTGACCGGATCGATCTCGTTCACGTTCCGCCCGTTGATGAGCACTTCGCCGCTCGAAGGTGAAATGAGCCGGTTGATCAGCTTCATCGTCGTCGATTTGCCGCAGCCGCTCGGTCCGATCAGAACCGTAATTTCCCCTTTCTTCATCTCCAGGTTGATGTTTTTCAGAGCATGAAAACCGTCTTCGTAAACTTTGTTGACGTTGTTCATAACGATCACGATGGGCCCCCCTTTCTTCAATGTAGTTATATAAACGAAAGCAGTACGGATGAAACGGTGCGGAAGATAAATAAGCTGACATAAAGCGAAAGACGTTACTGTACAGCCCGTACGGGCGACAAGTAACGCCTACCGGTTGTCAGTCAGACGGTCAGTTAAAAGTATGACCAGTTTTACCGAATTCATCCGCAAATGCGGCCGGTATGAGAAGCGGTCCCCTTTTCGCATAATGAATGAGGTAGAGCAAAAACGTAAGGAGGTCTGGATATGACGGCCGGGAGCGCACCCCTGCTGAACATTTACTTGCTGGCGGGCGTGAAAACGCCGGTTGCGTCGTTTGCGGAATGCTGCCGCAAGCTGGATGCGCTGTTTCGAGAAGAGGGAAGGGAGCCGCGTATTTTTGTGTTGATGCCTTACGGCGATTATACGAGACGTCTGCTTCGTCAATTGAGCGAAGTTTCGACCGATGTGCCGTACCGTTCCGTGCTTGGCCGGGTCGGCGGCAGGACGGCGGCCGATTTTATCCGGTCGACATACCGGTCCGGACCTTTGCTGCTGATCGGCCACAGCGGCGGCGGCGCGGCTGCCTATCAGGCCGCGCGCATGCTTCCCGACGTAAGCCGGCGCGGCGATGTGCGGATCGTTCAGATCGGGTCGCCCAAGGTGCCGATCGATCCGTCGTTTCGTGACCGGGTCGGTTATTTTTACGCGATCGACGCGGATGGCCGAACCGTCGACCGGATCAGCCGCCTCGGAAGCTGGGGAGGCTGGAGAAGAGGCCGGTATGCCTTGCCCCGGTGGGACCGGATGAAATTCGCTCCGGGGCTTGTCGAGGGATTGCCGGTGATGGGCGGGCATGCGGACTACTTTCGTCACGAACCCGATTTTACGGACGCCGATTCGATATGCAATCTGGACAAGACGATACGGGTAATTCGTTCCTGGTTGAAAGATTGGGGGTGATCTTTTACACTGGGATTAGAGGCTGGCTGCGCCGCAAGCGGCAACGGCTCTGCCCGATGGGAGGGAGTATCCGGTGATCGACATCAGAAGATCGGACGCCAAATACAAGCGCGACGCAGGCTGGCTGAAGAGCAGCGCGAGCTTCTCTTTCGGCGAATACTATGATCAGGACAACCGCTTTTTCGGTCCTTTGTGCGTATTCAATGACGACAAGGTGGCGGGGAGACACGGCTTCGGCGCGCATCCGCATCGCGAGATGGAAATCGTGACGGTCGTGTTGAAGGGTCAGCTTAAACATGCGGACAGCGCCGGGCATACGGCTGTTACCGCGTTCGGCGGGGTGCAGCGGATGAGCGCCGGCACAGGCATCATTCATTCGGAGGTTAACCCGGGCGATGAAGAGGCCGAGCTGCTGCAAATCTGGTTCGTGCCGGATACGAAGCGGCTCTCGCCTTCGTACGAGACGGCCCGTTTCGATCCCGCGGCGGCCCATAACCGGCTGCTGCCGATCGTATCGAACCGCCCGGCCGCGAACGTCGCGCATATCCATCAGGATTTGACGATGTATTACGCCGATTTGGATGCCGGCGCCGCCGTTTCCTATACGCTTGCGCCGGGCCGTCTGGCGTTTCTATTCATTATCGAAGGCGAGGTTTCGCTGAACGGCGAGCATGCGCTCGGAAGGCGCGACGAGGCCCGGATATCGGATACGGCGGAGCTTGAGCTGCGCTGCGGCGGCGCCGGCGGGGCGCAGCTTCTGCTGATCGACTTGCCGCCGTCGGCGAACCGGGAAGAACCGGCGGCAATATCGGCTCCGGCGGCCGGCCCCCGTTCGAAACTGCTCGTCAGGCTCGTTACCGGCCAACTGCTTATCGATACCGATGAGCGGAACTATCCGTTTTCGGTCGAGCCGTCGGGAGACGGCTGGCTCGTTACGATCGAAGGAATCCGGGATGTGGATGCGGCGCGTCTGGCCATCCATCTGAACGAGCTGAATCTGTTTTATTTCGAGTACGCGCAGGACGGCGGTTCGCTGCAAAAATACTGGTTGTACGATAAAGACGAACCGGGGTTTGTCTACGATCGCGACAATCGGCGCGCGTCTATCACGCTCGATTCCCGGGTGGCGTATTCGAACGATAAAGTATAGGCTCCTGGGAGGGGATTCGAGATGGCCAATACGCATGTTTACACCAGGCGGGAAGAAGCGGCCAACGCGATCACGCACGGCATCGGGGCGGGGCTGAGCGTTGCCGCTCTCGTGCTGCTCATCGTGTTCGCGGCAACGAAAGGAACGGCGCTGCATGTCGTCAGCTTCACGATTTACGGATCGATGATGCTGCTGTTGTACCTGATGTCGACGCTCGTGCACAGCTTTCCGGAAGGGCGGGCGAAGCGAATATTCGAGGCGCTGGATCATTCCTGCATTTACTTGTTTATCGCGGGCACCTACACGCCGATTCTGTTCCATGTCGTTCAAGGGGCGCTCGGCTGGGCGTTGTTCGGCGTCGTCTGGGGGGCGGCCGCCGCCGGAGTCGTGTTCAAATCGATGTACGCCTCCAGGTTTCTGTTTACGTCGACGCTGCTGTATATCGCGCTCGGCTGGCTTATCGTATTCGCCTGGAAGCCGCTGACCGTCCATCTGGCGCCGCAAGGATTGACGCTGCTTATCGCCGGAGGCGTGCTCTATACGGTCGGCACCGTGTTCTATATGTGGCGAAGCTTCCCCTATCATCACGCTGTCTGGCATCTGTTTGTGCTCGGCGGTTCCGTTACGCATTTTTTCGCTATCCTTCTTTATGTATTGCCGGCTTGACTAGCAAGGCTCTCCCAGGCATCGAACGATGACTCCGGGAGAGCCTGTTTGGCATTCTTTGAAATGTTTCATTTACGCTTCGGTTTAAAGGTTACGATTCTTTGCGTTTGGCGATCCATTTGCGGTAGAGCTTCAAGCTTTCGTCCAGGTAAGCCGTTTCCTCCTCGGTCAGTCGTTCGCGGATGTTCGGTTCCGCTTTGCCCGCCTGGGCCTGGTCGTACATTTCGCGTCCCAGCAAGTAATCGACGGAAACATTGAACAAATTGGCCATTTGAACTAACATTTGTAAATCCGGTTCGTTAATGTTATTCTCGTATTGGGAAATTGTGGATTTTGCGACGTTTAGTTTCGCTGCCAGCTGTTCTTGCGTCCAGCCTGATTTTTGCGCAGCTTTCTCAGTTGTGCTCCGATCATGGCCAGTCCTTCTCTCTCGCATCCGTTGTTTTTCTATCATTTTAACCTGACGTGTTCGTTTAGGAGGAATGCCGGTCGCGAATTTCACGATACATGTATTTTCCTTGTGAAAATACAAAATATACCGTAAAATAAGTTCATGAAACATGAACTGGTGAAATGGAGAGTGATGGATAATGATGATTCCCTATAACAATCCGTGGTTCTTCTTCATTTTGCTTCCACTGCTTGCCGTCCTGCTGCTGGTCGTCGAGCTGAATTCGTGGAGGAAAGAGAAGAAGGAGCAGGAGAAGCCAGGGGAGGAACGCGAACATTCGGCCGATTAACGGCCGCGCATCCCCGTTCTTCGCGCGCCGCTCCGCACGCCGGGACACCAGCCCGGGGGATAGGCGCACAGTGCCGCAGCGAAGGCGGGATCGTCCTTCGCCAGATCGCTGAAATAATTGCCGAGCACGTGGTTGCCGGAGATGGTGCCGGTTTGGAACGAGCGTTTCACCTTGCCCCGTACATGCATATAATATGATTTTTGATTCGTGCGGGGACTGGAGTAAACGAGCGGCGGGAGATGGGGGATCATATCGAATTCGTTCTGAATGCGGTAATGGCTGGCTATCGTTCTATTGTACATTCTGACAAACGCCGGATTCCCGACCCGGGGAGCGGCGAACGTATAGACTTTCGGATTGCGGAACCCGGTATTCGCGGAGATGTCCAGCGCGGCGAGCGTGGCAAGCGCGCCGCCGAGACTGTGCCCGGTAATGAACAGCGGCTTGTTCGCGGGCAGCCGCGCAAGCCGGCCGAGCAGCGTTTCGCGGATTGACTTGTAGATATCGGTGAATCCGCGATGCGTCAATCCGGCTCCCTTGACCGGGAAATAGTCGGTCTGGTCGGCGATCAGATCGGACGCCCAGTCTTCGGCCGAGCCGGTTCCCCGGAACGCGGCAATGAAGGAGTTGTCCGATTCGATAATAAAACCGAACCGTTCCCTCGTTCCGGCGTAAGCCTTGCCGTCAAACGTGCCGACAGCCGAATACCCTTTGGGCACGAGAAACCATCCCTCGGGATGGTTGAACTGCGAGTAGGTTTGCCCGCATACCGCCGCAAGAAACAGAGCGCTTCGAATGTTCAAACCCGCTTTGCCCATCTTTTCGTCCCTCCGCAACCTCCGTCGTCACATTCACCATATTGTATGAAGGCAAAAGCCGAAGGGGAACTGCTGAAAATCGTTACAGTCCTGCGAATATGTTTTCATTTCAAGGGAAGGCCGGATGTAATACACTTTGGGATGTAAAACGATATTCGAAGGAAAGAAGGTGCCGTATTGGCCAGCAAATTCGTCTATGTCCCGCCGGCGAACGGCTATCCGGAGTGGAACAACAACCCGGATATTTTCAATTGAACCGCCTTCCCGCCCATGCGGACACGATTTCCTACGAACATGTCCGGGATGCGCTGAAGGGCGATCCGTCGGCCTCCTCCCGGTATCAAAGCCTGAACGGAAACTGGAAATTCAGCTTTGCCGAAACGCCGGACAAGCGGATCGCCGATTTTTACCGCAAAGATTACGACGCTTCGGAATGGGCGGAAATTCCGGTTCCGTCGCATTGGCAATTCGAAGGCTATGATTACCCGCATTATACGAACATTCGCTACCCGTGGCACGGCAAGGAAAATATCCGGCCGCCGTTCGCTCCGACCGCCTACAATCCGGTAGGCTCGTATATCCGGACGTTTACGGTGCCGGAATCGTGGCAGGGCTCGCCGGTCTACATCAGCTTCCAAGGCGTCGAATCGGCCTTCTATGTCTGGGTGAACGGCGATTTTGTCGGCTACAGCGAGGATACGTTTACGCCGGCGGAATTCGATATTACGCCTTATTTGACGGCGGGCGACAATAAACTGGCGGTCGAGGTATACCGCTGGTGTGACGCCAGCTGGCTGGAGGACCAGGATTTTTGGCGGCTGAGCGGCATTTTTCGCGATGTCTATCTGTATTCGAAGCCGGCCGCCCATCTGTTTGACTATACCGTCCGCAGCGAGCTCGACAGAAGCCTGACGACCGCCCGGCTCAAGATCGACGCCGTCGTCGGCAATTACGACGCGCTTCTCTCCGAGACGGTGACGGTCGAGGCGATGCTGTACGACGCGGACGGCCTGGCGGTGCTGGACGAGCCGCTGACGATGGCGGCCGGACTCGCCGGACAAGCCGAGGTGCGCGTATCGGGCGAGACGGTCGTCCGGCAGCCGCTGCTGTGGAGCGCCGAGCAGCCGAATTTATACCGGCTTGCGCTGACGCTGAAGAGGGCGGACGGTACGCCGCTCGAAACGGTCGGCTGCCGGGTCGGCTTCCGCCGTTTCGAGATCGAGGACGGCGTCATGAAGCTGAACGGCAAACGCATCGTGTTCAAGGGCGTCAACCGCCACGAATTCCAGTGCGACCGCGGCCGCGCGATCGACCGGGAGACGATGGTGACGGACATCAAGCTGATGAAGTCGCACAATATTAACGCGGTCCGCACGTCGCATTATCCGAACCGGAAGGAATGGTACGATCTGTGCGACGAGTACGGGCTTTACGTCATCGACGAGGTCAATCTGGAGACGCACGGGCTGTGGCGGTACGGCCAGCAGGAAGAGGAGGACACCCTCCCCGGAAGCAAGCCGGAATGGACGGCCAATGTGATCGACCGGTGCCGTTCGATGTACGAGCGCGACAAAAACCATCCGTCGATTCTGATCTGGTCGCTCGGCAACGAATCGTTCGGCGGGGAAAATTTTATCCGGATGCGGGATTTCTTCCGCGAAAGGGATTCGTCCCGGCTCGTCCACTACGAAGGAACGTTCCATCACCGGGCGTACGACGCGGCATCGGACATCGAAAGCGTCATGTACGTCCAGCCCGACCTTGTGGAGCGCTATGCGCTCGGACCGGCGAAGAAGCCGTACATCCTGTGCGAATACAGCCATGCGATGGGCAATTCCTGCGGCAATCTGGACAAATATACGCGCCTGTTCGACCGTTACGACGTCCTGCAGGGCGGCTTCATCTGGGATTGGGTCGACCAGTCGATTTTGACCCGGACGGCCGACGGCACCGCGTTTCTGGCCTATGGCGGCGATTTCGGCGATACGCCCAATGACGGCAATTTTTGCGGCAACGGACTGCTGTTCGGGGACCGGACGGTAACGCCGAAGCTGGCCGAAGTCAAAAATGCTACCAGAACGCCGATATCGTCCCGGCCGACTGGAGCCGCAGCGAATACCGCGTCACGAACAAGTTTCTGTTCACGAATCTGGATGCGTTCGATTGGGTATGGGAGATCTCCCGGGACGGCGAGATCGTGGAGCGGCAGACGGGGTGCTTCGCGGTCGCGCCCGGCGAGAGCGCGCTCGTGCGGCTGCCGTTCGATACGGCGCCGTCGGCCGGAAACGAATATATCGTGACGATCAGCCTCCGCCTGAAGGAAGCGGCCGGATGGGCCGACAAAGGGCATATCGTCGCGTTCGAGCAATACTGTCTGCCGACCGTCTCCGCGGCCGCGGCAGTTACGATGGAGAGCGAAAAGAACGAAGATCCGCTTGCGGCGGAAGAGCGGGACGGACGGCTGGTGGTGGCGGGCAACGGCTTCGAAGCGGCATTCGATCCGGAGACCGGCGACTGGGTGTCGTACCGGCTCGGAGGACGGGAGCTTCTGTGCGAGGCGCCTCGCCCCAACTTCTGGCGGGCATGGACCGACAACGACCGCGGCAACCGTCTGCACGAGCGAAGCGCCGTCTGGCGGCAGGCGAGCGAAAGCGGCGAGCGGTCGCTTGCCTGCCGCCGGTTCGGCCAAGACGGGTCGATCTCGATCGTCCAGCAGTGGCTGCTGCCGACAGGCGTGCCGTCGCGTTTCGAAGTCCGCTATACGATCCGAAGCGGCGGGGAAGTCGAAGTGAAAGGGACGCTCTATCCCGGTTCGGCGGCATTGCCCGAAATACCGGTCGTCGGCATGCTGTTCGTGCTGGACGGCGGCCTGGACCGGCTGACCTGGTATGGCCGGGGACCGCACGAAAATTACTGGGACCGCAAGAGCGGCGCTCCGGTCGGCATCTACAGCGGTACGGTACGGGAGCAGTTCGTTCCTTACTTGAAGCCGCAGGAATGCGGCAACAAGACCGATGTCCGGTGGGCGGAGCTCCGCGGCGGCTCGGGAGCGGCGCTAAGGTTCGCAGGCGTTCCGCTGATCGAGTTCAGCGCGCTCCCCTATACGCCGGACGAGCTGGAAGCGGCCAGCCACGCCTATAAGCTGCCGGACTCGAACCGGACGGTCGTGCGTATCAGCGGCCGGCAGATGGGCGTCGGCGGCGACGACAGCTGGAGCGCCCGGACGCATCCGGAATATACGCTGTATGCAAGCCGGCCGCATACGGTCTCGTTTATCGTCAGCGGGCGGCATGCCGGCGCGTAAGCCGCGCCGCAGAGCCGAGGAGCGGGCGATGAAGCTCAAGTCCCCGAATTGGTGATGTTGCGGTATTGAATCGGCGTTACGCCTTCGTTTTTCTTGAATTTGCGAATAAAATTCGTCGAATCGACATAGCCGACCTCAAGCATGATATCTTTCAGCTTGAGGTCGGTTGTTTTCAGCAGCCGTTTCGCCTGGCGCATGCGCAGTCCGTCGATATAGCGCATCAGGGATTCGCCGGTCTGGTCCTTAAAGAAGCGCGTGGCGTACGAAGGCGATATCCCGAACTGCTCGGCGATCGATTCCAGCGTGATCGAATGATCGGTATAATGGTCGTCGATATAGGCTTTCATCCGGTTCAGCAGCTCGATGTTTTTGCTTTCTTTCTGCCCCGCGATGAAGCGGCATACGTTGCGGCAAATGTCCGTCACGAGCCGTTCGAGCTCCTCGATCGTTTCGAAATGGGGGACGAACAGCCGCTCCAGCGCTTCGCTCATCGCCTCGTCAAGCTCGATATCGAGCTCGATCAGCGTTTTCGCGATATTGTTGACGATATCGAAACAGATGTACTCGGCCGCCCCGATCGGCATATTGTTCTCCGGGATGTGCCCGAACGCTTGCCGCACCGTCTCCTCGACCGCCTGGCCGTCGCCCTGCCGGATCGCCCGGACGAGCCGTTCCACCGTTTCCACCGGATACCACCGGTCTTTGCGGTTCGCCTGCTCGATGTCGCGAAAGAAAATAACCTGATTCCCGCCCTTGACGAGACGGTAGCGCGCGGCATGGCTCGCTTCGATGAACGACCGCGAGACGGCCGTGAAGTCGCTGCAGATGCTGCCGATGCCGGTTGTCACCGTAAACCGGAAATATTGATGGAAAATTTGCTTCGCCTCCATGGCCAGCTCGCGCAGCACTTCCTCATCGTCGAACCCTTCGTTCAAGTTGATCAGAAACACGATGCTGCGCCCGTCGACCAGCTCGACGCCGAAGCCGTGGCCGGCTTCCACGGACAGCTCCTCCAGCACTTTGACCAGGCTGTATTTCAGCAAATTTTGCATCGAATCCGAATTGTCCTGGCGAAATTTGTCATAATCGTCGATCAGAAACAGCAGGACGGCAAAGTAGGGGCGGTCAAGACGCAAATTGGAGAAATGGAGCATATCTTCCCATTCCTCCCGCGTTTTGAACTTGCCTTTGATCAGCGAAAGCAGCACCTGCTCCCGCAAGGCGTTCGCCTGGCTGTGCAGCCGGTGAATCAGCCCTTCTTTCTCCTTGGCCATCTGCACGACGGCGGTGGAAATATAATCGAGTTCGTCCGTTCCGCGCGCGTCCGGCAGGCCGTCGGCCTGATGCTGGCTGGAGACGATGCCCGCCAGCTTCTGCAGCGGCTTGTAATTGCGGATGGAGAAGGCTACCGCGAGGATGACGCCCAGGACGAAAACGACGGAGAAGGTGAAGTTGAACAGCAGCCGGGATTCGTCCACCTTGCGCATAATCTGGTCGGTCGGCATCAACGCGACGTAGCTGTAGCCGTATTTGGCCGAGATATGGCGGATCGCCGTATATTTGCGCCCGTCGAGCGAAACGTTGGCTATGCTCCAGTCGCCGTCCATTGCCCGGAGCTGCTCCGGCACGGAATCGCTCCCGACGCCGGCATCGCCCTGGGCATATTCGTACAGCACTTCGTTATCCCCGTTCAGCAAGTACAGCATACCGTTGTATTCCCCGAGCACGTTCGCCGCCAGACTGCGAAACGCGCTCTCGTCGATCAGAAACATGGCGACGCCGTACGGGGAGTCCGAGCCCGAAGGCAGCGGGGAGAGATAGACGGCATACCGCTCGTCCACGACCCGGTTGTACCGGACCGTCTCGACCGGCCGCATGACCGGCGCGGTAAGCGACGCGCTGAGCCGGATAAAATCGTCCTTGCTCCAGCTTTCGAAGCGGAATATGTCTTCAAAAAACAGATCGATGCCATACGTCCCGCTTGTCGCGTACAATTGCTCGGGCGTGCGCGCGTGAAAGCGAATGACGATATCGTGAATGAACATATTGGTCGACAAGTATTGCTTCAATTCCTCAATCGCTTTGTATGGGCCGTACCCGTTCGCTGTCGCCATATAAGGAGTCAATTGCGCGTTTCGAGAAATTTGCAATGCCATTTGGTCCATTTCCAGAATGCGCTGGTCAAGCGTCTCGCGGAATTGATCGAGCGAAGCGATGGTGGCTCGTTCGACTTCATCGCGAAGCGTGTCCAAAAATTGTTATAGACGACAACGCTCATGATCAACAGCAGAATAATCGTCAGCAAAATGTAGGAGAACAAATAGTTGTAAAATCGCTGACTTTTGATCATGGGTTAACAGGCCCCCTATTCTGCGATGTTTGGCAATCTGCGATGATGGCTTTCGCGCCAGCGGCCGGAAGGGCGCCTATGCCCCCCGGCCGCTCCGGTGTTTCCCGTCAACCTTGTTTAAAGCGCTCATAAGCGTTTTGGTAGATTTCCAGGTATCGTTTTAGCCCCATTTGGTCCAGCGTTTTCAAATATTGATCCCATTCGTCGAACGAAGCGCTGCCGGATACGAATTTCGCCTGCATTTCGGTGACAAAGCTGTTGATGTCCGCCCCGAGCGTGGCCATGTCGTCGTTCTCTTCCTCGGTGAAGCTGAAGGTCGGCCATATTTCTTCAGGGAAAACGGTTTGAACCGCTCCGCGGCCGCGACCGATTCCGGCTGGCTTTCCGCACCCTTGAAAAACCGCTGCTGAACGATGTTCGGATAACCGCCGCCCGGCCATACGACATATTTGATAAGCGCCTGCTCGAACGTGAGACCGTTCGGGTTGTTCGTAATTTCTTCGGTATATTCGTATTCGCCCTTGTCGTTCACGATATACGATTTCCCTTCGAATCCCATAAAGAACATTTTGCTGCCTTCTTCGCCGTACAAATGGTCGATCCAGCGCACGGTCGCCTCCGGTTCCGGATTGCGGTCCGTAATGACGAAGGCGCCGGGCGAGGCGAGCGGCGAGCCGACGGCCGACCAGATTTGGTCGCCGTAAGGACCTTTCAGCGCCGTCGCGCCGATATAGTCCGTCTGGTTCATCAGCGTATAAGGGCTCGTCGTAATGGTCGCGCCGTATACGCCTTCGGCGCCGGTCGCATAGAACTGGTTCGCCTGAACGGTGAAAATATCCGAGGCGATCAGTCCTTCTTCATATAGCTTTCGGATGTACTGCAGCATTTCCTTGTATTTCGGATCGGCAGGAATGAAGCGGACGTTTCCGCTTTCCGGATCGAGGTCGACGTTTGCGTTCCGGACGCCCCGGTTGCCAAGCCCCCATGCGCCTCGCAAATAGTTGATAAGCGGCGCGATGCCGACGCTTTGATACGGAATTTCGTCCTGCTGGCCGTTGCCGTTCGCGTCGTTCTCCTTGAACGCCTTCAGCATTTCGTAAAACTCGTCCGTCGTCTCCGGCTCCTTCAGGCCGAGATTGTCGAGCCAGCTTTTTTTGATCCACATTTTGGAGCCGGCGAGCACGGACGTAAATTCGGGATCGTAAATGGTCGGGAACGAGTATATATTGCCGTCGGGCATCGTCAGCCCGCTCTTCACTTCGGGATATTTCTCCAGGATCGCCTTCAGATTCGGGGCATGCTGTTCGATCAGGTCGTTCAGCTTGATGAATACGCCCTGCCGGCCGTATTTCAGCAGATCGGCCGTCGGAATGGAAGCGGTGAAGAACGCGTCCGGATAGTCGCCGCCGGCGAGCATAATGTTGCGCTTCTCCGCCAGGTTGTCCGTCGGGATCATCTCCCATTCGATTTTGACGTTGGTCATCTTCTCGTACTCCTGCCAGAGCATCGTCTGACTCCAGTCCGGCGCCGTCGTCGGCGCTTTGCCGGCCACCATTTTGAGGGTAATCGGTTCGTTCACGATCGGCAGGCCCGTCGCGTTCAGATTGCCGGACGGCTCTTCGCCCGTCTGCGGCCCGGAAGACGGCTCGCCGGAGCATCCCGCGATCAGCGACATCGACAGAACGGCGGCGACGGACATGCGGGCTAACGTTTTCAGCTTTTTCAAGAAAACTCCCCCCAGGAATCCATTATATCGTGATCAGCCTTTGATGGCTCCGATAACCATACCTTTGACAAAGTACCGCTGCAGGAACGGATACAGCAGGAGGACGGGCAGATTGGCGATAATGACGACCGAATATTTGATCGACTCGGCTTCCATGATCGTTCTGGCCAGCGATTCCTCGCTTGTCTGGATCATGTCCTGCATATTGCTCTGGATCAAAATCTCGCGCAGAATGAGCTGCAGCGGATATTTGGCCCGTTCGGTCAAATAGATCAGGGCGCTGAAGTACGAGTTCCAGTGCGCGACGCTGTAGAAGAGCGTCATGACGGCCAGTATCGGCAGCGAGAGGGGCAGCACGATCTTCAGCAAAATGCGGATATTGCCGCAGCCGTCCATCTGCGCCGACTCCTGCACTTCATGGGGAATGCTCTGCTGGAAAAACGTGCGCATAATAATGATGTTCCAGATAGCGACCGCGTTCGGAATAATAAGCGCCCACATCGTGTTGATCATGCCGAGGCTTTTGACGACCAGGTAAGTCGGAATGAGCCCGCCGCT
>NZ_BOVJ01000149.1 GCF_018403665.1 Paenibacillus cisolokensis
AAAACGTGCCGGTCCGGCCGCAGCCCATCTGTACGTCGTCGACGATCAACAGGATGCCGCGGCTGCGGCACAACGCCTCAATGCGCTGCAGCCAGCCGGCGCGAGCCGCGTTCAGGCCGCCTTCCCCCTGCACCGTCTCCAGCAGCACCGCGGCCGGCCGATCGACGCCGCTGCCCGGATCGTCGAGCAGCTTCTCCGCATAAGCGGCCGTATCGATCTCTTCGCCGAAATAGCCGTCGTACGGCATAAATGTCGTATGCGCGAGCGGCAAGCCCGCGCCGCCCCGCTTGAACGCGTTGCCGGTAGCGGCGAGCGATCCGAGCGACATGCCGTGGAAGGCGTTCGTAAAGCACAGAATGCCGGTTCGTCCCGTCGCCTTGCGGGCGAGCTTCAGCGCGCTCTCCACCGCGTTCGTCCCCGTCGGACCGGGAAACATGACCTTGTAGGACATGCCCCGCGGCTTCAGAACGACGTCCCGGAACCGCCGCAGAAACGATGCCTTCGCTTTCGTCGCCATGTCCAGTCCGTGCGTGATGCCGTCTTCCAGCAAATAATCGACGAGCCTGCGGCGTATGCGGGGATTGTTGTGCCCGTAATTGAGCGCGCCGGCCCCGGCGAAAAATCGATGTACGTTTTTCCGCCGGAATCTTCCATCGTCGCATTGCTTGCTTTGACAAACACCTCCGTAAAATGACGGCAGTAGCTTCGAACCTCCGATTCCATCTCATCGAACACCTGCATACCGCTCACGCGTTGTGTCAACGATATCCCTCCTCTTGTCGTTATCATCCCGATTCAAACGTCGTCTTCGCTTCCGCGGCCGGTCAGAGCGGACCGACGCGGTACCTCTCCTCCTCCTCGTGCGTCTGTCCTTTCGGAAACAGCTCCGCCGCATAGCCTGCCGTTACCCGGCACACGCAGCCCCGCTCCCGCGCGAGCGACCGGAACAGCGCTTGCGAAGCGCCGTTCGACGGACTGATCGTCGCTTCCACATACCGGATTTCCGTGCGGCGCCCAAGCAGCTCGCGCAGCATCGCTTTCGCGAGACCGCGGCCTCTCGCCGAAGGATGGACAGCGACTTGCCAGACGAACAGCGTGTCGTTCCGTTCCGGCAGCCGGAGCGCCGACACGAAGCCGACCGGCTCGCCCTCCGCCTCCGCCAGCACGCAGCTGTCTCCGAACAGATCGCACAACATGATGTAACTGTAAGGGGTGTTGACGTCGAGACCCCCGGCGGTCCGCAGCAGCCGCCATACCCGGGAGCCGTCGCCGGCCGTCGGCCGCCTCATCCTGATGCCGGATGCCATCATCGTCATTTCCATTCCGCCTTTCACCGGAACCGGCTCAGAAACGACTTCAGCCGTTCGCTCTGCGGGGTCTCGAAAATTTGCTGCGGCGTGCCCTGCTCGACGATGCGTCCCTCCGCGCTGAAGACGACCCGGTCGGAGACGTCGCGGGCGAAGTCCATCTCGTGCGTAATCAGCATCATCGCCATATCGCCTTCGCGGGCGATATCCCGGATCGTCTCCAGCACTTCCCCGACCAGCTCCGGGTCGAGCGCCGACGTCACCTCGTCGAATACCATCACTTTCGGCCGCATGACGAGCGCCCTGGCAATCGCCACACGCTGCTTCTGGCCGCCGGACAGCTGGGAAGGATACATCTCCAGCTTGTCGGCGAGCCCGACCTTCCCGAGCATCTCGACCGCCCGCTCGCGCGCTTCTTCCCCTGACAACCCCAGCACCTTCCGCGGCGCCTCCGTCACGTTGCGCAGCACGCTCATATGCGGGAACAGATTGAAATGCTGGAACACCATCCCGATCTTCCCGCGAATGCGGTGCAAATGCTTGTCGCTCGCCGGCGCCATTCTGCCGCGCACTTCCATCTGCCACAAATTTTCGCCGTCCACCTCGATCGTGCCGCCGCTCGGCCGCTCCAGCGTCATCAGCATCCGGCCGAGCGTCGTCTTTCCCGAACCGCTCGGGCCGATGACAGCGATTTTCTCCCCGGGATAAATGTCGAGATCGATCCCTTTGATCACCTCCAGATCCCCGAACGTTTTCGTCACGCCGCGGAACCGGACGACCGGCTCGCCGCGCGCCGGCTCCCATTTCGCCGCATTCGCCTGTTCGCCGGCCTGCGCCGAAACGGGAGCTTCCGCAACCGCGGAACGTTCCGCCGACGATTGTTCAGCCGTATCTACCTTCATGCGTCTCTCCCTCCCTCGAGCTCCAAATTCGATATTGCCAAACGCCGGCAAACAAGCATTGACGACGGCTGCCTGTCACCTTTTCAACACCGGCCCGTTCGTCCGGTTCATCCGCTTCTCCAGCCGCCGGAACAGCAGCGAGACGACAACGCTGACGACAAGAAACAGGACGCCGACGATCGTGTACGGCTCGAACACCCGATACGTTACAGAAGCGATATTTTTCGCCGCGAGCAGCACCTCGACCACCGTAACCGCCATCAGGATCGGCGTTTCCTTGAACATGACGATCAAATAATTGCCCATCATCGGCACGATCGGCGGCAGCGCCTGCGGCAGCACGACCGACATCCAGGTGCGGCTTTTCGTCATGTTGAGCGCGGTCGCAGCTTCCCACTGCCCTTTCGGCACGCCATCGATACCGGAACGGTACACTTCGGACAAGTAGGTGGCGTAATGCAGCCCGAGTCCGATAACGCCCGTGGCGAACGCGGACAGTGAAATGCCCGCAAGTAGCGGCAGGCTGAAGAAGATGAAGAACACCTGCACGAGCAGCGGCGTATTCCGGACGAACTCGACGATGCAGCGGACGACGATGCGCACCGCGACGAACCTGGAACGCGCGCCGACGGCGAGAATGAGCCCGATGACGGACGCTACGGCGAAGCCCGCCAGCGTCACATAGACCGTCATCAGAAAGGCGTGCAGCAACTCCGGCATAATCGAAAACGTATAATTCCAGTCCCACATTTTCTACGACCTCCAGGCGGCAAGCCTGCGTTCCGCGAACCGTACGATGAGTGAAACGCAGCAGGACAAGACAAAATAAATAACAAGCAGCAAGCCGAAAATTTGCGGCGTCCAGGTCAAAAAGTTGTTGCGCAAAATCATCGCCTGATACGTCAAATCGGAGAGCGTGATAAAGTAAACGAGCGAAGTCGCCTTGATCAGCTCGATCAACAGATTGCCGAGCGGCGGCAGCATGCGGATGAACGCCTGGGGAAACACGATTCGCCACATCCGCTGCATCGGCGACATGTTGAGCGCGATGGCCGCTTCCCACTGCCCCTTCGGCACCGCCAATATGGAACTGCGTACGATCTCCGAACCGTAAGCGCCGTAGTTCAGGCCGATCGCCAGGACGGCGGCCGCCAGCTTCGGCAAATTGATGCCGACGAACGGTAAAGCGAAGTAGATCCAGAACATCAGGACGAGCAGCGATACGCCGCGGAAAAATTCAACGTAGACCGTCGCCGCCCCCCTTACGACCGCCCATTTCGACAGCCGGCACAGGCCGGCTGCCACAGCGATGGCCAGCGAAACCACCGCGGACAGAGCAGCAACCTGCAATGTAATTTCCAATCCCTCGAGCAGCAGCGGGAAGAGCGCAATCCATGTCGGCTGCATGTTAAGGCTTGCAGAGCTCCTCGGCCGTCGCGTCACCCGGCAGCTCTTCTTCCGTGAAGCCGAACTGCCGCAAAATTTCCAGCAGCTCGCCGGATTCCTTCATCTTCTCGAGCTCCGCGTTGAACGCCTCACGGAATGCCGTATCCTCCTTGCGGAAAGCGGTGGCGCCATAACCCCGCACATCCTGACCGTCGATGACGGGCTGCTCGAAATCCGTCACCCGCTCGATATTCGGATCCTGCGCCGTATCCAGCCTCGATTGCAGCGCGGGGCCGGTCATCGTCATCACATCGGCGCGACCCGACTGGAGCGCGTTGATCGCCGCATCCTGATCCTGAACGATGACCATCCGCTCTTTCGAAACGCCGGACTTCTCCAAATAACCGATCTCCACTGCGCCCGCCATGACGGCGACCTTCGCCGTGTCATGGTTCGCGATATCCTCGTAGCTCTTGATGTTCAACGGGTTGCCCTTCTTGACGGCGATCGCCTCGCCGATGCTGTACTCCGGATTGGCGAACGCCACGGCCTCGCAGCGTTCGGCGTTAATAAACATCCCGGCGGTCACGATATCGAACCGCTTCGCCTGCAGCCCGGCAATCAGCGACGAAAATTCCGTCAGCTCGCCCCGCATCTCTTGAATGCCAAGCCGCTCCAGAATAACCCGGGCGATTTCGACCGCTTCTCCCGTCAGCTCGCCATCCGCCGTCTTGTAGGCGTAAGGCTTCTCATTGGCAAAACCGACGGTGATATACCCCCTTTCTATGGCCTCGGCAAGCGTATCGCCCGTCTGACCGCATCCCGACGCCATAATCATCGCAATGATCCATGCGAACGCTAATCCTCTCTTCACGCCCTTTCCACAACCTTTCCCCTGTGCTTTGAAATGTGACCGGCAGGCGCTGCCGGCGGTTTACTTAATCATGCTAACATGACAGCAAGATCGGGTCATTTCCAGAAATTTCAGAAAATATAGCGTAATTCATGCTCAAAAGGGAAGAGGCGGGATCACCCGTCCGGTTCTCCCAATTCCTCCTGATAATGGAAGGATGGTAGCCAACAGGGCGGTTTACGGGCGCACTTTCTTATGTTACATAAGTTTTGTTTATAATTTTGAAACTGAAAATATTACGGTAGATCTTGATCAAAAAACAAAATGTGGCACCTCGAAATCATAAAAAAAATTTATAAAACAATCGAGCATGTCCGACGCAATGGAAAAGATGGAAAATGACGGCGTCGATTGGCCCGCCTGCCGATTCCTGTTATAATGAAATGCAGGCAATTAAATATGAAATCCATGCACCCGCATGGGAGAGGTTCGCGAACTCCCTCTTTGGGAACGTACGCCAACGCAGCGGCATCCTGGCGCGGCCAAAGTCCGCCGGATCAGCGCGCTGCCGAAGCGTTTCGTCTCCCCCGACCGCTTCGGCTTGCCTCAAGCGGCGCCGAACGCCGGTCCGGTAAAAAACTAAGGCCGCCTTATCCGGTGATGAAGGATAAGGTCTGTTTTTGCTGCAGCGACAGTTCAAGAACACTCTTTCTGCCGGGGCTTTCCGCAAGGCGCATGCGGAAATTTCATGGGAGGGAGAGTTTTTTTATGGATCGACAAGAAAAAGCGATCGTCATATTCAGCGGCGGCCAGGACAGTACGACGTGCCTGTTCTGGGCGAAGCGGGAGTTTGCCGAGGTCGAGGCGGTAACGTTCGATTACGGCCAGCGGCATCGGGCGGAGATCGACTGCGCCCGCCGGATTGCGGAAGAGCAGAATGTGCCGTGGACGCTGCTCGATATGGGGCTGCTCAATCAGCTTGCGCCGAACGCGCTGACGCGGAGCGGCATGGCGATCGAGCATCGCGAAGGCGAGCTGCCGAACACGTTCGTGGACGGCCGCAATATGCTCTTCCTGACTTTCGCGGCGATCGTCGCCAAGCAGCGGGGCGCGCGGCACCTCGTCACCGGCGTATGCGAGACCGATTTCAGCGGATATCCGGATTGCCGCGATATTTTCATCAAATCGCTCAATGTGACGCTGAATCTGGCGATGGACTATTCGTTCTTCATCCATACGCCGCTCATGCGCATCGACAAGGCCGCGACGTGGAAGCTGGCCGACGAGCTCGGCGTATTCGACTATATTCGCGCCAATACGATCACCTGCTACAACGGCATACCGGGCGACGGCTGCGGCGAATGCCCTTCGTGCAAGCTGCGGCTTGCGGGCATGACCGCCTATCTGGCCGAGCGCGAGCGGCGCCAATCCGCGGACGCGGGCGACGCGTTCGCTAGCGGTGCGGTCGCGGACGGCACAGACGCCGGCGGCGGAAGCGGCGCCGTGCCGGCAAGGCAGGTGAAGCCGCTATGAGCGAACGGGAACGAATGGCCGTACCGGGCGAATTTCGCATCGTCGAGAAGCTTCAGCGATACGGCGAAGATATCGGCCATGAGCAGCTTCGCTACCACCGCCGCCGGGTGCTCGTCAGCAAGTCGTTCACATTCGACGCCGCCCATCATCTGCACGCCTACGAAGGCAAATGCAAAATTTGCACGGCCATACGTACAAGGTCGTATTCGGCATCAGCGGCGTGCCGGACGATGTCGGCATCGTCGTCGATTTTGCCGACATCAAGAAGATATGGAAGAACCGGATCGAACCTTATCTCGACCACCGGTACTTGAACGAGACGCTTCCTCCGATGAACACGACGGCGGAGAACATGGTCGTCTGGCTGTTCGAGCAGATGGAGGAAGGACTCCGTACAAGCGGCCTCGGCGAAAGGTCTGCGGGCTTGCGGACCGAATTCGTCCGCCTGTTCGAGACGCCGACCAGCTACGCCGAAGCGCGAAGGGAGTGGATGGCCGATGCGTAACGGCGCGCGGCGCGGGACCGGCGCCGAAGCGAAAGCGGCTCTCATTCCGGTCATCGAGCTGTTCGGGCCGACCGTTCAGGGAGAAGGGATGGCGATCGGGCAAAAACGATGTTCGTCCGCACGGCCGGCTGCGACTACCGGTGCAGCTGGTGCGATTCCGCGTTCACATGGGACGGTTCCGCCGCAAGCGACATCCGGATGATGACGCCGGAAGCGATCTATGCGGAACTGCGCAGCCTGGGCGGCGACCGCTTCTCCCATGTGACGCTGTCCGGCGGCAATCCGGCGCTGCTGCCGTCGCTCGGCGGCCTAGTTGCGCTGCTGAAGGCGAACGGCATCCGTACCGCCGTCGAGACGCAAGGCTCCCGCTGGCAGGATTGGTTGGCGGAGGTCGACGAGGTCACCTTGTCGCCGAAGCCGCCGAGCTCGCGGATGGAGACCGATTGGCAGTCGCTCGACGGCATCGTCAGCCGCCTTCAGACCGGCGCGGGCGCCTTCAGCCTGAAGGTCGTCGTCTTCGATGACGTCGACCTCGCTTACGCGGAGCGGGTGCGCCGGCGCTATGAGGGCGTCCCGATGTTCGTGCAGGTCGGCAACCCCGACGTGCGGACGGACGACGCCGCCGGCCACGCCGCCATGCTGCTGCGCCGCTACGAGTGGCTGATCGGGCGGGTCGCCGACTCTCCCGCGCTGAATGACGCGCGCGTGCTGCCGCAGCTTCATGCGCTCGTATGGGGCAACCGGCGCGGCGTGTGAAGCGGTCGGCCAACCGGGACACGGCGGACGCGTCTTCGACACGAGCCGCCTCCGTTCGGCCTGTCGCGTTCCCGCATGCGGCACTGCGATATCATCCGCGTTTTCACTCGGCCTGATGCGTTCCCGCATGCGGCACTGCGACATCACTGCCTCCGTTCGGCGGGGTTCCATTTTGAAGCGATCCTTTGTCATATGCGGCATACGTTTGAACAGTCAGCGTTTCGATAGGACCGGCAACACCCAATCCATCAAAGGAGTTGAAATACTCATGAGCGGTAGACAATCCGACGAGATGAACCGTTTGACGCTGCTCGGCAGCCAGGGGACGCAATATCCGACCTCGTACGCTCCCGAAGTGCTGGAGACATTCGACAACAAGCATCCGTACCGGGATTATTTCGTCAAATTCAACTGTCCGGAATTTACGAGCCTGTGCCCGATTACCGGGCAGCCGGATTTTGCGACCGTATATATCAGCTACATCCCCGACGCAAAAATGGTCGAGAGCAAATCGCTGAAGCTGTATCTGTTTAGCTTCCGCAATCACGGCGACTTTCACGAGGATTGCATGAACATCATAATGAACGACCTGATCAAGCTGATGGACCCGCGATATATCGAAGTATGGGGCAAATTCACCCCGCGCGGCGGCATATCCATCGACCCTTACTGCAACTACGGTCGTCCCGGCACCAAGTACGAACGGATGGCTGAGCAACGGCTGCTGCAGCATGATCTATACCCCGAAAAAGTCGACAACCGCTAATTTCGACACGCCGGAGGCGCAAGCGATCCGCCTTTAAAATCTAACGGTCATACTCACACCTTAAAGTGAAAAATGCCCCTTGTGACCGCGATTTCGAAGGCTACGGCGCTCCAGTGTCCGATACATTTTTAACCGGACGTTTTTCGCGGGTACGTGATGTCCGTTAAAAATTTGGATCGTTCGTGGCCGGCGGTTCGTTAGCCCCGGCCATTCAGACCGCTCCGATTAGCCCCCCACTCCGACCAACTCCTGCTACTCAGATCACGCACATGCGATTTGACCGTCCGCCATGCGATTCGACCCAGCCACTCTGACCAGCTCCTGCTACTCAGATTACGTACATGCAGTTTGACCGTCCGCCATGCGACCCGATCCAGCCACTCCGACCAACTCCTGCTACTCAGATCACGCACATGCGATTTGACCGTCCGCCATGCGACCCGATCCAGCCACTCTGACCAGTTCCTGCTAACTCAGAGCACGCACATGCGATTTGACCGTCCGTCATGCGACCCGGCTCAGCCACTCTGACCAGTTCCTGCTACTCAGATTACGTACATGCAGTTTGACCGTCCGCCATGCGAACCAACCCAGCCATTCTGACCAGCTCCTGCTAACTCAGATCACTCCATCTACTTCGGCCACTCGGACTACTCTTGCCGCCGCGGCCAATCATCACCCGGCTAACGAATCGGACAAAATGAACCGATTTCGACAGCGGCAAGCGCCGACGGATATGGCGGACGTCCGGACGGTTAAATAGGGGGGATTTTCAATGTGATGGGCTATAACAGGCGCGCTTCCATTGTTAAAAACTCCCCCGGCGACCTCAGCCCCCCTCGATGACTAACCACTTTGCTTTATCTGACGTTGGGTGTCGAAGCCGGATACGACGCATCGAGCATAAAACTGCAAAAGTGCAGCTTTTTCTACCTAAAAATAGACAAAACGCCAAAATTCCTGCGAAAATACAGTTTTTGAGATCCGTTTAAGGCCAAGCAAGCGAAAATAGCAAAAAATTCCTGTATTTTTGCAGGAATTTGTCTTAGGCTTGCCGTTTCGGGCTGCAAATCCTGCATTTTTGCAGGATTCTTACCAAATCGAGCTGCTGGGGATATGCCGATGGTCACGAGTGTCCGGATCGCGCCCGGCGCATGATAAATTTGGCGACTGTTTGTCCATTTTGCAACTATTCGTCGAGCGGCGGCGTCTAGAGATTAGAAAACGCTGCCAGCGCGCAGCCGAAAGCAGGTGGACATCTTGACGAACCGCATATGGCGCAAGCCGCTATTGACCCTCCTCCTGATGGTCCTGACCACCGCAGCTTGCACAAACGGCGGAAAATCCCGGCGGACGGCACCGCGGCGGAAGGCGGGAGTCCGCCGTCGCCATCCGTGACGCATACCGGCGGGGCACCGGCCGATTCGAATGGCGCCCCGAATGAGGACGGGCTCGATGGCCGTCCGGATTCCGATGGCGGAGCGGCTAACGGCAACGCCGGCTCCGACGGCGGAGCGCCGGACCGTCCCGGCGTTTCGACGCCTGAAGCTGACGCTGGCGGGAACGCCGCGGGCAGCGGCGACCCCGGTGCCGACCCTGGTACCGCCCCCGGTACCGATCCCGGAGCTGTCTCCGGAACTGTCCCCGACACCGGCGGCAACGGCGCCCGGGACGATCGTTCCGATGAAAGCGATGAGGGGCTGGTCCCGTACGACGGCGTCGTCGAGCACTTATTTTTCATCCGTTAATTGCATATCCGGAGCTTGCATTCGACGGCGATGCGATGTCGGACGGCTACAACAATTATTTTACGACCGTCCCGGAATTCAAGCGGATGCTGGAGGCGCTGTACGAGCGCGATTTTATTCTCGTCGATCTGAACGACGTCTACGAAGAGAAGAAGGTTAACGGCAAGCTGAAGCTGGCCAAGAAGACGATGATGCTGCCGCCCGGTAAAAAGCCGCTCGTCATTTCGGTCGACGATCTGAACTACTACGAATATATGATCGAGAACGGCAACGTGTTCAAGCTTGTCCTGGACGAGGACGGCAATGTGGCGACCTGGTCGAAGACGCCGGACGGCGAGGAAATCGTCTCGCGCGACAATGAAATCGTGCCGATTCTGGACCTATTCGTAGAGGAGCATCCGGATTTCTCATTCCGCGGCGCGAAAGGCGTGCTCGCGCTGACCGGTTATGAGGGGGTGCTCGGGTACCGCACCCAAAGCGGCTCGCCCGATCGCGAATCGGAAATCGCCGCAGCGAAGCCGGTTATCGAGCGGCTGAAAGAAACGGGCTGGGTTTTCGGCTCCCACAGCTACGGGCATATCAACGTGCCGAACGTCTCGCTCACCCGGCTCAAGCAGGATACGGCCAAATGGAAGCGCGAGGTCGGCTCGCTCGTCGGCGATACGGCGCTCTTCATCTATCCGTACGGCGCGCGCGTCGATCCCGGCGACGCCAAATTCGACTTTCTCGTCGCCAGCGGCTACAAGGTGCTGTCGGCGGTCGGACCGACTTCTTATACGAAAGTGCAGGGCGGAGCCTATACGATGGACCGGCGCCATATGGACGGCATTGCGCTGATCGAGCAGCAGAAGACGCTTGCCGATCTGTTCGACCCCGACGCCGTGCTCGACCGCGACAACCGCCCCCGCAGCTACTGGGAAAAGAAGACGCCGCATAAGCGCCCTTGAAAACAACAGGACGGAAGCCGTCGGATAGGACTGCTCCGTCCTGTTGTTCTATATGGCTTCCAAAGAGGAGAGAAACCGGATGGCTCAGTCGGTCGATACGAATCTCCGTCCTCTGTTGTTCTGTACGGCCCTCCCGCCTGCCTCGCCGCCGTGCTACGAACCGACCGATTGCCGCTGCCAGGAAGACAAGCGCGCGGCCAGCCGCTGCCGCTCCGCCGTCAATTCCGGCGCAAACCGCGCCGGCTTACTGATTGCGGCGGCAGCCGAACGGCTTCCGTCGGTTTCTGAGACCTCCTCCGGCAGCAGCACCTGCTTCTTCCGCGAATCGCCTGACATCGATCGCTTTCGCAAATTCAGACGATAATACTCCCGATAATAATGCCGTTTGCACAATCCTTTCGCATAATGAACATGATTGCAGTCTTGCACGCTGCAATCTTTCTTAACGCCTCTTCTTCTTCCCATTATTCTGCCTCCCATGTATAAGCGAGTAATAAAAACGCAAGCTTTATTGCGCATAATCGCCCGTGTAGTTGATCAAAGCGACGTCGATGACGCCGTCAATGGCGGAAAATTCGTTGACAAACGCCGTATTGTCGTCGCGCAGCCGTATCTCCAGCGTAAGCTCGATGAAATCGTTGCGGACGGTTTTCGATTTCAAATGATAGGTCATCCGGCGCAACCGGGTCCGAATGTCGTCGGCGGCCTTTTCGGTATGACGGATGATGAACAAATAAGGCTGCTCCCTGATCTTCCGTCCCGACATCCAGACGAGCGCCAGACCGACGGCGGCCGAACCGGTGAAAGCGATCGGGTACAGCTTGGCGCCGCATGCGATCCCGGCGGAAATCGCCCAGAACATATAGACGATATCGAGCGGGTCCTTCACCGCCGTCCGGAACCGGACGATGCTGAGCGCGCCGACCATCCCGAGCGACAGCACGATATTCGTGCTGATCGTCATAATGATCATCGCCGTGATCATCGTCATCAGCACGAACGACACATTGTAGTTGTAGCTGTACACGACTCCGCGAAACGTTTGCGGTAAATGAAATAAATAAACATGCCGATCGCGAACGAAGCGATAAGCCCGATGACGACATCGATGAACGACACATTCCGAAACGCTTCGAGATGAAGCACGCTTTTTTTGAATAAATCCTGGAAGCTGGTGACATCCCCCATAACAATCTCCCTTTTCGCTCCGTGTCGAAGTCAAATAAAATGGCGAATCCCCAACTCGCGGCAAATGACATATTTCGATATGGCCGACCGATCATGCGCCTGCGGCCGAACCAGCAGCCTCACCGTCTCCGGCAGGAAGGCGCCGTACTTGATTTCCATAATCGTCTTCTCCGGCGGCAGCGCTTCGGCCATAGCCAATCCCGGGTCGAACAGGTCGAGCGAGTTGATGCCGGCCGCGAGCCTCTTGTCGAATGTAATGCGGACATCGCCCGGCTCATCGATATAAGCTTCCCGGATATAGTCGGTTATCGCCGTCGGGCGGAAGCCGCGGTGGGCAAGCGCGCGGTAGAAATCCTGCAGCAGCGGCGCATCCGCCTTCCTCAGGAAACCGAAGTCCGCGGCCAATATCCGCGCGTACTCCGCTTTCGTCAGCGATGCGGCTTCTTTGCATACGTAATTGCCGAACTTGCTTTTCCGTTCCAGCCTGATAATGCGGTCGCTGCCGTTATAGATGCGAATGCGGTATTTCTCCCGGCCGAACACGCCGTTCACCTTGTCGTCAAGCGCGTAACCGTGCGGTCCGTCAAAGTAAAGGCTGCGGATGCCGTATCCGTCGGGACGGACGGAATGGCCGTCCAGCTTCAGAACGGCAGACAGCCGCTGCCGGAGGGCGGCGTAATCATGCGGGTGGATATAATACTTCAGCTCATGCCTCAGTTTTCGTCCGAGAAATTCCAAAAGCTATTCCACCTTTATTTGCCTGATGCCGTAATAAGGATTGCCTTCTTCGTCCTCATATTGATCGAAGGCGATCTGGGTATGCCCCGCCTTGTCCCGGACGACGACCTTCCAGTAATAAGTTCCCGGCTGCAGCGCGGGCAGCGACGTCTGCGTTTCGGTCAGCCCTTTGCGGCTTGCCACGATCCGGGTAAAGGCCGGGTCCGCCGCGACCGACCAGTCATAATACAGATCGTCGCCCTGCAAATCGTAGGAAAGGTCCCAGAAGAACGTTAGCCGTCCATCCCCGTCCTGCCGCACATCTCCGAGAAAGATCGGCTTCGGCTTCTGCAAATCTTCTGCGAAGCGCTGCAGGGAACGCTTCGGCGTTTCGGCAATCCGCTTGAATTCGTCATCCAGCTGACCGGTTCGGATCGGCCAAAAATCGCGGTCGGGCGACCGGCCGATGAACGGCTGCACGACCTGACGATACGCCTTAAGCCGTTCGGCGACCGCTTCGTTGTTGATCGCCGTCCGATACAGCTCGTCGATTTTATGCTGCAGCAGCCGGACATTTTCTTCGCTGCGCAGAAAGCGTCTGTGCAGCGCGTTGCCCCAATAATTGCTGATTCCGTTCGCATAATCGCTAATGCTGTGCAGCCCCCGCTGCAATTCCCAGCCTCCGTCGTAATCCCACGGCACGAAGTACCATTGTCCGAATTCAGCGGCGAATACAGCAAATAGTTCTGGGCGTCGGTATCCATGTTGTCCATCAAAATATTGGCCGCGAGCCATGTCAGGTAATTGTCCAGATCGAAATGCCTGTCAATCACGTCACGGATCGGGATCGACATATCGTTGACGTCGTCCAGCATCGCAAGCAGCTTGTCGTGATCCTCCCTGCCCTCGATTTCCAGCACCTGTTCGAACGCCGCTTTGTCGTAGTCCGGATCGGATTGCGACTTCAGCGACTCCGGATAGCGGAAAAACTCGAACATGACGGCTTTGTACAGTTGCCCGTTCGGATCGAGCCAATGATTTTTCAGAAACATCTTGTTCGGCTGCTCCACATGGGTGTACAGGCCATAATCGGCGAAACCCGCGGCAGCTCCGTTCTTATCGGTCAAGTCCTTGACATACAAATGGACAAACTGCGTCCGCAGACTGGCGATGTCCGGAAGCGTCTCGAAAATGTCGTAGCTGAGCTTGTTGCGGATGCGGGACGGGTCGTCATAATGCTTGTTCAGATTAAGAGTCCGCTGATCGCGCCACAGTCCCGCCTGCTTGTTCAGCCTGATTTTGTACGACCGCTGCGGCGCATAGCGCGCCGTGTTGCCGCGAATCGAAATTTTCGCGTTCGCTTCCGTCTCGCCGTATCCGAACCGGCCTTCCGCAGGACCGCTCCCGTCCGACGCTCCCTCCTGCATCATGATGTTCAGGTCGCCTTCCTCCATCTCGCTCTCGATGCGATTGAGCGTATACCAGTCCAGCGTCTTGCCCGTCTCCGCCTGATCCGGAAGGATCGTAATATAGAGCGGAATGACCGACGTGTCGTCGTCCCGCTCGTACAGCCGTTTGTCTTCGCGGAACGCCGCGGACGATTCCGCTTCGTCCGCGGCCGCCGTTCCGCCCGGTTGCGTCGCGGCAGCCGTCAGACCGACCCGATCCGAAAACCCGCTATCGTTCGCGCAAGAGGCAAGCAGGAAGGCGAGGACGAGCAGCAGTACGGCGGACGCCGCATGCTTCCCCGGTTTTTCCGAAAAACGGAAAGCCGGGACTTGCGGCCGTGCGCGCCGCCGCGAAACTTGGGCGGCTGCGAGCAATAGGTATAGTAATCGATATTTCGGACATATCGGAGCAGTCGGGCGAGCGCCAGCACGAGCGCGAGGAACGAGGCGGCAAACATGCCGAGCCCGTGTTGGTCCGCCGACATCGTCCAGGTTGTGAACGCCGCGTTCAGCACGACGAACAGGCCGCTGACCGCAAGCGCCCCTTTGCGGTCGTCGAAATAAAGCATAAGCAGCATCACGATAAACGCGGCGATAAACAGAAAGTAGCCTAGCACAAGAAGATGGAACGTATCGAGCTGCTCCATGGAAAAGCCGATGCCGGGAAGAAGCTTGATGCCGAGCGCGATCGACAAAATCGTAAACAGCAGCTGCACCTCCATCATGAAGCTGATTTCATGCATGAGCGTCTTTTGCATGTCGCGTCTAGCCTGCGCGATATCCGCGTACGTGCCGCCGTTCAGAATGCTGCTGTAATACGCGCGGTATTTCTCGTAAAACGACGTTTCCAGCGATACGACGAACGTAACGAGCGCAGGCGCGACCGTCAGATAAGCATAGAACGCCGGCAAATCGTAGAACGGCGAAATCGCAAATCGCTCCGCCACGCGCACGCTTTCCGGCCCGAACCAATAGACGAAGCTGTGAACGTAGACGCAGGCGTAAAGAAAGGTGCCGATCCAGAACAACGACGGGTATTGACGAAAATAGTTCAAAAAGCGAAAGTACAGAAGGCTCGAGCGCGCGGAAACATCTGTCCGATATGGCGGGCCGACAGCAGCAGCATGGCCAAAAAACCGGCATCCATCATCGCGAGCGCAACGGTCGCGCTTTCGTAAGAAGTGAAGCGCAGAACAAGCCACGAACCGCCGACCGCAATGGCCGTGCCGTACAGAAAATGGCGGGCGATCCGCTTGTAGTCTTTGAGCGCGGACAGAAAGACCGTCTGGAGCCAGATGACGATCAGCTCCGCGAACAGCAGGAAGGCCGCCGCCTTGTAGCCGAAGCCCGCCGGCACACCGCGCAGAAACAGCCATGCGCTCCATGCGCAAAGCGGCAGGCAGACGGCTGCGGAACCGTAGAAAGACGGCAGCAGCAGCTCGTATTTTTTCGCAAACATCGCGTCGGCGACAAACCGCGTAAGCACCATGGACAACCCGCCGGTGATCAGGACGGAAAAGATAAAACAGTAGGCGACCGTCGCCAGAAACAGCTCCCGCTCCGCATACGGAGCGCCCCCCTCTGCCAGCAGCTGCTGCAAGGCCAGAATCATCGCAACGCAAAGCGCCATCGGACCGATCGACGTTAGCGACGAGTAGCCGTAAGCTTTCATCCCGCCGAGCAGCCCCTGTTCCCGAAACAGCTTTTTCAGTTCAAACCCTATGCCCGCCATCATTTCCCCTCCCCGAAGGAAGCATAGAGCCTGCGATAGCCGTCGATAAACCGTTCATGCGTATAATGCATGCGTACCCGTTTCAGCCCGTTGCTTCCCATTTGTTCGCGCAGCTTGCGATTGGCGCACAGCCGGACGATCGCCTCGGCCATCCGGTCGTAATGCATGACCGGCACGACTTCCCCGGCCGGACCGATATCGTCGCCGCGTCCGAGAAGCAGCTCCCGGCAGCTGCCCACATCGGTCGCGACGACCGGCTTGGCGCTCGCCATCGCCTCCAGTATCGCAAGCGGCATTCCTTCGCTTATGCTCGACAGCAGAATCAGATCCATTCGCTCCAAATATTCGCGGACGTTGACTTCTCCGGTAAAGACGACTCCCTCGACCTGCAACGATTCGATTAGCTGCAGACATTCGCCGTAATACTCCCTGTCTTCGTCCGTCGGCCCCATAATATAGAGCTCGGTTTCCGGCATTCGCTGCCTCACGAGCGCGAAGCTGTGGATCATCGTTTTAATATCCTTGATCGGCACGACCCGAACGATGGCGCCGATCCGGACGGCCGTCCGATCGCCGCCGGTCCGGCGGGCGGCCTGCTCATAGGCCCGGACGTCCACGCCGTTCGGAATGATGGCGATTTTGTCAGGCCGGCAGCCGAGCTCGATCTCGATCTCGCGGTTGCGGCCGAACAGCGTAACCACCTTGTCGGCATATGCATAGGCGCAGCCGGACAACCGGTAAAAATATTCGATCCATAAATCCTTGAAATAGCCTTTTACCCAATCCGCCTTGATGATCTCTTCCTCCCGCTCGCGCGAATAAATGCCGTGTTCGGTAAGCAAAAACGGCTTCCCGTACAGATGCTTGGCAAGCGCCCCGACGACGCCGGCATAGCCGGTCGATACACTGTGATATAGGTCCGCCTCCGGAATGTCCCGGCGGACGGACAGAAACAGCGGCAAAATCATGGAGCGGACGGTCCAGATCATCTCCGTGAACGGGATCTGGGAATAGGTTTCCCGGCACAGCCCGGTCAGCACGTCGAAATAATCTTCGCTCATCAGTAGATCGGCAGCGTGCCGGAACCGCTCCGACCGGAACAGCGCGAACACGCCTTCCCAGTCCGTATGGCCGCCGCCGATCAACGAGCGAAGCGCCTCCTTCTCGCCGGCCGACAAGCGGAGACGTCTTCTGCCGCCATGCTCGTCCAGCGATTCGTCCAGAAACGTCTCCCTCACTTCCACGACATTCGGCGGGAGCGTATATTTGAACTTGCCCCGCTGTCCTGCCTGCGCGCCGATCGTATAGATGATAAATTCATGATCGGGCAAATTCGTCATCAGCGAGTGAATCCAGCCGGAAACCCCGCCCGTCATATACGGATACGATCCTTCAGCTATGATGCAAACGCGCATACGTTTCAATCTCCCAACGTAATCTCAAAATCCGCTTTGGCGGCGGCAACGAGATAGACTCCGTCATCGATCTTTTGCGCCCGACAGCCGTCCAGCCGCTCGATGCTGCGCGCCGTTCTCAGAATGAAAAACTGATCGCGGCGGAACGGCTCGATCTTGCCGCGCAGCGTCCGCCCTTCGCGGGTAAAATCGGCGCGGCTTGCCAGCACGCCCTCCATCTCGACGGCCGCCTGCGACGCCGTCATCGGACGAAGCCACGGATAAGTCCGATCAAGCCGCCGCAGCATGGCGGAGAACTCGCGGTACAACTGCTCCCACGACCGGTTGCCGCCGCGCTGCCCGTCGAACAGGTCGTCCGGATGGATGAAGTGGGAGAAAAAGCCGTGCGTCGTCAACGCATTGGCCATCATCCACCGGTCAAACGCATTTTCCGTGTAGCCTGAAGTGAGCCGCGGCATTTCCAATATCCGGTCCTCCGCAATCTCAAACTCCTGCACATAGGCCAGACCCGACGCATCCTCACCGTAAAGCGAGGAGATCACGGCCATGTCCGACCAGCCCTTCTTGAGCGCCTCCCGCCCTTCCGGATCGAGCACGTTGGACGGAGGCACGTACACGATCATCCTGTAGTCGGGAAACGTCTCGCCCACAAACCTGACCGCTTCCTCCACCGCTTCGGCCATGTTGTCGACGTCAGGCCACGGGACATAGCCGTACGCGTCGGCCACTTCCTCCCGGAACACAAGCGACTGATGGTTGTAGCCGTGCAGCCCGAGCTCTCCTCCGCTCTTGATCAGCTCGCGGCCGAAGGCGAACAGATTTTTCCTGTCGGCGTCGGACGGCGATCCGAACGGAGGCTCGACCCGGTCGTCGTACGATTCGATGAATACCGCGGTATAATCGACATCGTACCGCTTCGCCGCCTTCAGCATGTCCGGCCACCATATTTCCTTGTAAAAAGCGGGGATATCGCGTCGGTACTCCCGATAGATGGCCTCATCCCGCCCGTTCCGGATCGGCGCCGGAAAATCGTCGATATAAAACAGCTTGGAATTGAAAATCGGGTAAATAAAATCGGGCTCCAGCATGCTGAGCGCGCCGGCAAACAGCCCCCGATTGAACTTCTCGGTCAGAAGCGTGCCGTTGACAACCATAAATTTTCCTTGGCCGAACGGGAATTCCCACAACAGCGGAATGCCTTCGGCCGACCGGGCAAGCACCCGGCTTTTGGCGTCCAGCTCGACGATAATGGACGAGTTGACGACGAACGGCTCATGGAGCCGAAGTCCGCGCTCTCCGATCAGCACGTTCTCCGTCAGCTCGATGCCTTGCGTATCCTTCATATCCTCGGCCGCGATCATGCCCATTTTGCGGTACAACCGGTAGAAAGCATGGTTCAGCTCGGGGCGAACCGCCAACAGGACATAGCCCCCGGCTTCGGCATAGGCGCCAAGCGCCTCCGGATCTCCGAGCAGTTCGAGATTTTCCGTGGCGACGATGACCGCCGCGCAAGGCGCGAAGTCAAGCCGTCCTTGCCGCACGTCCGACGTCTGCGCCGGTTTTTCATATACCCGAGCGTTCGTTCCAGCTGGCGCTTGATTTTGACGCTTTCTTCCCGGGAGCCGTCGTATGCGACACAATACGGACGGCCGGACGGGCGGAGGACATCGTCGTCCGGGACGGCCGGTTTCCATCCGGACATTCCGCCCGCGACCGCTTCGTTGCGGATCGATCCGAACAAGCTTTCGGAACGCGACATCTGCATCAGCAAGGCCAGCAGCAGGATGCCGGCCAATAGAATATAGACATTCGGTTTAAGTCTCACCTTCGGTTCCAACGCGCGTACCTCCCGACCAAAACCTTACGATCGTCAGTCCCTCGTGGGACAACCGAACCGGCGAATGTTTCAGCTGCTCCAACGTACGGTTTAATTTGTCGAACGAGCGGACGGTGAAATACACTTTCATCAGACGGATATAAGCGTCCTCGCGATCGGGGAATTGCCGCAAATACCGGAGCGCCGACCGTTCGGCCGAGATGTATTCGCCGAGCTTGAGATCGGTGTCGATTTTGTCCGGATACGCCTCCGCGGATTCCGGAGCCAGCTCGATCAACCGTTCCAGTACGGCCGAATACGTATACCGGTATTTCATCTCCGTACGCTCGTCGAGAAAACCGCTGCTCATATAGCTTTTTAATACATCCGCATAGGCGCGCAGCAGAAACGGATCATCCTTCTCCTTCTCATAACGGACTTCGAATTGCTGCAGCTTGAGCATCAGCTGGCGCTTGACCTCCATAATGGCGCTGGCGGCATAATGGGACGTCTCCGTATCCTCGTTGCCGACGGCCGTCTGCAGCACGCCCAAATATTCCAGCGAGTCCTGCTTGAGCACATCGATCATCGCCTTGCGCCGTATGGCGAAATCGTTGACAAGCAGCGCCTCCTCCAGCGGCACGATGTTCATTTCCCGTTCGGCATCCGGCTTCAGAATCGCTTCGCCGCGGCTCTCTCCGATCCGGAAATGATCGAACGCGGCCGTATCCTTCTGCCGCTGCGCATGCTCCGGCGGGCGGAAGAAGGGCAGGAGCAGTCCAATGACCGGCAGGCCGGCGGCCAGCGCCGTCCGCATCAGCCATTCCCGCTTGTCGCCGCGGCAGATCGGCGCGAGAGCGATGCCGCAGACGACGACGTAAGCCATATAGATCCGCTCAAACATAGGGTCCATCCTCTTCCGCCACCCGAAGCGATATGCCGTTCCTCCCGAGCCGCTCGAGCACGCTTGCGGCCTCCTCCATCCCGGAGTTGCTGAGCAGCACCATAAGCTCCCCCCGTTCTCCGATGCCGATATAGTCCGTCTCGCGCAGCAAGCGCGATATTTCGCGGGACAGCTCTTGCCGCGCATCGTCAGCCGGTCCGGCCGACAACAGCACGTACTCGATCCCGTACTTCGCTTTTGCCTCATGCTTGGCGGCGACAATTTCCGCGAATACTTCCGGCTTCAGAATGGCCGTCCCTTCGATATAACGCTTGTTCTCGGTCGCTTCGACGAACGACAGCGCCCTCGACAACGCGGAGGAGACCAGTCCGACCAGCACGCTGAACAGGTTCTGATGATAGAGGGTGAAATGCTCGAATTCCATTTCGTGAATCGCGACGACGGCCACCGGCTTTCCGCCGCTGATGACCGGCGCGGCCATTAAAGGAACGCCGGGCTCAAGCTCCGTATTGACGAACAGTTTCCGGTCGTGAAGCGCCTGCCGGGCGAACGGCTCGCTTTCCACCCTGACCGATTTGGGGATCACGAGATCATCCGGATACGAATGGGCGGCGAGCCGCAAATAGTTTCCGGACCGGTCGACCGTATAAATCGATACGCCCTTGGCCTTCATCAGCGATTCCAGCACGGTTACCGTGGATGTGAAAATTTGCTCGGGCTCCAGGCTTTCCAGCGATTTCGTGACCGAATAGATTTTGCCGAAGCTGTCGCCGCTTCCGAGAACCCGCTGCTGCAGCTCGTCCTTCACTTTGCGGGTTTCATGATAGACGTCGGTCAAAAAGCGTGCTTCTCCTTCAACGCTTCCAGCTGTTCGCCCATCGATTCCAATACCATGTTTTTCCGTTCGACCGAGTAGCCGACCACAAGACCGACAAACAGGTACACCGTCAAATGAAACAGAAAATCGCTGTCGTAAAGCAGCGAGACAAGCTCGCGCCCGTTCCCGAGCTGCTCGCAGATGAACAGCAGCGTCGCCAGGGCAACCGCGATCAGCGACTGCCGGGTGCCGTACAACATGCCGAGAAGCAGGATATAGACGATCCGCAAATCGAGAATGTCGATCCAGCTGTCCCGGACGGACAGCATAAGCCAGGCGGTCAACGCGAAGGCGAGCAGGTTCTCGGCATAAGGGACGACGGCCTTGAACGCCGCGCGAAGCCCGGGCGAGCCGAACCGCGCGGGAGCCTTCGCCTCTTTCGCCGAAGCGGAGACGGCCGCATGCCATTCGTACGTTTTGCGCAGCCCTTCCTGCAGCGAATATTTCGGCGACCAGTCCAGATCCTTCTTAATGTTCCGATTGTCCAGCGCCGAGCGCTCGAAGTCGCCGGGGCGGACATCCATATATTTCACGACGAGCGTACCGTGGATGGAGCGGAGCTCGCCGATCAGCTCGTTCACGCTGCTTTCCTTGCCTGTGGACAAGTTGTAGACGCCGGTCAGACCGGAATACGAGGCGCGGTATACCGCATCGGCCACGTCTTCGACATAGATGAAGTCCCGCGTCTGTTCGCCGTCCCCGTACACGACCAGATCCTGCGAGGCGAGGGCCGCCTTGATGAATGCCGAGACGACCCCTCCCGCTCCGGCTCTGCCCTGGTGCGGCCCGTATACGTTGGAAAACCGGAAGCAGAGCGTCTCCAACCCGTACATTTCCTGCCATTTCCGGCAATACGTTTCCCCGATCATTTTGTTCAGCCCGTACGGCGAAACCGGCTCGCAAGCTTCCGTCTCCGCAACCGGCAGCCGATCGCTTTGCCCATATACGGCGGCGGACGATGCAAAAATAAATTTTCGGACGCCGTACTTGTGTGACAGGTTCAGCATATTGACCAGACCCAAAAGGTTGGACTCCGCGTCCAGCCGCGGATTGTCCATCGAAGCGGCCACATCGGCATGGGCCGCAAGATGAACGACGACATCGAACCGGGTACTGCGGAACACCTCTTCGCACCGGCGATCCTCGACCGGCAATAAATAGCTTTTATGCTTGAAATTGACGTTGCGCTTGTCCCCGGCGGACAGATTGTCGATAATGACGACCTCATAGCCTTCCTTGTAAAAACGTTCCGCTACGAATGAGCCGATAAATCCGTATCCACCCGTCACCAACACGTTCATCGCAAGCTTCCCCGTTTCTTTTTGAGACCGGTTCTTTTTTTCGAAACAAAAGAAC
>NZ_BOVJ01000150.1 GCF_018403665.1 Paenibacillus cisolokensis
TTTGCTTCCTCCAACATTTGAGGCGTTTTGCAAGGTAAATTCGGTCTTGATTTTGCTGACGGGTGTGGTAGACTTCATCTAAAAGGTGCTCCTTTCTTTGTAGGTGATGTTCTGGACAAACACCATTCTACCAAAGAATTGGAGCCCTTTTCTTGTTTTTCAGACGATGTTACTTTCGAAATTCAGGATTAATTCATTTAAGGACAAAGTTGCAGAACCTCTATTTCCGCTCAACTGGCTAATAATATGTCTCTCTAAATCGGTTATTTCTTCAAGTGGTTCCAAGATGTCTTCCATGAATACAATCCCTTCGTGAGTAATGCTAATGCCGCCTCCTAATGTCACAAATTTTAATAACCCTTCTTCTTTAAGAAACTGAGCAATTTTATCGGTTTCATCACCAGAAAAACCAATTTCACTTCCCAATTCAGACATATTTACAATTGAATTTTGTCTACCATCAGTTGCTTTATATAATGAGACTAAGAATTTAAGGTACTTACCTTTTATTCGCTTATGAGGATTAACTGGAATATATCTTGGAGTAGGCGGTTGACCAAATGAATTTCTTTGTTCCATTTCCTGTTTTAATGTTGAAATTTGAGCCTCTAATTCCTTGATGATTTGTGATACGTCATTGCCCCTTACCCAACCAGGTAAGTTGGGATGTAATTGCATAATTTCTGTCAGGGCCCCCTGAATAGCTAGCTTAATATCCTTACTATCGTTGAAGAATTTAGACATATGGGAAAGTACTTCTTTTTTAAACTCTTCGTATTTGGCATAGTTTTGCCTTTCGATAAAGTCAATATTTTGTTGCCCCTTTATCCTTAATGCCTCGTCGGAAATTACAACGGCAAACCTTGGTTTACCAGCTTGTCCAGCATACTCGTATTCCCAATGGGTATAGCTTTTATCTGTGATCGGTTCAATACTTCCGTATCTGCCACCCAAAATAAGCAAATAAACATCAGATTCATCTATCCAACGTTGAATGGTATTTTTCTGTGTTTCCGATCCTGCTTGGAAAAGTTCCATCCCAGCAGGAAAGTTGAGTCCGTATAATTGTGTAAATGGTAGTTTACTGAAAATAAAGGGAGCCATAATCCCAATCCCTCAGTTAGAATGATGGTGTCTAAGCAACATTCTTCAGGAGGAGATTCAGATATGGCTCAATACCAGATTAACGTAGATTCTCAACTTTTGCATCAACTTTTCTTAGGAAACACCCAGGATTCCGGTGTTGCAAAATTGCTGGAATCGGTACTGAACCAAATCTTACAGGCGCAGGTGACGGAACAATTGGAGGCACAGCGTTATGAGCGTACCGAAAACCGGCAAGGTTACCGCAACGGCTCCTATGTAAGCGTCAAATATTCCCC
>NZ_BOVJ01000151.1 GCF_018403665.1 Paenibacillus cisolokensis
GTAAGCGTCAAATATTCCCCACCTACACGGACTCGAAGATTCATGAGAAACTAAGCGTATCGGAAAGATAGGAGGTACGCGCGAATGAACGAAAATGAACGCAACGAGCAATGGCGGGAGCGGATCCGTGCCTATCGGGAAAGCGGACAGACCATGCGAGCATGGTGTGCCGCCCAAGAAATCCCGTTCAACCAACTGAAATACTGGCTGCGCAAACTGTCGCCGGGCAAACGGAAATCACCAACGACGACTTGGGTGACGGTCACCCCAACGCCGCCTTCATCGGCGGAAGCCTCCCCCCTCGTCGTCCGGATCGGCAACGCATCCATCGACATCCGTCCCGGTTTCGATGCGTCCCTGCTCACGCAAGTGGTGCGGGTGCTGGAAGCGGGACGCTGATGCTCCCCCTTCCCGAACGGATCGTCCTGGCCAGTGGCGCGACGGATCTTCGGAAATCGATCGATGGGCTGGCCGCCCTTGTCCAGGAAAGCTTTGGCTGCAGTCCGTTTGCGCCCACCCTGTTCGTGTTCTGCAACCGGCAGCGGGACAAGCTGAAAATGCTTTACTGGGAACACAACGGCTTCTGGCTGTTCTACCGTCGGCTGGAGCGCGGCACGTTCCGATGGCCGGAGCCGTCGGACGGAAGTAGCCTGACGCTCTCCCTGCAGCACCGTCAATTGCGCTGGTTGCTGGACGGACTCGCGCTGGATCAGCGGCAGGCCCATCGGCCGGTGCACGCCGAGGTCGTCCTGTAACGGCTTTCCCATCGGCGTGTTCAACAAATCGCCATGCTCATCGGCAGGAAAGGAGCCCCGCTGTCGCGAAATCCATCATCATGGAAAACCGAGCGAACATCTCCCCCCCGACCTCGGAAGAGGTCATTCGACAATTAACCGAACAAGTGGCGGCGCTCAAGCTGCAGGTTGCCTGGTACGAAGAGCAATTCCGGCGGGCGCAGCAAAAACGTTTCGGCGCCTCCAGCGAACAAACGCATCCGGATCAACTGACGCTGTTCAACGAAGCCGAAGCGGAGGCCGATCCGAAGGCACCCGAGCCGACGGTCGAAACGGTGACCGTTCAGCGGCGGAAGAAAGCCAAAGGCGAACGGGAAGCGAAACTGGCGAACCTGCCGGTCGAAACGATCCACTACACGCTGGACGAAACGGAAGGCGTCTGCCCGGATTGCGCCGGGCCGCTGCATGCGATGAGCACGGAAGTGCGGCGGGAACTGAAGATCATTCCGGCGCAGGTGAGCGTCGTCGAGCATGTACGCCACGTGTACAGTTGCCGCTGTTGCGAGCAAACGGGCATGCGCACTCCAGTCGTGACCGCACCCATGCCGGCCCCGGCGTTGCCGGGCAGTCTGGCGTCGCCCTCCATGCTGGCGCACGTGATCCATCAGAAATACGTGAACAGCTTGCCGCTCTACCGGCAGGAAGAACAGTTCCGGCAATGGGGCATCGACCTGTCGCGGCAGACGATGGCCAATTGGCTGATCGCCGCCAGTGAGCGGTGGCTCGTTCCCTTGTACGATCTCTTCCATACCAAGCTTCTGGCGCAAGATCATGTCCATGCGGATGAAACGACGCTGCAGGTCCTGCGGGAGCCGGGCCGATCCGCGCAAGCGAAATCGTACCTGTGGCTGTATCGCACCGGGCGCGGAGCCGCGCCCGATGTCGTGCTGTACGACTACCGGACTGGACGCGGCAGCGAACACCCGGAGGCCTTTCTGACCGGGTTCACGGGGTACTTGCAGACGGACGGCTACAGCGGATATGCCAGGCTCAAGGGGGTTACGCAGTTGGGCTGCTGGGCGCATGCGCGGCGCAAATTTCACGAAGCCGTGCAGGCGACGCCGCCCGCGCAACGCGCCCAAACCGCCGCGGCGGAAGGGTTGGCCTTGTGCAATGCGCTGTTTGAAGTCGAACGCCGCTGGAAGGAGGCGACGGCGGAGGAGCGCCATGCAGCCCGCCTGGAGGAAAGCCAGCCGATTCTGGATCGGATGGCGGCTTGGCTTGAGGGCCAACGCGCGCGCGTGTTGCCCAAAGGGCTGCTCGGCACTGCGATCACCTACTGCACGAACCAGTGGCCGAAGCTCACTGCTTTTTTGCAGGACGGGCGGCTGGAGAACGACAACAACCGCAGCGAACGGGCGATCAAGCCGACGGTGATCGGCCGAAAAATTTCTTGTTTAGCAACACGCCGCGCGGAGCAAGGGCCAGTGCGGTGTTATACAGCATCGTCGAAACGGCAAAAGCAAACCGGCTGAAACCGGAGGCTTATTTGCAGTACCTGTTCGAGCAACTGCCACAGTTGCCGAACTTGCAGGACGCCACCGCTCTGGAGAAGCCGGCCCCGTGGTCGCCCGCATTGCCGATCACGTGTCGCCTGTTCTGACGTTGTGCCCCGAACCGCTCTGACTGCTCAGTCAGGGCTCTTTGGCGTTCCGTCTTGTTTGGCGACGCCCGCGCATACGCTTCGTTCCTATTCTCGCAGGCTGGGGAAGCTTTGACCAGGTGTGCTAGATTTGACGCTTACCCAAAGCGGCCTGAGATGGG
>NZ_BOVJ01000152.1 GCF_018403665.1 Paenibacillus cisolokensis
AAATTAAAGTAGCTTAGAAGCGCAAAAAGGCCCATGTCCCGTTACAACCATATAAATGGTATAATATGGTATATGATATGTTTTATGCGGTTTGTTGAGCTTCCTCCACGATGACCTTGTAACCCAGGATTTCTAACTTCCGAATCGCTTGCCTTGCGACTTGATTTCGCTTGCGTTCTTCGTAATGGTGAGGTCCGAGTTCAATATAGGTTTGTTTCTTCTTCAGGAGATGGTAAATTATCGTCAAAATCCGGTGTGCCACAGCAACCGCCGCTCGATTCGCTCCTCTTCGGGCAGCAATGCGATGATACAAACTGGACAAATACGTTTCTTTGGAACGGGCAGCCCCTCGGGCGGATTCAACCAAGGCCGTTCGCAACTTTTTGTTTCCTTTGGTGGTTTTCCCCGACTTTCGTTTCCCGGCACTTTCATTGTTCCCTGGAGCCAGTCCTGCCCATGAACACAAATGTGCGGCGGAGGGGAACTGATCCATGTTCGTGCCGATTTCGGCCAGAATCTGTTCTGCGCTCCGACGACCTACACCGGGAATTGTGTCCAACCGCTCCAGGTCTTCTTCAAAAGGGGTCATTCGTTCCTTGACTTCCGCATCAATTTCTTCAATCAGTTTGTCCAGATCATCGATATGGCGGAGCTGCGCTTTGAGCATCAGACGTTGATGCGGACCCATGAGCCCGTGCAAGGCTTTTTGAAGATCCGCTTTTTTGTTTTTCAGCTTTCGCTGCGCCAGTTCGGAGAGTAGTGCCGCATCTGTTTCGCCTTCGATCATCGCTTCGATCATGAGTCGTCCTGATTTGCCCAGGACATCGGAAGCAACGGAAGACAATTTGATGTTGGCGCCCTCCAGCACTTTTGAATGCGCTGAACCTCTCGGGCGCGTTCGTCAATGAGACTGCGGCGGTAGCGGATCAATTCGCGCAGTTCGCGTTGCTCCCGATTGGGAATGTAGCTGCCCTTGAGCAAACCGTGGCGTAATAAGCCAGCGATCCATTCCGCATCTTTGACATCGGTTTTTCGTCCGGGCACATTTTTCATGTGCTTGGCATTGACAACAAGAGTTTCAATTTGTTCCATCTCCAACAGATTGTAGATCGGTTTCCAAAACGAACCCGTGCTCTCCATGGCGACATGCGTACAGCCATGAGATTTGATCCAATCAATGAGGGCAAGCAAATCTTCGGTCATCGTGGAGAACGTACGGATCTCTTTATGATCTGGGGTGATGATGCAGGCCACCACGTTCTTCTTGTGAACGTCGAGGCCACAGACGTGTGAATAAACGACGTCCATAACTCAAACACTCCTTGCGGCATGAATCTGCAAAGGCTGGTGCAACGACCATCACATGTCATTCTATCCCGCGTGCTTCCCTTAAGGGAGCCACAATCTGTAGTGCACCGGGTCGTCGGGGTCTGTCTAAGAATCGGGCTCGAGGCACCAGGTTACGACGACCTCGCTTCGCCAGCCGCAAGATTATTATACCGTGGGAACCTGATTATTTTCATCATCTGATGGTGCCGTGTCAGCGGCATGGGAGTCTA
>NZ_BOVJ01000153.1 GCF_018403665.1 Paenibacillus cisolokensis
GGGTGGCGAGAGCGAATAAGGACCTGGAGGTCGCAATGAGTCACCGGGTGGCGAGAGCGAATAAGGACCTGGTGGTCGCAATGAGTCGCCGGGTGGCGAGGGCGAATAGAGCTCTGGCCGCCATCGCGAAACAGTATCGTCCCCAGACAGAGACGAAGAAGTCGTTTTTGCTTGAGCTGCGAACCGGACCCGAGATCGCCGCTCATAACGGGGATACGGGCAAAGTGCGCGGTCGGGCGGCGGACCGGGCGAATTCTATGTTAGAATGAGAACGTACAGATCTTTCAGGGATACGATTGTGCGCCTTGCGGTTCGTGCCGGCGACGGATCGCCGGTCTTGCGGGCGCGCATGCGAAGGAGATGGGTGAGCGTGAAAATTTATACGCGGGCGGGCGACGAAGGGAAGACGTCGCTGATCGGCGGACGCGTCGCCAAGGACGACCTCCGGGTGGAAGCGTACGGCACGATCGACGAATTGAACGCATTTGTAGGGCTGGCCGCCGCCGCCGCTGCGGACAAGCTGCCGGAGCTGGCGCAGCAGCTGACGGACATTCAGCACGAGCTGTTCGATTGCGGCTCCGATCTCGCTTATGCGAACAAGGACGGGGTTTCGTGCAAGATGTCCTCGGCGGCGGTGGACAAGCTGGAGGGCTGGATCGATCAATACACGGATGAGGCGCCGGAGCTCGTGCGCTTCATTTTGCCCGGCGGGAGCGACGTATCGGCGCTCTTGCATGTGTGCCGGACCGTATGCCGCCGGGCGGAGCGGCGCGTCGTAACGATGATGGCCGCGCATCCTTCCAATCCGGAAGTGCGGCGCTACCTGAACCGGCTGTCCGATTATTTCTTCGCGGCCGCACGGGCCGCTAACGCGCGCCTCGGGTTCCCGGACGTCGAGTATGCGCGCAGCGCGGAGGTGTTTCGCAAGAGGAAGCCATGACAAGCGAAAGCTATTACGAGCCGTTGACCGTGAGCGTAACCGCCGAAGATGCGGGCAAGACGGTCCGTACCGTGCTGGAACGGCGGCTTGGCGTGTCCCGCAGGCTGCTGTCGAAGCTGAAGCTGACGGACGAAGGCATTACACTGAACGGCGTCCGCGTCTACACGACAGCGCGCGTCAAGGAGGGCGACATCATCCGCATCCGGATGGCGCGGGAAAGTTCGGACGATATATTGCCGGAGCCGATGCCGCTTTCGATCGTGTACGAAGATGCCGATCTGCTCGTCGTCGACAAGCCGGCCGGTCTTATCGTTCATCCGACGCACGGCCATTACACCGGGACGCTGGCGGGCGGCGTCGTCCATCATTGGCAGGAGCGCGGCGAGATCGTCCGCTTCCGTCCGGTTAACCGGCTGGACGAGCATACGTCGGGGCTGATCGCGATCGCCAAAATCCGTATGTGCACCAGCAATTGTCGGAGCAGCACCGGAACGGCACGATTCGCAAAGTGTACCGCGCTTACGTATACGGCGTTCCGGATCCGCCGGCAGGCACCGTCGATGCGCCGATCGGACGGACGCCGGGCATGCCGCATGTGCGAACCGTGCTTCCGGAGGGCTACCCGTCCGTCACGCATTACGCGACCGAGGAGATATTCGGCGGCGGGCTGGCGGCGATGGTCAGACTGCGGCTGGAGACGGGGCGCACGCACCAAATTCGCGTGCATATGAAGCATATCGGCTGTCCGCTTATCGGGGACGGAATGTATGGACCGGAAGAAGGACGCAAAGTTCCCGGATGGGAGGAAGCGGCCGGCCGCCAGGCGCTGCATGCGGAGACGCTCGGCTTGCTCCATCCCGTCAGACGGGAGCGGATGGAATGGACGTCGCCCTTGCCGCCGGAGCTGGCTGCGCTTGAGTCGCGGTTGCGGCAAGCCAACGACGTGCCGGCCGACGCGCCGGCTGATGCGCCGGCCAACGCACCGGCCGACTCGCCGGCCGACTCGCCGTAGATTTTGTAAGGAGTGCTGATACGAATGAAACTGCAAGTTATTCATTACCCGAAATGCGGCACCTGCCGCAAAGCGGTCAAATGGCTGCAGGAGCAGGGGCATCAACTGGAGCTGCGGCATATCGTCGAGGATCCGCCGACGGCGGAGGAGCTGCGGAAGGTAGCCGCCATGAGCGGTCTGGAAGTGAAAAAGCTGTTCAATACGTCCGGAGAAGTGTACAAATCGCTCGGCTTGAAGGACAAGCTCCCCGGCATGACGGAACAGGAGCAGCTCAAGCTGCTCGCCTCCAACGGCATGCTGGTCAAACGGCCGATCGTAACGGACGGCGCTAGGGCAACCGTCGGCTTCAAGGAAGATGAGTTCTCGAAGGTGTGGAGCAAATGAGCGAGCGGCTGACTAACTCGTCCGCAGGCGAGGACGCTGCGCAAGGCCGGTGGCGCTCCGGCCGTCTGCCGCAGCTCGGCTCCTCCATTTTGCCGAGGTCGCGGGCTGGAAAGCGGTAGCTTTGCGCAAGGGGCTCGACTTGATCGACCTTGGCATCGGCAGCCCGGACCGTCCGCCGACGGACTCGGTCCGGGAGACGCTTGCCGCAGCCGCGCTGCGGACGGATGCTTACGGCTATCCGTCATCGGCAGGCAGCATTGCCTTTCGCCGGCAGGCTGCCGAATGGATGCGGCGAAGATTCGGCGTAACGGTCGATCCGGAGCGCGAATTGCTGACGCTGATGGGGTCCCAGGACGGCCTTGCCCATTTGGCGCTCGCGGTAACCGATCCCGGCGATGTGGCGCTTGTGCCCGATCCGGGCTATCCGATCTATGCGGCATCGCTCGCGCTGGCCGGCGTTACGCCTTATTTTTTGCCGTTGCGGGCAGATAACGGCTTCCTGCCGGATTTGGACGCCGTGCCAGGCAGCATCTGGCGGAAGGCCAAGTTCATGCTGCTCAATTTTCCGGCGAATCCGGTTGCCGCCACGGCCGATCTCACGTTCTTCGAACGTGCGGCGGCGCTGGCGCGCAAGCACGGCGTGCTGATCGTGCACGATCTGGCCTATTCGGAAATGGGCTTCGACGGCTACCGGCCGCCGAGCATCTTGGAAGTGCCCGGCGCGGCCGACATTGCGGTCGAATTTCATTCGCTGTCCAAAAGCTTCAACATGGCCGGCTGCCGCATCGGCTTTCTTGCCGGCAATGCGGAGGCGGTCGGCGCGCTGAAGGAATTGAAGGCCAATATCGATTACGGCGTATTCGAAGCGGTGCAGGAGGCCGGAATTGCCGCGCTGAAGGAAGGCATTGCGGCGCTGGAGGCCGGCCGTCCGGGCGTTTCGGAAATCTACGAGCGGCGAAGAAACGCCTTTTTGCGGCAGCTGAGAGCCGAAGGCTGGGACGTGCCCGCCCCGAAAGCGACGATGTTCGTATGGGCGCCGCTGCCGTTCCGCGGCGAAGAAACCGGAGACCGCCGGACGTCGCGGGTCATCGCCAAGGAAATGCTGGAGGAGACGGGCGTAGCCGTCATTCCGGGAGACGCCTTCGGCCGGGAAGGAGAAGGTTACGTTCGCATTGCGCTCGTGGAGGAGCCGGAACGGCTTGCGGAAGCCGCGCGCCGGATCGGAGCGTTTATCCGCAACCGCGCACGATAGCGCCGCATGATGGGGAGAGGGGAAATAGCAATGAATGATGGGAAGCCGGAAGATCCGTTCGCAAACCGGCTGTTGCTTGTTGACGGCATGGCCATTCTGTTCCGCGCCTATTACGCGACCGCCTATGCCGGCGGCATACGGCGGACGAGCGCAGGGGTGCCGGTCAATGCGGTGCACGGCTTTGTCCGATATTTCATGAACGCGGTCGGCACGTTTCGGCCGACGCATGTCGCCTGCTGCTGGGATACGGGAGGCGGCACGTTCCGTTCGGAGCAGTTTGCGGATTATAAGATGAACCGGCCGGAAGCGCCGATCGATCTAGTGCCGCAATTCGATCTCGTTAAGGAAGTGGTGGAAAGCTTCGGCGTCCCGAATGTCGAGTATGCCGGGTTCGAGGCGGACGATTGCATCGGCACGCTGGCGAGGCGCCACTGTCCGACGGCTGACGTGTTCGTGCTGACGGGCGACCAGGATTTGCTGCAGCTCGTCGACGACCGGATTGCCGTCGTCCTGATGATGAAGGGGCAGGGCAATTATAAGGTCTATACGCCGCAGACGCTGATGGAGGAACGTCAGCTGACGCCGCGGCAAATTATCGATGTGAAGGCGCTGATGGGAGATGCCAGCGACAATTATCCCGGCGTTCGAGGGATCGGCGAGAAGACGGCGCTCAAGCTGATCCGGCAGTATGAGTCGGTGGAAGGGCTGCTGGAGCGGCTGCATGAGCTGTCCGGATCGGTGCGCGCCAAAATCGAAGCGGACCTGGACATGCTCCATCTGTCGCGCAAATTGGCGACGATCCGGTGCAATGTGCCGGTATCGCTGGAGCTGCGCGATTGTCTCTGGGCTGTCGACCGGAACGCTGTCGAACGCAAGTTCGAGGAGCTCGAATTCGGAGGATTGGCGAAGCTGATCGTATAAATGGTTATGATCGGAAACAAACGAAAAAGACAACGCCGGGGCTGTCCGATGTCTCGCGTTGTCTTTTTCGTTCCGTTAGGGCTCTTCCTCTGTTTTCGGAGCGGAGTCGTCGTCCGGATACTGCCGTTCCATGCCGTCGTGCAATTGGCGATTCTCGTATCCGAACGGATTGGCGCTCCGCTGATCGATCCGCCACGGTTTGCTTTTGCCGAGCGTTTCGGTCGGCAGCGGCGACTCATACGCCCCTTCCGGAAATTCCTCCGCCGTCAGATCGTTGCGCTGGGACTCTACCGTGGACAGATCGGTATATCGCTTGCGGTGTTCATCTTTGAAACCGTCCATGGGACACCTCCACGTCATGCCGGCCTTGCAAGGGCCGGTTTACGCTGTTAGCTTCCCCGGATTAATCGGTAAAATTCACCGTTCCGACCACCAAATACAAAAATTGCGATAATTCCTGCGCTTCTTCTTCGGTCAGGTTGAACGTATATTCCAAATATCCTTCTTCTTCGAGATCGTCGGGACCGATGATCGCCGTCTTGCCGGCCTGCAGATCGGTCACCAGCTTTTTGCCGTAAAACCGGTTTGTCGTCGTGATCGCCAGGTCGAACCGCTTCAGACTGGGCCCGATAAAGGTAACGAATCGGGTAGACGTCTCCTCCGTGCTGTCGGACATAAAATCATAATCGGGCAGTATCATGGCCAGACCTCCGCATCGTCGTTTTCGCTTTATTATACACAAGAATACACTTGCCATAAAGCGGCGATCGTGATAGCATGGAATTAACCGAATATTCGTTCGTGAGGAAGCACCTCTTTTGCTGTTTTGCAGAAGGGGTGCTTTTTTGCGTTCGACATTCGGAATAATCGCACCGGAGGTGCTTTGCGAATGAATTTCGTGTTTTTGAATACGTTTGAGAGACAGCTCGGGGACAGCCGGGTCCGCTGTGCGTATCTGTCCATCTGCGAACGGGAAGGGATATGGTCCGTTCAATGGACGGAGGAAGAGGACATGCAGCAGAAGCCGGTTGAAACCTGGTACGAAGGCCCGTCGTGGGAAGAAATGCTCATGGCCTTCCGGCATGGCGTGGCCGGACGCATGGTGCAAGGCTATACACCCGTCATTGACGGCATGCTGGACGAACGGCGCGCCTATGCCGGAAACAAAGTCAGTCTGCTGCAGTGCTATGGGGAGATGCATGCGGACAAGGAGTTGTTCGACGAGCTTCGGGAATGGCGGCGGGCCAAAGCGGCCGCCGGGAAGAAATCCGCCTATCTCATCGCCAATAACCGGATGTTGTGGATGATCAGCGCCTTCGTGCCCCATACGGCGGAAGAACTGATGCAAATTCCCGGCTGGGGAGAGGCGAAGCAATCCGCATACGGCGCGGAGGTGCTGAAGCTGACGGTCAAATACGAACAGCGGAAGCCGTTCCCGCTCGACTGGGTGGCGGACGAGATCGACGCCGACACGCTCTCGGCATGGCGGTACAGGCAGAAGCAGAGCAAATTCAAGCAGCAGATGGACCGCCACCAGGAGAAACGGCTGATATTGGAAGGAATACGGGAAGGAAGCACGCTGGACGAGCTGGCGGCGAAGCTTGATATTCCGCGCCGCGAGCTGATGGAGCGAATCGAGCAGCTGGAGCGCGAGGGCTATGACCTGGAGCCGCTTGTCGCCCGGGAACTGGCCGGCATGCCGGAAGAAGAGCAGCGGCAAGTATGGGAAGCGCTCGGTTCGATCGGCGACCGTTACTTGAAGCCGGTACTGCATCGGGTTTACGGCGAAGAAGGCGCGGCAGGCAAACCGCTGGACATCATGTACGACCGTCTGCGGCTCATCCGCATCCGCTTTCGGCGTGAGGGGAAGGAGGAAGCGATTTAGGCTGCGGACCTGTGCCGGCTCTGCCGATCATCCGGACGATTTTTACTATTGCAAGACAGGGACTTTAGAATCATATTAGTTCTATTAAAGAATTAGTTCTAAAGAATCAATCCTGTTTCGATTAGTATACTTGTCCTAAACCATCCGTTATAATTGGGGCAGACAATATGTGAAACCGGACATAAGGGGAGAATCTTGTGAAAGCCGAGTACATCAATCCGTTTCTCGAGTCTGCCAAAATCGTCATCGAACAGATCGTGCGCATCAGGCCGGCCACAGGCAAATTGGGCTTGAAAGATATTTTATATGTCGAAAATGATATCTGGGTTCATATCGGCTTGAACGGACAATTGAACGGCGATATTATGCTCGGTTTGAACAAAGAAGTGGCGCTGCGCATCGTATCCGCCATGATGGGCGGATTCGCCGTTTCCGAACTGGACGAAATCGGAAGAAGCGCCATTTCGGAGCTTGGAAACATGATTGGCGGAAATGCCAGCACCATCCTGTACAACCAGGGCGTCGAGGTCGATATTACGCCTCCGCAAGTGCTGAGCGCCGCCCAATCGACGGCATTCCGGCATCAAAAAGCGATGACCGTTCCGCTGATCATGGAGGGCATCGGCGAGCTCGATATTCAAGTTCTGATCGCGTCTTGACAGAAAAGCGGCTTCTCCACCGGGAGGCCTCTTTTTTTTTGCGCGGAAAACCGTTTTGAAGTACACTTGGAACAGGTGATGGCGATGTTGAAAGGAAAAATCGTGCTCATTACAGGCGCTTCCAGCGGCATCGGCGCCGAGACGGCGAGGCGTCTGGCCCGCAAGGGAGCGGTGCCGGTGCTGACCGGACGAAATGCCGGCCGCCTCGAGCAGGTCGTCAAGGAGATCGGGAATGACTGCGCCTTTTACATACTGGACGTTACAAATCAGGCGCAGGTGGAGGAAACGGTCGGTCGGGTCATCGCGCGATACGGCCGGATCGACGTTCTGCTCAACAATGCGGGCTTCGGCCGGTTCGAGCCGTTCGCGGACGCGCCGCTGCGCCATTTCGAAGAGATGATGGACACGAATTATATGGGCGTCGTGCGCTGCACGAAGGCGGTTCTGCCCTACATGACGGCCCGCGGGGAAGGGCATATCGTGAACGTGGCCTCGATGGCGGGCAAGATCGCCACGCCCAAATCGACCGGCTACAGCGCCTCCAAGCATGCGGTTCTCGGACTGACCAATGCGCTGCGCATGGAGCTTCGGGGCAGCGGTATTGCGGTATCGGCTGTCAATCCGGGACCGATCGATACGCCTTTCTTCGAGCAGGCCGATCCCGGCGGCCAATACGTGAACAATGTGCGCTGGCTGATGATGACGCCGGAGCGGGTCGCGGACGAGATCGTACGCGTGATCGAGCGCCGCAAGGCCGAAAAGGACTTGCCGGGGATAGCGGCTGCGGGCATCAGGCTGTATCAGCTGTTTCCGCGTCTGGCCGACCGGTTGGCGGGACGATGGTTGAACCGAAAGTAGCAGTCCAAGCAGCAGTCCAGGATTAGAACGATACGGCAACGAGAATTGAGGGATATTATGTCAGGTGAATGGATGAAACTGGGGATTCGGCAGCGATTGGCACAGCAGCTGGAAGAAGAGGGACTCGGCGAGCCGACGCCCGTTCAGCGCGAAGCGCTGCCGCCGCTGCTGGCAGGCCGCGATGTGACGGCGCGTTCAGGAACGGGAACGGGTAAAACGCTGGCGTATCTGCTTCCCTTGCTGGAGAAGATCGATCCGGCCCGTCCCGTACCGCAGGCCGTCGTCATATCGCCTACGCAGGAGCTGGCGATGCAGATCGTACGCGTGGCGGAACGGTACGGAAAGCCGCTCGGCATTCGCGCGCTGCCGCTTATCGGCGGGGCTTCGTTGAGCCGCCAGGTGGAGCGGTTGAAGACGCATCCGCAACTGGTTGTCGGCACTCCCGGCAGATTGTACGAACTGGTGACGATTCGGAAGCTGAAGCTGCACGAAGTGCGGGCGGTCGTCGTAGACGAAGCCGATCAGGTATTCGCGCTCGGATCGCCGAAGGAAGTCGAAGCGCTGTTCGGCGCGATGCTGCGGGATCGGCAGATCGCTTTCTTCTCGGCGACGCTTCCTGGTCCGATGGCCGAGGTGGAAAGACAATGGATGAACGACCCTGTGCGGATCGATATCGATCCCAAGCAGCGGGTGGCGGCCGGCGTCGATCACTGGTATGTCATAAGCGACAAACGCGACAAGCCTGATACGGTTCGCCGCTTGCTCCATGCGCTGCGGCCGTCCTCGGCGCTGCTGTTTCTCAACAACACCAACGAGATCGCCAATTGGGAAGCGAAGCTCAGATTCGAAGGGTTTACAGTCGAAACACTGTACGGCGACGCGGACAAGCAGAAGCGGGCGGCGACGCTGGAACGTTTTCGGTCCGGCCGCTGCCGCCTGCTGCTTGCCACGGACGTCGCCGCCCGCGGACTCGATATCGAAGGGCTGCCGCTCGTCGTGCAGATCGATCCGGCGCTCGATGCCGACCGATATATACACCGGGCCGGCCGTACCGGACGAATGGGGAAACCGGGAACGGTCGTAACGGTCATTACGCCGCAGGAGCGGTTCATTATGGACAAGTTCGGCAAGCAGCTCGGAATCGGGCTGGAGGAACGGGTGATCTATAAAGGCAGGCTGTGGAAGCCGAACGATCCCGAGGTGCGCGGGTCGAGGTGGGGCGGGGCGGCCGGGGAAGCGCGCGGAGGCGCGGTTCGGAAGCCGGCCGGGGAAGCGCGTGGAGGCGCGGTCGGGCCGAAGCCGGCCGGGAACGCGCGTGCCGGAACGGTTCCGAAGTCCGCCGCGCCGTCGAAGGCGAAGGAGAAGCAGAAGCGCAAGCGCGATCGCGATCGCAAAGACAAAGGCGCGCCTCGATGGCTGAAATCGAAGCGCCAGGGCGAAAGCTAGACGGACGGCGAAGGATCGCAACAAACGCAGACGAAAGCAAATGGTAAAAGCGGGGTGACGATCGTGACGGAGCCGGTATTGGACATCGAACATTTGACAGGCGGATACAGCCCGCGGCGTCCGGTCCTGCACGACATATCGTTTCGGGTCAATGCGGGTGAAATGATCGGTCTGATCGGGCTGAACGGCGCCGGCAAAAGTACGACTATCAAGCATATTCTCGGCCTTATGAGGCCGCATAAAGGCTCGATCAAGGTCAAGGGACGTACGCTGGACGAGCAGCCCGAGTCGTATCGCGCCGCCTTTGCGTATGTGCCGGAAACGCCGGTGCTGTTCGATGAACTGACGGTGGAGGAGCATCTCAGGCTGACCGGAATGGCTTACGGTATCGGCGAACGCGATTACGAGGCGAGAAGCGCCGAGCTGATCGGGCAGTTCCAGATGGAGGCGAAGCGGGGAGCGTTCGCTTCCCATCTGTCGAAGGGCATGAAACAGAAGGTCATGATTATGAATGCGCTTCTGGCGGAGCCGGCGCTGTATATTATCGATGAACCGTTCCTCGGTCTGGACCCGCTCGGCATTCGCTCGCTGCTCGAGCGCCTCGTCGAAGTGAAAAGGCGGGGAGCGGCGATTTTGATGAGTTCCCATATTTTGTCGACCGTGGAGGCGTACTGCGACCGGTATGTCGTGCTGCATCACGGCCGAATTGCGGCGCAAGGGGGATTGAATGATATTCAGGAAGCGGCGGGCATGCGCGGGGCTTCGCTGGAGGACGCGTTCTTCAAGCTGGTGACGGAAGGGGCATCCCGATGAAACGGTCGCTTGCGGCGATATGGAACGCCCGATTCGTCGCATTCGCGCGCGAAACACGGCCGTATTTCCGGTATATGTCGATGAGCGGTTTTCCCGCCGTGTTCGTCCTGCTTCTCATCGTCGCTTCTATCGGTTATATGCAGCTTCTGGAGCAAGTGCCGGCGGATTTCCCGTTCGCGACGGTCGGCGTTGTCCTGTTCACGCCGCTCGTCAGCTGGAGCCCTTTACGCACGTGGCTGCGGCCGCCCGACATCGTCTTTCTTTCCAGGCGGGAAGCGGAAATGGGCGAATATATAGCGAAATCCGCGATCTATAACCTGATCCCCGGCGCGCTGCTTGCGCTAATCGGACTCGCGCTGTACTGGCCGATTTATCGCCATGGCCCGGGCATGAGCGGAGTCTGGACGCTTGCCGCGGCGCTGCTGGCGATGAAAGCGGCGAATGCGGCGGTCGCCTGGCAGGAGCGGCGGATGGCGTGGCCGGCCGCCCGCCGCGTCAGCCGCCTGCTGCGCTGGGCTTTGACGGCGGCGGCCATTGCCCTTTTTCTCGTGCAGAAGCCCTGGAAAGCGTGGCTGTTTGCGGCTTTGGCCTGCGCAACGGGCATGCTGGCCGTCAAGCTGGCGCAGCGGTTTCGCTTTCCGTGGGAACGGCTCATTGCCGAGGAAAGGCGGACGATACGGAGATACTACGCTTTTTTCAGCATGTTCATCGACGTTCCGACGTTAGATTCGCCGGCAGCGCCGAGACGTTACCTGTCCTGGATCACGAAACGGGTGCCCTACCGTCCGGACACCGCCTTCGTTTATCTTTACGCGCATACGTTCATTCGTACGGAAATCGGAGGAATCGTCATTCGCCTCGTTCTTGTGGGGGCGTCAGCCATTGTCGTGTTCGGAAGCGGCGAATGGCTCGGCGGCTGGTTGGCGGCGGCCGTATATTTGGCCTTTGCCGGGATGATCGGCATGCAGGCCGGCACTTTGCCCCTGGTGCACCGCCATACCGTCTGGCGGCATGTTTACCCGCTGCCCGCCGCCGATCGGATTCGTTCGCTGCTGGCCGTCGATCGCGCCGCGATGGTGGCGGCTAGCGTCCTGCTTTGGCTGCCGGCGGCGTTCGTTCTGTTGCCCCAGAAGCTTTTCGCTCAAGCATTTGCGCCGCTTGCTCTTGCCGAGCTGTACATCCTGCTTATCCGGCCGGGGAGGCTGAAACGGAAAATAGCGGCGGAATCGGACAGCCTGTCCGATTAACCGGAAAATGCGCGTCGTCACGCGGCTTAACCGTATGCGGTTAGCCGCGTTTCTTTCTTTTTTATTAACCTTTTCTATGATTTTCTTCAGCTTTTTTTATCTCGCAATTAACTTTTTCCCTTCACCATATTGGACAGAGGTCGAACAAAATATGGAATGGAAAGCAAGGGATTGGCGATGAACGAGATATTGAATGTGCATGTCGTCTACGGCGGGAAATCCGCCGAACATGAAGTGTCGCTTAAGACGGCGCTCAATGTGCTGAACCGAATGGACAAGCGAAAATACAACGTTTACCCGGTCTACATTACGAGACATGGGATATGGCGCATGCTTCCGCGGCTCGACCACGCGCTGGCAAGCACAGCCGAGCTGGAAACGGAAGCGGGACCGGCCGACGGCAATGCCGCGGCTTCCATGGGGAACTGGTTGACCCGGCGTCTTGCCGAAAACGGGCCGCATCTTGTGTTCCCGGTCATTCACGGCACTTGCGGGGAAGACGGTACGCTGCAGGGAATGCTGGAGCTCGCCGATGTCCCTTATGTAGGCAACGGCGTCCTGGCGTCGGCTGCGGGCATGGACAAAGTGATGATGAAACGGATTTTCACCGGAGCGGGCATCCCGCAAGTCGAATATGAGCAATTGCTCCGCCATGAATGGGAGCAGCGGGAAACGGCATGCTGCGATGCGCTGGAACGTACGATCGGCTATCCTTGCTACGTCAAGCCGGCGAACCTCGGCTCGAGCATCGGCATCCGCCGCTGCGCCGATCGGGACGAGCTGCTGCTGGCGATCGGCCACGCCTTCCGTTATGACCGGAAAATCATCATCGAGAAGGAAGCGGCCGGACGGGAGGTGCAACTGGCCGTTCTCGGCAACGATCGGCCGATCTGCTCGGTTGCAGGCGAGTTTGCAAGAGAACCCGGCTTCTTCGATTATTACAAAAAATATGAGGCCGGAAACCTGGTACAGCGCATACCGGCGCAATTGGCCGGTAGTCTCCGCGAGCAACTGCGCGAATACGCGCTGCAAGCGTACCGGCTCCTTGACGGCAGCGGGCTTATGCGGATCGACTTTTTCGTGACGGATCAAGGGGAGATCTATTTGAACGAAGTCAACACGCTGCCGGGATTTACGCCGATCAGCATGTTTCCGGCGCTGTGGGAGAAAACCGACGGCACGACCTATGCCGAACTGATCGACAAGCTGATCGGGCTGGCGCTCGAACGGCATGAACAGAAGCGCAAAATCCGCTATGGGAGGGAAGACGTATGATGGAACGGACAATCGAACAGATCGCCGGCATGATCGGCGCGGAAGCGCCGGCCGGGGATGCCGGCCGGACTGTCGTAAAGGGCGTGTCGATCGATACCCGCAGCATCCTGCGGGACAATCTGTTCGTCCCGATTCAGGGCCCGCGCTTCAACGGTCACGAATATGCGGCCGAAGCGTTCCGGAAAGGAGCGGCCGCAGCGCTCTGGCAGAAGGACGAGCCCGATCCGCCCGCCCATCTGCCGCTGCTGTACGTCGACGATACGGTGAAAGCGCTCGGACGTTTGGCGCAAGCGTACCGGAGCCAGCTCAAGACGAAAGTGATCGGCATTACCGGCAGCAACGGCAAGACGTCGACCAAAGACATTCTCGCCGCCATACTCGGCACGACATACCGGACGCAGAAGACGATCGGCAACCTGAACAATCACCTCGGCGTTCCGCTTACTTTGCTGCGGCTGGACGAAGATACCGAGATGGCCGTCGTGGAGATGGGCATGTCCGGACTCGGCGAGATTGCCGCGCTATCCGCGATGGCGCAGCCCGACGTCGCCATCATTACGAGCGTGAGCGAAGTGCATCTGGGCGATTTGCCGACGCGGGAGGATATTGCGGAGGCGAAGCTGGAAATCGCCGGAAGTTTGAAGCCGGACGGGCTGTTCGTCTACAATGCGGACAACCCGCTGCTCCTCGAGCGACTGGCGTATAAAAATGTCGCCTGCCGGATGGTGTCGTTCGGCCAATCGGAAAAGCATGATTGGCATCCCCTTGCCTATACGCCCGACGAGCGCGGCATCGCCTTTACGATATCCGATCCGGCATGTCCGGAGCTGTATTTGAATCTGCTGGGCAAGCATCAGATGATCAACGCGCTGGCGGCGATCGCCGCGGCCCGTCACTTTGGCGTCTCTTATGACAACATCAGGCGGGCTTTGCGTCATGTCGAAGCGACAGGCATGCGCAACGAGCCGATCCGGATCGGCGGCTTCACGGTCATTAACGACGTCTACAAGTCCAATCCGACCAGCGTCCGGGCCGCGCTTGACACGCTTTATGCCATGCCGGCGCATAAACGCAAAATCGTCGTGCTCGGGGATATGGTCGAGCTGGGGGAAGAAACGGAAGCGTTCCATCGGGAAATCGGCGCCGAGATCGATCCTTCGCGGATCGACCGGCTGTTCACCGTCGGTTCGATGTCCCGTCTCATCGCCGAAGAGGCAAGAAAGCATTTTCCGGAGGATCGGGTCACGGTCTGTCTCGATCACGCGCAGCTGGTTTCGCAATTGAAGGAGGCGGTCTCGGACGATTGCATCGTGCTGATCAAAGGGTCGCGCTCGCTGCAGCTGGAGCAGCCGATCGAGACGCTTCGGGAGGAGCTGGGGGCGCCGTGAAAGCCGTGAAAACCGTGAAAACCGTGGAAAATAGATCGAAAGGCGTCGAGCTTTCCTATCAGACATGGGCGGAAATTCATCTGGACCGGATTGAGCGGAACGTTCGGACGATCCGCAGCCGCTTGCCCGCAGGATGCAAAATGATGGCGGTCGTCAAGGCGGACGGTTACGGCCACGGAGCGGTTCAAGCAGCGGCCGCAGCGATCCGGGCGGGAGCGGACGAACTCGCGGTCAGCCGGCTGGACGAAGCCGTCCGTCTGCGTCAAAACGGCATCGATGTCCCGATCTTGACGCTCGGTCCGATTGCGCCGCGGGAAGCGGATATCGCCGCCGAGCATCAAATTGCGGTTCCCGTCTTTCAAGCGGAATGGCTGCGCGACATGCGGGAGAGCCGGACGTCGCCGAAACCGCTGCCCGTTCATATCAAGATGGACACCGGCATGGGACGTATCGGCATCCGTACGAAGCGCGAGTTCGAGGAAATGCTGCCTTTGCTTGCGGCCGGCGGCATCGACGTGAAAGGGGTGTACACCCATCTCGCAACGGCGAATCAGGCGGACACCGGCTATTGCGAGAAGCAGCTGGCAAGGTTTGCGGAGATGAGGGGTTGGCTGGACGAAGCCGGCTTCCGCGATGTAACCGCCCATTGCGCCAACAGCGCGGCGGCTCTGCGCGATCCGGTCTATGCGATGGACATGGTGCGGGTCGGCGCTTCCATCTTCGGCATTCATACATGCGATGAAGAGGTAAGGGGAAGGCACGGCGTTCCGCTACTGCCGACGCTGTCCCTGCATACGACGATCATCCATGTCAAGCGCGTTGCCGCCGGCGAATGCATCGGATACGATCGCTCGTATACGGCGCAGGACGACGAGTGGATCGCGACCGTTCCGCTCGGCTACGGGGACGGCTGCTTCCGCGGCTACGCGGGGCTGGAGCTGCTCGTTGACGGCGAGCGGGCTCCCATTGTCGGCAACATCTGCATGGATCAGCTGATGATCCGGCTGCCCCGGCACTACCCGGTCGGCACGAAAGCGACGTTGATCGGCCGACAGCGGGACGAGGCCGTCACCCTGGACGATCTCGCCCGCCATATCGGCACGATTCCGCAGCAGGTGCTGCTCATGATTGCCGCCCGCGTGCCCAGAGTGTACTTGCGGGAATAACGGCTTACCCTTATTCCGACTCTCCGTTCAAGTAACGGAAGAACGGCTTGTCGACCCAGAACCGGTACGACTCCGCTTTGGCGTCGGGAGCCAGCCGCCGGAAGCCTTCCGCGACGGCGGCGGCATCGTCGTTCAGCGAGAACGACTGGACATAATAGCGGCCGTCGGAAAATTTGTTGTTCGTGATCACTTCGTAGTTATCCAGCTCGGTCAGCGAATAATAGAGCGGTTGCCACCACGAGCCGGCAAGCAGGTTCGGCTCGTCGTCGCTGTCCTTTTTCGCGTAGGCCGTTACGATCGCGTCGAATTTCTCTTTGTCGGCCGCCCGCTCGAACTCGAAGCTGATGTCGTATTCCTTGGCGTATGCGATATAATTGCCGTTTTCGATCTGTACGACTCGGTAATCTTCCGTTTCCTGCGGCTCTCCCCATTCCTTGAGATAGATGAAGGCGGACGTTTTCGGCTCGAACTGCACTTTGGCGTCGATATGTTCGCTTCGCAGCAGTCCGATCAGCTGAATCGCATGCTTCAAATTGTCATGGCTGTAGGTGAGCGAGAGCGACTGTACGAAGTTGGGGTCGAACCGCGAATCCTTCAGGTTGTATCCGGTCACCAAATTTTGTCTCAGCGCGGCGTCGGCCGCATCGCGCAGTTCGGGAGCGGCAATCAGACCGGATGAGGCATAGGCGGCGGTCAGTTTCGCTACAATGTCATGGTCGCTGACGTATCCGATATAACGTTTGTACTTGCCGTTGAAGGTTAAAATTTTGCCGAGCAGCGTCTCGATCAGCTCGGGAGAGGCAGGCTGGCCGGCGCCCGCGTAAAATTCACCGTAATATTCCGCGGGAAGAAGGCCGGTATCGGCGGCGGCGGCAAGCTCTTTCGCCGCTTGCGGCGTCAGCGCCGCGGATTTGCGCTTCAGCTTGGCAAGAGCCCGGTCAATCTTCTCCTGCGGATATGTATTCGCCAGTTCCTGCAGGCCGGCAGCCTTGACAGCGACGAAGACAGCTGCGGCGGGCGTCAGCTTCTTCTCCGCGCCTACTGTATCGGCCGTCAGGACGCCCTGTTCATAGAGCGCGGCGGCAGCCGGATAGACGTCGTCGTCGGCGTTCAGATCGCGGAATGCCACCTCCGCCCCCGAATGCCGGGCGCCAAGCACGTCGGCGACGGACTCCAAATATTGTCCTTTCGTCGCAACGCCTTGATAATCGATGGCGTATTTCTCTTCCAGAAACAGGCTGTAATCCGCCGCATTCTCATAGGCCGAGGTCGCGGCTGCAGCCGCCGCCGGCACGGCGAGACCAGGCGAAGCCAGCAGCGCGGCGCCGACGGACAAGGCGATGAACGGTTTTGCCCAAGCGGTCCGGCGTTTTTCACATTCCCACTCATATGATGTTCCTCCCCATGCTCCATATAATTGAATTCCGATGAGTAAAATAGGAATTAATCCATTGGATGCATCTTACAACCGAAGGCGGAACGTTGTCAATAGAAAAAACAAGGGACGATCCCCAAAGGTCTTGAATGACCTGGGGATTGTCCCCTCTTTTTTTGTCTTAGGAAAAGTAACCGCTCTTTG
>NZ_BOVJ01000154.1 GCF_018403665.1 Paenibacillus cisolokensis
AGAAACGGGAAGTCAGCGCGAGGTCGCTCCCCATGAGGGAGCGTGGATTGAAACCGATCAGCGGCAAGTTTATCAGTGCCATTGTGATGGTCGCTACCCATGCGGGAGCGTGGATTGAAACAGCGACACCTCGTCAAAGAGGCCGGCAAAAGACGTCGTCGCTCCCCATGCGGGAGCGTGGATTGAAACCGACGATTTTGGCCGGTTAACGCTTCGCAATGTCAATGAGTCACTCGCCGACTTTATCATTGGCGACGGCAGCTTGATGACCGGTTTTGAGTACAGCGCCAATATTGCGCGATGGGGCTTGCTGCAGCTGTATGAGAGTGTGGATGAGAACAAAAATGCCGCTCAAATCAATGACATGCTTACGCAACTTATGGCAAAGAGCCTTATAATCACAGAGGTCCACATCACGATCCGCCGCATTTTCGGACGACGAAATTAAGATGGATGGGAAAGCGCTGGCCGCAGAGATTCTCGACAACAATTTTTACCATCGCTCCCTACGCGGGAGCGATAAAGCTCAACCACTAACTTGACGACCGTTTCCAATGTCCCCATATGGTAGTATGGATTAAAATCCAGGCTCCCCTTCCGCTCAAGTGATCCCACATGATGAAGTAAAAATATAAAGATTTCCAAAAAATATGATAGATTTGGGAGGAAAAAACCTAACAATGTCGTACATGTAAATCAATAGTCTCATTTTTAAACGATGTCCCTTATAAAAATTAGTCTTAAAGACCTTGTTTTCGGAGGTGCTATGGACTACATTGCCCACATCCGTGAAAAGGACGGGAAAATTCAGACGACAACCGAACATTCGATTGAGGTAAAGCAAGCTTGCGAGGATTCCGGCAGCAAGATCGGTCTCCGGTATCTGGCCGGACTCTCCGGGTGGCTTCATGATATGGGGAAAAATACCCTGTCATTCAAATCGTATATTGAAGAGGCGGCGGCAAACCCGGACAATCCTCCGCGCAGAGGTTCGGTCGATCATTCGACGGCGGGGGGCAAATTATTGTACGACCGGTTCCACCGGGGAGCAAAGACATCATTAGACAAATTAACGGCGGAATGTGTTGCCAACAGCATCATTTCTCATCATCAAGGCCTGCGGGATTTTTGGATCCGCAATCATCGTCGCCATTTCTCGACAGAGTCGCCAACAAAGAGTTACCGGACTACGAGCAGGCCAAAGCCGTTTTTCTCCGAAGCGTCGGCGATGCCGAGTTCGAACAATACTTTGCTGAGGCCAAGAAGGAATTGGCGGAGGTTTTGGAGCGGATTCAAAACATGCGCTTCCCCCGATCGTTTTCTCGCTCGTCATGAAATACATATTCAGTTGTTTGATCGACGCCGATCGGACCAATACAAGACAATTCGAAGAGGATGAAGCCCCGGAGGCGCCGTTCAACAGTGCAGCGTTTTTCAACCGTTGCTACGATTTATTGATGAAGAAAATTAGGGGATTTGACCGTGATCGGAACGCCAGTCATCCGATCAACCGGCTAAGACGGGAAATGTCCGATCAGTGCGAAGCTTTTGCGTTGGAACGGCCATCCGGAATCTATACATTGTCGATTCCAACGGGAGGAGGCAAAACGCTGGCAAGCCTCCGTTATGCCATCAAGCACGCAATCGCCACCGGGAAAGAAAGAATCGTATACATCGTTCCGTACACGACGATCATCGAGCAGAACGCAGCCGAGATACGGGATATTTTGCAGGAGCACGATCTGATATTGGAGCATCATTCCAATGTTGTGGAGGAGATCGGGGAGGAGACGGAAGATTACGACGTTCGTAAGAAAAAATCCGGCTGGCCAGAGACAATTGGGACCGGCCGATTATTTTTACGACGATGGTGCAGTTTCTGAACACGTTTTACGCCAAAGGAACGCGAAATATCCGCAGAATGCATCGTTTGGTCAATTCCGTGTTGATCTTCGACGAAGTGCAATCCGTACCGCTCAAGTGTATTTCCTTGTTCAACGCGGCGCTCAACTTCCTGCATTTTTCGGCCGGTCCAGTGTCGTGCTTTGTACGGCCACGCAGCCGGCTCTCGATTACGTCAAACATCATCTTCGGTTGTCCGAACGGCCTGAGATGATCGGCAGTCTGGACAAAGTCGCACAACGTTTCAAGCGGGTGGAAATCGAAGACCGGACCGAGCCGGAAGGGTGGGGGGCCGAACGATTGGCCGAATTTGTCGGGGAGCGACTGGAAGAGGTTCGCAGCGTCCTCGTCATCCTCAATACCAAAACGGCGGTACGGAAATTGTTTGACCGGCTTGCGAAGGATCCGAGAACCGGTGAAAGCGGCACGAGGCTGTTCCATTTAAGCACGAATATGTGCGCAGCGCACCGCAAAAATGTATTGGCAGAAATGATAGCGGCGCTTGAAGCCGAGGAACGGGTTGTCTGCGTTAGTACGCAGTTGATTGAAGCGGGGGTCGATATCAGCTTTGAATGTGTAATCCGGTCGCTCGCCGGTCTGGACTCCATCGCACAGGCGGCGGGGCGGTGCAACCGTCATGGCAAAGACGCGATCCGCAAAGTTTATATCGTGAAATCCGCCGATGAAGTGTTGACGCGGCTGCCGGAGATGAAGACCGGAGCCCAGATAACGGAGCGGCTGCTGTACGAGTTTCGTCAAAGTCCGGAACGCTTCGGTCATGAATTATTATCTGCAGCGGCGATGAACGCCTACTTCCGGTATTTCTTTCATCAAATGAAAGAGGAAATGGACTACCCGATCCCCCAACTGGATTATAAAATGTTTGATCTGCTTAGCGCCAACAAAATGTACTATGAGGCATACAAGAACAAACATGGACGCGCCCCGGAAATATTAAGCCGCTCGTCGTTCGCAACGGCGGAACGGTATTTCGAAGCGATCGGCAACGCGGCAGCCTCGGTATTGGTTCCTTACAACGAGGAAGCGGAATCGCTGATTCTGGATTTGAACGGAGAATTAGACAGCCGAAAGCTTGGCGATTTGTTGCGCAAGGCTCAGAAATATGTGGTCAACATCTATGATCACGAGATGCGCAAGCTGATCCGGAATGAGGATGTTTATCCGTTGCTGAATGGCCACGTGTTGGCTCTGCGCAAAGCCGCATATTCCGATCTGGCAGGTGTCGAAACGGATGGCGAAGGCGAGTGGGAGACAGCCGTCATATAGCAGCGGATTTCCGATTGATAAGAAGGTGGTGAAAAATGCGAAACCAGATCGAATTTGAGGTGTATGGCAATTATGCGCTCTTTACCGATCCGTTAACGAAAATCGGGGGCGAGAAGTTTTCCTATCAAATTCCGACCTATCAGGCATTGAAGGGCATTGTCGAATCAATCTACTGGAAACCAACACTAATTTGGTATATCGATGAAGTCCGCGTTATGAATCCCATTCAGACCGAGTCCAAAGGCATTCGTCCGATCAAGTACAACGGTGGAAATACATTGGCCTACTATACGTATCTCAAAGATGTAAGGTACCAGGTACGGGCCCATTTCGAGTTTAATCCGCACCGCGAAGATTTGGTACACGACCGGAACGAGCATAAGCACCATAACATCAGCAAAAGAGCGTTACAAGCAGGCGGGCGACGGGATATTTTTCTGGGAACGCGCGAATGCCAGGGATATGTCGAACCGTGCGTGTTTGGCGAAGGAGCGGGCTTTTATGACCAAACGCCGGAAATCGATTTCGGTATCATGGTCCACGGCATCAACTACCCCGACGAAACCGGAAGGCAGGAGCGGGAGACCCGCTTGTGGAGAGCCAAGATGGAATACGGCATCATTCGCTTTATCCGTCCCGAAGATTGCACGCTCATTCGCAAGACCGGAGAGGGAACGATAAAGCCGTTCGATACCTCCAATATCCAACCGGTAGACGCCATGTATCAAGAACTATTTGCGGATGGAGGGGCGTGAATGACTTGGTTGGCGCAATTAAACAAGACCTACGAGAATCATGCGCATGCCGTCGGTCAATTCGAAAAAAATGGAAAGATCGTGAATATGCGCTGATCCCGGTCTCCCATACGACGCAAAGTGCGCATATCGAGGTCCATTTGGACGATCGGGGCCATTTTATTTCGGCCAGTGTAGTGGACAAGAACGAGGCCAACACGATCATTCCTTGCACCGAAGCTTCCGCCAGCCGGACAAGTAATTCGGTTCCGCATCCTTTGTTCGACAAGCTGATGTACGTGGCGGGCGACTTTGCAAAGTATTGCGAAGAACCCAAAGGTACGCCATACGAAGATTATATGGCTCAACTGTCGGACTGGTGCGAATCGCCTGCGGCGCATCCCAAAGTGAAGAGCGTATATACGTATCTTCGCAAAGGAACGTTGATGGAAGATCTCATTAAGTATAAAGTGCTGTGGCTTGACGGGCAGGGCAAGCTGGCGGATAAATGGACGGAAGAACTGGAAAACCGGTACGGCAAACGGCCGGCAATATTTAAGGTGAGCGCTTCGGATCAGAGCGAGGCGTTTGTCCGATTTGCCGTCCATGTGCCAGGTGACGTCGAACCTCGGTTATGGCGGGATATGTCCGTTCAAAATTCTTTTATTCAATACTATGAAATGAAGCTGACGGATTACGATTTGTGTTACGTTTCCGGCCGTGAGCTTCCTTATGCGGACAAGCATGCATCCCTGAAGGATCAGTCCAAGCTGATCTCCGCTAACGATACGAAAGGTTTTACGTTTCGCGGACGTTTTCGCACGAGCCGGGAGGCGGCCGCAGTTGCGTACGATGTGTCGCAAAAAGCGCACAATGCGTTGAAATGGCTGATCGACAAGCAGTCTTTCACGATTGACGGCAAAGTGTTCCTTGTATGGGGAACCGAAAATCTGAACGTTCCCGATCCGTTCGCCGATTCGTTCACCTTGTATGACCATGAGGACGAAACACAAGGCATTGGGGATAGCACGCACAAGGAGTTCGCGAAGCGGATCCGGATGGCGATTAACGGTTACCGTTATGACGGCGATTATAAATCGGAAGTCATCGTTATGGTCCTGGATGCAGCTACGAAAGGACGGATGTCGATTGTCTATTATCGCGACATGAACAAAGAACTTTTCCTCAATCGCTTGCAATATTGGCATGAAAGCTGCTTCTGGCTGCATCGTTATCGAAAAGATTCGGAGAATCGTACCGTTTCGTTCGTCGGAGCGCCGGCTGCCCGCGACATTGCCTTTGCCGCCTATGGTCCGCAGGCCAACGACAAAGTGGTCAAGGGACTGATCGAGCGAATGCTGCCCTGTATCATTGATGGGCGTAAAATCCCGTTTGATATTGTGCGCAGTGCGATCCACCGCGCTTCCAATCCGGTGGGGATGGAAGAGTGGGAATGGGAGAAGACGCTCAGCATCGCTTGCGCGCTCGTCAACAAAACATATGAGAAAGAGGGATTCGATGTGAGTCTGGATACGAATTGCCAGGACCGCAGCTATCTGTTCGGCAGAATGCTGGCCATCGCCGACAGGCTGGAAAGGAAAGCGCTTGGACGGGAGGAGAAACGGGCGACCAACGCGATCCGTTATATGAACGCTTTCGCACAGCGTCCGATGCGGACCTGGACGATTATTCAAGCCGCTATCCAGCCTTATCAGGCTAGGATGGGGACCGATGCGAACTTCTATAACCGTTTGTTGGATGAGGTGGGCTCGCAGTTGCAGCCCGAGCATTTTACGGACAAGCCGCTGAGCGGTTTATACTTGCTCGGATTTTACAGTCAGCGTCATGAATTGAGCAATTTTAAGAAAAACAATGACACCGTTGAAGCGATGGACAATGAAGACGATGAACAGGAGGAAATCTGAATGAAAGCACTCGATCGAAAAATTGATTTTGCCGTCGTCCTGTCGGTCCGCAATGCCAACCCGAACGGCGATCCGCTGAACGGCAACCGGCCGCGGCAAAATTATGACGGGCACGGCGAGATTTCGGATGTCTGCATCAAGCGGAAAATACGCAATCGGTTGCAGGATATGGGAGAGTCGATCCTTGTCCAATCCGATGACAGGCGCACGGACGAATATCGCAGCATCAAAGAACGGGTAGACGCCAATGCGGACGTCCAGGAATTCGCCAAAGGCAAGAAGCAGAACAACGAGCTTTTTGCGCGGGCGGCTTGCGAGGCTTGGTTGGATGTGCGCTGCTTCGGACAGGTGTTCGCTTTCAGCGGCACGGATGTTTCCATAGGCATTCGCGGTCCGGTTTCCATTCATACGGCCGTTAGCCTGCATCCGATCGATATCACCAGTATTCAAATTACAAAAAGCGTCAACGCCGTGACGCCCAAGGATCCGAACAAGCGAAGCTCCGATACGATGGGCATGAAGCATAGAGTCGATTTCGGAGTGTATGTCTTCTATGGAAGCATGAATCCGCAGTTGGCCGAAAAGACCGGATTTACGTATGAAGATGCGATTAAAGTTCGCAATGCCTTGATCACCTTGTTCGAGAATGACGCTTCTTCCGCTCGCCCTGACGGAAGCATGGAAGTGCACCGCGTTTATTGGTGGGAACACAAGTCCAAAATGGGACAATATTCCTCTGCAAAAGTACATCGTTCCTTACAGTTGCGACTAAGGGAAGGTGTGGAAGAGGCCAAATCGGTGGACGATTACAGCTTTACGGTACTCCCGCTCGAAGGGTTGGACGTACAGGAATATGCAGGATTATAACGAAGAGGATGATTTGCTTCTTTCGGGGATCCAGCACTTTAATTTTGCAGAAGGCAGTGGGCATTGATCCATATCGAACAGCAATGGGAAGAAAATGTTCTTACGGTTGAAGGGGGACATATACATCGGATAGCGGACCAGCCGTTGATTCGCGAAAAGAGAGGGGACAAGCTGATCGTTCGCGCATTGCCGGTACGCTCCAGACGTCTTGGCGTTAGCGGCGTTTGCGATGTGGTGGAATTTGTCCGCCATGCCGAGGGAATATCAGCCCAAGAAAGACGACTCCGACCGCTCCCAGTTAATTGCCCAGTTAATGTGTCTGGAGGAAATGCTCGTTTGCGAACTGTCGCTCGGCTATCTGTATTATGATGAGATCAAACACAGGGTTGAAGTGCCCGTCACTCCTGCGGACAAAGAGCGGGTAAGCAATATATTTGAAGAGATGCGCCATTATTACCAGAAACGCCATACACCGAAGGTCAAAACGGGGCCGCATTGCCGAAGTTGTTCGCTTAGCGGCATTTGTTTGCCGGAAATGATGAGCAAGAGAACGGTTTCCGCTACATTGAAAGCAGGTTGGAAGAATGAAGAAGCTGCTCAATACGTTGTTTGTGACAATGCCGGATACGTACTTGGCCCGGGATGGCGAAAATGTCGTGATCAGGAAAGACGAGGAGGTCGTTGCGCGGTATCCTCTGCACAATTTGGAAGCCATATGTACATTCGGATATGCCGGTGTCAGCCCGGCTTTGATGGGAGCCTGCGCCGAGCGCCGGATCGCTCTCACTTTTATGACTCGCAGCGGTCGATTTTTGGCCAGGGTCATCGGGGAGGACAAAGGCAATGTGGTACTCCGGAAAGAACAGTACCGGATTTCGGACGATGAGAGAAGAAGCGCGCTCATCGCGAGAAATATGATTATAGGCAAGCTGTATAACAGCAAATGGATTCTGGAACGGGCCATTCGAGATTATTCGCTTCGCATTGATGCAGATCGAATCAAGCGGGTCAGTGTCTCGTTATCCGAAACGATGAAGCTGGTGCGTGGTGCCGAAAATTTGGATGTTTTGCGCGGGCTGGAAGGAACTGCGGCCGTACAGTACAACTCCGTTTTCGATCAACTGATTTTGCAACAGAAGGAACATTTTTTCTTCCATGGCCGCAACAAACGTCCTCCGCTGGATAATGTCAACGCGTTGCTGTCCTTTACTTACACTCTGCTGGCAAACGAAGTGAAGGCGGCATTGGAAGCGGTAGGGTTGGATGCGTATGTCGGATTTCTTCATCGTGACCGCCCCGGGCGCGCTTCACTGGCTCTGGATGTTATGGAAGAACTGCGATCGGTGTATGCCGACCGTCTGGCGCTCTCTTTGATCAACAAAAAGCTGATTAATGAGAAAGGCTTTCACAAGAAAGAGAACGGCGCGGTCGTAATGGATGATGACACAAGAAAAATCATCTTGAAGTCATGGCAGGAGCGCAAACAGGAAAAGATCGTGCACCCCTATTTAAATGAAAAATATCCTGGGGGCTTGTCCCTTATGCGCAGGCGCTGCTTTTGGCCAGAACCATTCGGGGCGATCTTGACGAATACCCCCCATTTTTGTGGAAGTAGGTGAAGGCTTGCTGGTATTGATTACTTACGATGTAAGTACGACAAGCGCGGAAGGCAGAAGAAGGCTGACTCGAGTAGCGAAGAAATGTCTCAATTATGGCCAACGGGTTCAAAATTCTGTGTTTGAATGCATTCTTGATCCAACGCAATTCCGGCGGTTAAAATATGAACTCGAAGCATTGATTGATAAAGAAAAGGATAGTTTGCGCTTTTATAATTTGGGGGAGAATTACAAGGCCAAGGTGGAGCATATTGGCGCCAAAAGTTCATACGACATGGAAAGTCCATTAATTCTATAGTCAGAAAACAAGGTGCGAATGTGAAGCTCCCATAAAATCCCCGGGTCCTTCGCACCTCGAAATTTGTCGAAAATCATAGAAAATCTAATGATTTGGAAAAAGTCAATAGATTATTCATATGAAATAAGCATTAATTCTTGAGGAATTGCATTAAATTGATGCTTCATATGGATGGATTTAGTCATTTTTGCTGTCGCTCCCCATGCGGGAGCGTGGATTGAAACCCACGTCTTACCTAGTGCCTGCCGCGCTTTTCGGTCGCTCCCCATGCGGGAGCGTGGATTGAAACCAGCGGTCAGCTGTATATTTTGCCGTTGTGCCGAGTCGCTCCCCATGCGGGAGCGTGCATTGAAACTTTACCTGGTTGTCGATGTCCATTTTCTTCTTGCTAGCTCGCCATGGAAACTGCAGAATATGCATAAGCAGAGCGTCCTACAATTGAACTTAACTTCGTATCATGCAAACTGTGGAAAGTCCATTCCATGAACAGCCAAAACCCGAGAGAGGTCACTTTGAAAGGGGCTCTCACTCGGGTTTTTGGCAGCATTTATCCATACTATTAACGGAGGTCCAAATCCTTACGATTTGGTTTCCGCAAATTCGGGATAAAATCTACGATATAAATATCTGACTGTCGTAAATCATAATACTGTCCCTGAACTACGACCAATGGATTGATAAGGTCGTCAGGATGAAGCATTGTTATCCGCGCAATTTGACCATTTGACAAGAGAACCGAATTCCCAATCATTCTGTTCATTACGTTGGAAATAAAAGATTGAACAACCAATGGATCAAATAACCCAGATGCACGTTGGTAAATTTCCCGATACACTTGATACAATGGAGCAGGTTTTTTATATACTCGTTCAGAAATCATGGTGTGGAACACGTCAGCAACTGCAACAATCTTGCTGAATGGGGCAATGTCCTCGCCAGATATCCCAAACGGATAGCCGCTTCCATCTTCTCTCTCATGATGCTGGAGCGCAACTAAAGCTTGCTGCTCTGTCATTTCTGGTAAATGGCGAATCATTTCATATCCAAAATGCGTATGAAGCTTCATTACCGCGTACTCATCCGCACTAAGTCTGCTTGCTTTATTTAAGATCGAATCCGGAATTTTTATTTTACCGATATCATGCATCAAACCTGCAATGGCAAGATCTCGCAGTTCGGCTTCTTTCAACCCCAGCCATTTGCCCATCAAGAACGAGATGACCGCAACCCCCACACAGTGTCTATACGTATAATTGTCCTTTTTACGTAATTCCAAAATCATATTGGAGAAACGATGGTTGGCACATAACTCCAAGATATTCGGCATGATCAGGCTCTGAATCTGGCTGTTCGAAAGCTGCTCTTTATAGTTGTGTATCTTCTCATAAATCATTCGAGCTTCCGAAATCGTTTCTTCCATCATGAATTCCGTTACAAGCCGGGTGTCCTCCCTGTACAGTTCAATACCGTGTTGTTGCAAGAGAGCCAGATGATGATCATTTAATATACTGTGTTTTGGCAAAAGCAAGCTGCCTTGCCTGGAATAAATATTGATCGTTAATCTTCTCCCGATAAACCACGTATTGTCGATATGGATCACCAGCTTTCTTATGGCCGTTATATGAAGCTGTTTCGACTAAACGTCTTATCTTCAATCGGTTCAAAAATATCGACGCTGTACCGGTCAACCGTGACTCTTCCTTCAAACATTTTTTCACGATAACTTTCCTCCCGGCCTTCAGACTGGTTCCGACTCCGGTTAATCCGCCAACGTACATCGCCGAGATCGTATCGCCCGCTTCCAGCTTGGAACCTCTGCATACCGAGTTGTCCAGGAAGAAAATGATATTGCCCGCTGAATAGAGCTCACACTGAATGATGCCTTCTTTTTGATGAGGATATCCCCGTTCGATTTCAAGGTTGAGTTTTGACTTTGGGAGATGCTGATTTGAACATGCCTTTCCTGGCTTAATGCGACTTTCATGTAGGCTTCCCGCAGAATGCGCATGAAATCTTCCAGTTTGGGAGCCGTGATGGTCTGAATAAGAATGGTGGGCTGCAGAAACAATTCCAGGTAAGTCTTGATTTGCTGCAAATGGTCCTTATCGCTGTTGTGAGACTGAAGGCTCGCGATCACTCCAAGCAGCTCCTTCACAATGCCCCACACTTGCTGGTATTTGCTCTCAATGATCAGCAATATGACTTGGCCGTAACGCACCTGCATGTTCTTCTTGCTGATTTCCTTCATGAGCAATTTTTCGCTCTCAATTATTTTTCCAGGATTTCGAGCAATTGTTTGGAGCTGTGATAGAACCTGTTGTACAGCACCCCGAAATACCCTGAGTACAGATTGCTGCCGATGACGTTCCCTTGTACGGCAATGCTGCCCGTCGCGGTCAAGGTCGAGTTGAAAACACTGCCTGCCACATAAATGTTGCCAAGACACTCGATAATCATGTTATCCATAACATCCCCATAAACGACCACGTCGCCGGAGAAAACGATGTTTCCGGTCTCCAAATCAACATTCCCCGGGACAATAAAGGCAGTGCTGATGTCGAAATATTTGATTTTGTTGCCCGTGACCCGCGGTCTCCCCGCTTTTTTGGCAATAACCATAGAATCCGGAGTAATCTCGACATCATTTTTACCGGCAATAAGAATGTCCTTCACCGGTTTGGGGAGTATTGCGTTTCCGAACACATCATATCCCGCTTGTCCTTCAACAGGCGGTATTTTTTTGGCGATGACATCTCCTCTCTTGACGGATGGGATATTCAAATGATTTCTGAAATCGACTACACCGTTGATCTCCGTAAACACATTTTCAATGCTTTCCGAAAAATACAATTCCAGTTGCGCATCATGGCCCTGAACCGGCGGTTTCCCTCTGGCGATCCTTACTTTTCGATGGGAGGGCTGGAGAATCTCGGCTTGTATCGCCGCCACATCCAGATTCGCTTTGATATTCATATTTTCAAGTTTCGAAAGAACATCTTGCAGGCTCAACGTTTCCAGAATGATGGAAGGATCTTCCTCCGCACGAAGGACGCCATGTAAAACGGGAGGATGATCCTTGATGGACCACGCATATCTCTGTGTGCGATTTACCGTTAAATAGGCTTCCAGCTTGTCCTCCGAGATCGAGATTTCAAATAGCGGTTTCTCTTCAATCTTCCACTCTATTGCGCTTTCGGACGAGACTTTCGTCTCCTTTTTGACTTCTTTTCCATCCACGAACAGTTTGACTGGCGGAATGGCTCTCAAGGTTGGAAATTCCCCGCCGTTTGAAGGATTCCCGACAATGATCTTCCCATCTTCTATCTTAATAAAACCGTTCGTCACTTCATGTTCAGCATGTATGGCGGGGGAATTGAAAGTGGCGGCACTGTTCAGTCTCTGATCCAAAGATCGGGCATCCTGATCGAGTTTCTTTAATAACTTCAATATATCTTGTTCGCTAATGTACTCTGACATAGGTAGCACCTCATTTTGTAAACCCGAGTCTCGTTCCCGACGGAAAATAAAAAACATCCGTTATGAGCGATGTTACGGGAGTCGCACCTCACTTTCGCGAGAATTTGGGACCATGCAATCATCTTGTATAGTTCTTATTTACTATTTATATAGAATTTCGTTGTCGTTATTTGACGAATTCTGTATTTTAATTTTACAACATATCTTAACCAAAATAAACCATTTTGTAGAGTATACTACGTAGATATTGCCCCCATACTAAATCATCATAAACATTTCAAGGGGGGTATCTATGGCAATCGAATTATCATTCGCCAAAGTTCTTAAATCCGTGAGAATCAAGAGAAAGATGAGCCAAGAGGAACTTGCCTTTCGAAGTGATCTTGACCGAACATATATTTCCATGCTGGAAAGAGGCATTCATCAACCGACCATTGCATCTTTGTTCGCTTTATCAAAGGCGCTTAATATGAAACCCTCCGATATGATCAGACTTGTGGAAATTGAAATTGGCGAAGTTGATGATCGGGAGTGATAAGGCTCATCATTGCGATATCTATTGTGGAATGAAGGCCGATGCCCAACCTATTGGATGAAGTGAAAGGAAGATCGCATTGATATAGAGATTTGGCCTCCATCAATGCGATGTTTATGACAGCGTGGCTTACGAAAGATTGTTTAATTCTTTTAACAATTGCATTCCATCCTTTAGTCCGGCGAAATATAACCATTCTTTCTCGAGCGTGCTTCGATAGTTTAGAATTTCTTCCCATTCAAGAAATAACTCATATTGCGCTTCTGATAGCTGATTTTTAGCATCTTCTCCAGTTTTCTTTGCCTATTTTGCAGCCGCTCGATCTCCATCTGTCTCCCGGCTTGTCTTGCCCTTTCGTTAAATCGTTGATCAAATGCAGGTTTTATCCATTCTGGACCAATTTGATTCATCAATAATCCCCTCCAGTTAAAGAATGTTTCGATGTTACATTGGGGGGATGGGGATGACAAGTAGTGTTTTGCTATCTTTGGAATCATTTCCTTAGCGAGATGCGACGCTTGCGAGAAGGGGATAGATGTTTCAGATTTGAAGATAGTCGAAATACAGGGCTGTATAAGGCTAACATGGATCGACTTCCCAAGGCAATCGGAAAGAGAGAGGAGGCAGTGCGTAGCAGGAGACTGGGGCAAACTGTATTTGCAGCAATATCTCGATACGTTTTACCGAAAAGATCCAGCGGGTTTAGATACTCGTTGAGCAAACATAAGGTTCATGCTCCCGTACGGGGAGCGACACTTTCGATATCAGTAAATTGTCCAGCAATGGTATCGTTTCAATCCACGCTCC
>NZ_BOVJ01000155.1 GCF_018403665.1 Paenibacillus cisolokensis
AAAATGGGGTTTCCCAACAGCCAGATTTTTGCAGGTTTTGTTCATTCGGCGCACCAAGCCAAATGTGCCCCGGGCGAAAAGATCGCCGTGTTTGCCGTGTTTGCCGGGAAGTACGGTTGCAGCAGTTCCTCATCCACACGGGGGCGTTCTTTTCCTTTTTCGAGAGAATTTTTCCCTTCCCTAATGAAACTTCGCGGTCTCTATATCGGTCAATGTCCGGACAGGCATTAATGTCATCCTTTAAAGCATCTTGCGATAACAGGCTGAACTGCAATTTGCCAGTTGTCCGCCGGTCCTTTCTTTGTGTACAATTTGAATGTGAAAAGGTTTACATTCGCCAATGGTCCATTTTTGCGCGATGCATCAGCCAACAGAGAGGGGCGGTTTCCATGTATGACATCCTGATCGTGGACGACGAAGCGGTCGTCCGGGAGATGATTCTTGAGCTGATTGACTGGAACAGCCACGGTTTCAACTGCGTCGGCCATTGCGAAAACGGAATGGAAGCGCTTGAGGCGGCGATCAGGCATCGTCCCGACGTCGTGCTTACCGATATTTCAATGCCGTTCATGGACGGTCTGGAGATGGCCCGCCGGCTGGCGGAGGAGCATCCCCGCTGCCGGATCGTCTTTCTGACCGGATATGACGATTTCGAATACGCCCGGCAGGCGGTCAAGCTCGGAGCGGACGATTATATTATGAAGCCGATTACGGCGGCCGAGCTTCGTGCGCTGCTGGATCGGCTGCGGACGGAGCTGGATGAGGAGCGTTCCCGGCTGGAGGATATGGACCGGCTGCGCCGGCAGCTGAACGAAAGCTTTCCGCTGCTTCGGGAGCGCTTTCTCGAGCGGCTCGTCATCACGGGCATGCGCAGCGGGGAAGCGGAAGAGAGGCTCGCCTATTTCGGGATCGGGCTTGACGGCCCGGACTATATCGTGCTCGCGGTCGACCCCGACCGCTTCCGGGAGCGCGACGGCGCCGAAGACCGGGAGCTGCTGCGCTTCGCCGTGTTCAACATCGTGCAGGAATTGGCGGGAAAGCAAGCCCGGTCGGCGGTATTCCGCAGCCGCGAGGAACGGGTGCTCGCCGTCTTGTCCGGCTTCCCGTCCGACGAATTGGAGGAGCGCGCGCAGCAGCTGGCCGAACGGGTTCGCGATGCGGCGGAGACGTATCTGAATATTACGGTGACGGTCGGCATCGGCCGTTCGGTCGGCGCGCTGCAGGAGCTGCGCCGTTCGTATCTGGACGCCGTGACGGCGCTGGAATACCGGCTGCTGCTCGGTGATAACCGCGTCATCAGCATTACGGATATGGAAGGCCGGGAGAGTGCCCGGTTTTTCGATACGGCGAAATGGGAACGAAAGCTCGTATCCGGCATCCGCACCGGCAACGGCGAAGAAGCGGACGAGGCGATAACGGAGACGTTCGCCCATTTGCGAACGGCGTTTCCGACCGTCGAACGCTGTTATATCCAGATTCAGAAATTGATCATCGCGCTGATTCAGACCGTTGCCGAGCTCGGCGGAGACGAGACGGAGCTGTTCGGCCGCGGGACGAATCCGTTTGCCGACGTTTACGCCCGCAAGACGCTCGACGAGATCGAAGAATGGCTGAAGGCGGCTTGCCGCCGCGCGATCGCCGCGGTAGCCGCGGCCCGGACCGATTTTTGCCGGCTGCAAATGTTGAACGCGGAAACGTATATTCGGGAACGTTACGGCGATCCGGAGCTGTCGCTCAAGGCGATTTGCCAGCATCTGCATATGAGCACGAGCTATTTCAGCGCCGAATTCAAGCGGCATACCGGCAAGACGTTCATTGAATATGTAACGGCCGAACGAATCGCCAAAGCGAAGGAGTTGCTTAAATTTTCCGATTTGAAGACTTACGAAATCGCGGCCAGGGTAGGTTATAAGGACCCGCATTATTTCAGCATGATTTTTAAGAAGGCGACCGGGGAGACGCCGAAGGAACATCGGCAGAAAGCGGCTTCGGAGTGATGGCGCGCATGAAATGGTTACCGTTCAAAAGCATTCAGACCAACATGGCGGCGGCGTTCGCGAGCCTCATTCTGCTGACGGTGCTGCTGCTCAGCTTTATCGCCTACCGCTTGTCCACGTCGGCGGTCAGAATGACCGCGGAAGACTATACGGCGGAGCTGGTCCGCCAGGTTAACGCGAACATCCGGACCTATGTCGACAATATGCACACGATATCGTCGCTGGCGCTGAACAACCGCGATGTCCGCTCGTACATTGCGGGCGCCGATTCGATGCCGAAGGAGAAGCGGAAGGAGACCGAGGAGCGGATTTCGGAGTTTTTTCATTCCATTCTCATTTCCCGGAAGGATATCGCCTCGATTAACATTTTCGGCTATGACGGTTCGTTCGTCTCCGACCGGCGGGACGCGGTGCTCAATCCGTACGTCAGCATCGCCGGGCAGTCATGGTACAAGCTGGCCAAAGCCGCCGATGGCGACGTCGTCATCTCGTCGTCGCATGTCCAGCCGATATTCAAGGACGAATACCGCTGGGTCGTATCGCTCAGCCGCGAGCTCCAGCGTGAGGACGGCACGGGCGTCGGCATTTTGCTTGTCGACCTCAATTTCAACGTCATGAACGATATGCTGACGCAAATCGATTTGGGGCAGCGGGGCTATGTCTTCATCGTCAGCCACGACGGCAATCTCGTGTACCATCCCCAGCAGCAGCTCGTATACAGCGGCTTGAAGAGCGAACGGGTTGACGACGTGCTGCGCCAGGGCAGCGGCAGCTTCATGACGGACGAAGGGAAGCAGAGCCGGATCTACACGATACAGGATACGGGATTCGGCTGGAAAATCGTCGGCGTTTCGTATGTCAGCGAGCTGGTCGGCAACAAGCGGCAGATGGATTTGTCGCTGGTCTTGTGGGGCAGTTTTTGCCTGCTCGTCGCGATCGCGCTGTCGGTGCTGCTGTCCCGCAAGCTGTCGCGGCCGATCAAGCGGCTGCAGGAGCGGATGCGGGAGGTCGAGCGCGGCAATCTGGACATTTACGTGCCGCCGGACAGCCAGCGCGAAATCGGCCTGCTTGCCCGCACCTTTAATATGATGGTGGCCCAGATCAAGGAATTGATGAGCCAGGTGGTGCGAGAGCAGGAATTCAAGCGGCAAAGCGAGCTTAACGCGCTGCAGGCGCAGATCAATCCGCATTTTCTGTACAATACGCTCGATTCGATCATCTGGATGGCCGAAGCGAAGAAGTCGGAGGAAGTCGTGCTCATGACGTCCGCGCTGGCCCGCTTGTTCCGCAGCTCGATCAGCAAGGACCAGGAGCTGGTGCCGATCCGGACGGAGATCGAACATATCACGAACTATTTGACGATCCAGAAGATGCGCTACAAACACAAGATCGATTACCGCATCGAGGTCGATCCCGCCATTCTCGACTGCCGGACGATCAAGGTGCTGCTGCAGCCGCTCGTGGAAAACGCGATTTACCACGGGTTGAAAAACAAATACGGCAGCGGTCTCATCCATATCACCGGCGAACGAATCGGCGACCGGATCGTGTTTCGGGTCGCGGACGACGGCGTCGGCATGGACGAGGAGACGCTTGGCCGGATATTGCGGCCGGACGGCCGGAAGGCCGAAGGGAGAGGCATCGGCGTCGCGAACGTGCACGCGCGGATTCAGCTGCATTTCGGCAGAGACTTCGGTCTGTCCTACGAGAGCGAGCCGGAGGTCGGCACGACGGTAACGGTGACCATTCCGGCGATCGAGCCGGATGCGGGCGAACATGCGGCGAACAGCGGGCAGCCGTCCGAGACGGAGCGCCGAGAAGACGGCGAGCAGCCGGGTGCGGGCGAACGCGCGGCGGACAGCGGGCAGCAATCCGAGGCGGGACCGGCGGATTCCGACGGGGCGTCCGGCGGAAAGGAGGAGTCGCGGTGACAGCCAGATTCGGACGATTGGGCAGGCTGCTGGCGCTGCTGGCGCTGGCGGCCGCGGGGGCGGCCTTCTGCTATGCGGCGGTCCGCTTTGCGGATTTAAGCGGCGGGAACGGCAAGCCGCGCATTACGGTCATTATTAAAGAATCGAAGTCGATGGAGTTTTGGCAAGTATTCGCGGACGGAGCGGAGACGGCGGCCAAAGAATTCGATGCCGACATCGAGGTGATCGGGCCTGAGAAGGAAACCGATATCGACGAACAGATTGCGATGATGGAGGCGGCAGTCGCCCGGAAGCCGGACGCGATCGTCCTGGCGGCCACCGACTTCAACCGGCTTGTGCCGGCAGCCCGGCAGGCCGGCGACGCCGGCATACCGCTCATTATGGCCGACTCGGGGATCAACAGCGATGTGCCGAAAAGCTTTATCGCGACGGACAATGTGGCGGCAGGGGAGAAGATCGGCGGTTTGATGGCGGAGGAACTGGCCGGCCGCGGCGGCAAAGTCGCCATTATCAGCTACGTCCAATGGACGGCGACGCAGCTGGACCGGGAGAGAGGCGTGCGCAACGTGCTGGAAGCGACGCCGGGCGTTGAAATCGTCGGCACCTTCTACAGCGACGGCATCGAGCGCAAAGCCTACGAAATGACGCTGGAACTGCTGAAGGAGCATCCCGATCTGAAAGGCATCGTCGGGCTGAACGAGGCGTCTTCGGTCGGTCCCGGCAAAGCGCTTCGCGACGCCGGTGCCGCCGGCCGCGTCAAGCTTGTCGGCTTCGACAGCTCGATCGAAGAGGTGAAGCTGCTCGAGGAAGGGGTCATGCAGGCGACGGTCGTGCAGCGGCCTTTCAATATGGGGTATCTGGGCGTCAAAACCGCGGTTCAGGCGATTCGGGGCGAGAAGGTGCCGCGCGTGATCGACACCGGCGCTGTCGTCATTACGAAGGCGAATATGTACGAGGACGAAAATCAGAAGCTGCTTTTCCCCTTTGTGGGAGAGTAGCTTTTTTTCTTTTGCATGAAAATAAGATATTCGACTTTTTGTGGAAGTTATTCTATTTTTCAATCGGCTGTATCCGCTTACAATTAGGGAACAGAAAGCAAATTTCGAAATCGCACCCGGATTCGATACCACCGGCAGCGAAGAATGAACGAGGTGATCGCATGAGCGAAATATTGGTCCGGATGGAAGAGATCAGCAAATCGTTTCCCGGGGTCAAGGCGCTCGACCGGTGCCGGTTCGAGCTGCGCGCCGGCGAAGTGCACGCGCTGGTCGGCGAGAACGGCGCAGGCAAGTCGACGATGATGAAAGTGCTGACCGGCGTATATACGAAGGATTCCGGTACGATCCAGTACAAAGGCCGCGAGTTTGCGCCGGCGAATACGAAAGCGGCGCAGGACGCGGGCATTATCATGATTCACCAGGAGCTGAACCTGGCGCAGGATCTGACCGTCGCGCAGAACATCTTTATCGGCCGCGAGCCGCGTCTGGCCGGGCTGTTCATCGATGAGAAGCGTCAGGAACGGATGGCGCAGGAGCTGCTGGACCGGCTGCACTTGAACGTCAGCCCCCGCACGCCCGTCTCCGAACTGACGGTGGCCAAGCAGCAGATGGTGGAAATCGCCAAGGCGCTGTCGTTCAATGCCCAGGTGCTCATTATGGACGAACCGACGGCGGCGCTCAGCGATTCGGAGATCGAAGACCTGTTCGCCATCGTGGAGCAGCTCCGCCGGGAAGGGGTGGGAATCGTTTATATTTCCCACCGGATGGACGAATTAAAGCGGATTACGGACCGCATTACGGTCATGCGCGACGGCGCCTACATCGATACGGTGAATACGGCCGACGTGACTGCCGATCAAATCATCTCGATGATGGTCGGCCGCGAGTTTTACCACAGCGTCCGTACGGACATCGTATCTGACAGCGGCGAGGTCGTGCTCGAAGTGAAAGGGCTGAACCGGGGCAAAACGCTCAAAAATATCCATTTTCAGCTGCGCAAAGGCGAAATTCTCGGATTCGCCGGCCTGGTCGGGGCGGGACGGACCGAAGTGGCGAGAGCGGTTTTCGGGGCGGACCCGATCGACTCGGGCGAAATTTACATCCGCGGCAAGCAGGTGACGCTGCGCAGTCCGTACGACGCGGTTCGCCACGGCATCGGCTATTTGTCCGAGGACCGCAAACGTTTCGGCTGCATCGTCGATATGGATGTCAAGACGAACGTCGCCATCGCCTCCTACCGTTCGTTCGCCGGTCCGCTAGGCATGATGAAGGACGGAGCGATCGCCAGGTCGGCGGAGCAAATGGTGGAGAAGCTTCGGGTCAAGACGCCGGGAATCGGCCAGAAAGTCAAGTTTCTGTCCGGCGGCAACCAGCAGAAAGTCGTCATCGCCAAATGGCTGGCCCGCAACTGCGACATCCTGATCTTCGACGAGCCGACCAGAGGCATCGATGTCGGCGCCAAAAGCGAAATTTACAAGCTGCTCGACGAGCTTGCCGCGCAAGGCAAGTCGATCATCATGATTTCGTCGGAACTGCCGGAAATATTGCGCATGAGCCATCGCGTCATCGTCATGTGCGAAGGGCGCATCACCGGCGAACTCAGGCACGATGAAGCGTCGCAGGAGAGCATCATGCGGCTGGCCACGAAGCACATGGCGTAAGCAAGACCATACAAAGGGGGAAACCGGACATGAATCCGTCTGTCGCAACGAACAAGGCATCCCGTTCCCGTATCCCTTCGGGAGCGCTTCAGCAGCTGCTGGCTTTCGCCAGCCTGATCGTCCTTATTATCGTATTTTCGGTATCTTCGAGCAATTTTCTGCAATTTTCCAATATCGTCGGCATCTTAATGTCGACGGCGGTTATCGGCGTGCTGGCGCTCGGCTCCACCTTCGTCATTATTACCGGCGGCATCGATTTGTCGGTCGGTACCGTTATGACGCTCAGCGCCGTCATGACCGGGGTGTTCATCACCTTCTGGGGGATGCCGGTGCCGATCGGCGTAATAGGCGGCATTCTGACCGGCGCGCTGTGCGGCTTTTTGTCGGGCGTGTTCGTCTCGAAGCTGAAAATTCCGCCGTTCATCGCTACGCTGGCGATGATGATGGTCGCCAAAGGGCTGGCGCTTGTCATCTCCGGCGCGAAGCCGATCTACTTCACGGATAAGCATGCGGAAGGCTTTTCGAAAATTTCGCTTGGCAGCGTGTTCGGCGTGCCGTTTGCCGTCTTCATCTTTTTCGGCGCAGCCATTATCGGCAGCATCTTGCTGTCCCGGACGATTATCGGAAGATACAACTTCGCGCTCGGCAGCAATGAGGAAGCGACCCGGCTGTCCGGGGTCAACGTCAACTTCTGGAAAATCGTCATCTACACGATTACCGGGACATTCACCGGCCTCGCGGGTGTGCTGATCGCTTCGCGGCTGAACTCGGCGAATCCCGCTCTCGGCCAGGGCTATGAGCTGGAAGCGATCGCGGCCGTCGTCATCGGCGGCACCTCGCTGAGCGGCGGCAAAGGGACGATTACCGGAACGGTGATCGGCGCCCTGATTATGAGCGTATTGACGAACGGGCTTCGCATCTTGTCGGTTCCGCAGGAATGGCAGACGGTCGTCGTCGGCCTGGTCATTCTGCTTGCGGTGTACACGGATATTTTGCGTCGCCGCAAATCGGCGTAACGGTCCGGCGCAGCTATCCGCCGTCATCGGCATGACGGGCGGCGGATGCAAATGCCGCTTTCAACTGGCGGCAACGGATCATTATCTGTATATATTGCGAAAAGGGGAGACTAAGGATGAAGAAAAGAACATTCGGCAAATTCGTCACGGTCGCGTCGGCGCTTGCGCTGTTCGCGTCGCTTATGGCCGCATGCGGGAGCAATTCGGAAAGCGCTCCCGGAGGAGAAAGCGCTTCCGGCGGCAACAGCGGAAAAATGTACATTCCGATCGTGTCCAAAGGATTCCAGCACCAATTTTGGCAAGCGGTCAAGCAGGGCGCCGAGAAGGCGGCCGCGGAGCTGGATGTGGAAATTACATTCGAAGGACCGGAATCCGAATCCCAGGTCGACAAGCAGATCGAAATGCTGCAGGTCGCGCTGGACAAAAAACCGGCTGCCATCGGCTTCGCGGCGCTCGACAGCAAGGCGTCCATTCCGCTGCTGCAGCAGGCGAAGGCGAACAACATCCCGGTCATCGCCTTCGATTCCGGCGTCGAGAGCGACATCCCGGTCGCCACGGCCGCTACCGACAATATCGCCGCAGCCGCTCTGGCCGCTGACAAAATGGCCGAGCTGATCGGCGGCGAAGGCGAAGTCGCCATGATCGTGCACGACCAGACGAGCCGCACCGGCGTCGACCGCCGCGACGGGTTCAAAAATCGGATCGAGGAGAAGTATCCGAACATTAAAATCGTCGACATTCAGTACGGCGGCGGCGACCATCTGAAATCGACCGACCTGGCGAAAGCGATTATGCAGGCTCATCCGAATCTGAAAGGCTTTTTCGGCGCCAACGAAGGCTCGGCCATCGGCGTCCTGAATGCGGTGAAAGAGATGAATAAGCAGGGCAAAATCGTCATCATCGGCTATGACTCCGGCAAGCAGCAAATCGATGCCATCCGCAACGGCGAGATGGCCGGCGCGATTACGCAAAACCCGATCGGCATCGGTTATGAAACGGTGAAGGCGGCCGTTGCGGCGGCGAAAGGCGAGAAGGTCGAGCCGAACATCGACACGGGCTTCTTCTATTACGACAAGTCGAACATGGATGACGAAGAGATCAAAGCGGTGCTGTACGAGTAAGATTGAAGGAATGAAGGCAAGAAAGGAATATCCGAACGGCAGCAGAAGAGGAGGCCGCAATGGAATTTTATATCGACACGGCGGATCTGGCGCAAATTAAAGAAGCGATGTCATGGGGCATTCTGGAGGGCGTGACGACCAACCCGTCGATCGTCGCCCGCGAGAAGCGCGGTTTCGAGGAATTGATCCGGGAGATCGCCCGGGAGACGCCGGGCAAAGTCTGGTGCGAAGTCATCGGCACGGACGCCGACACGATGGTGGAGGAAGCCCGCATGTTCCGGAATTGGGCGGATCGCGTCGTCGTCAAGCTGCCGATGGGCGCCGAAGGCGTCAAGGCGGCGAGCCGCCTGTCCAAGGAAGGAATCGAGACGAACATGACGCTCGTCTACTCGGTCGGGCAGGCGGTGCTGGCGGCCAAAGCGGGCGTCCGGTATGTCAGTCCCTATCTTGGGCGGGTTGACGATGTGGCATGGTCCGGCGCGACGCTGATCGGCGGCATCGTCGAGACGTTCGCCCGTCTCGGCTTGCCGACGAAGGTGATCGCCGCCAGCGTCCGCGGGCCGCAGCAGGTGCTCGATATGCTGAACCTCGGCGTGCACGCGGTGACGACGTCGTACTCGGTATGGGCGGCGATGATGAAGCACCCGATGACCGATATCGGACTGGAAGGCTTCTTGCGGGACTGGAAGGAAGCCGGTTTGTAACGAACCGGCGCAAGCGGAAGCGGCTGGCCGGTTCCGGCTGCAGGGGATCTGTCGTTCCCCCGGCCGGAGCCGGCCATTCGCGCTTTGACGGAATTACAGGACGAGGCTGACAAGGGAGGCTTGACGATGTCACGCTACATCATGGCGCATGATTTGGGAACATCCGGCCACAAATGCTCGGTGTTTGACTTGAACGGACAAGCGGTAGCTACGGCGTCTCTGTCTTATCCGACGCATTATGGCGACCGCGGCGAGGCCGAGCAGCATCCCGACGATTGGTGGGACGCGGTCGTACGGACGACGCGCGCCGTCCTGGAGCGCGTCGAGCCGTCCGCAATCGCCGCGGTCGGCTTCAGCGCCCATATGATGGGCGTCTGCCCGGTGGACCGGTCCGGCCGTCCGCTCGGACGGGCGATCATTCATGCGGACACCCGCAGCGCCGGGTTGGAGTCCGAGGCGTTCGCCCGGATGGACGAGGACCGTTTCTACGAGCGGACCGGCAACCGGATCGACAGCCATTACCCGCTGCTCAAGCTGATGTGGCTGAAACGGAACCGCCCCGATACGTATCGCGCGGCGGCGTATTTCCTGCAGCCCAAAGACTATTTGGTCTTTCGCATGTCCGGAACGCTCGGCATCACCGATTTCTCCGACGCTTCGCTGTCGGGTATGTTCGCCATCGGCAGCTGCCGCTGGGACGACGACATTTTGTCGGCTTTCGCTATCGACCGGGCGAAGCTGCCCGATATCGTCTCGTCGGCGACAGTGGCGGGAGGTGTGACGGCGGAAGCGGCGGCGGCGACCGGGCTGGCCGCCGGGACGCCGGTCGTGCTCGGCGGCGGCGACGGCTCTTGCGCCGCGCTCGGCGCCGGCGCGATCGCGCCGGGGGACGCTTATGTCTATCTGGGGACGACGGCCTGGGTGTCGCGGGCTTCCGCCTCGCCGATCGCGGACAAGGAGAAGCGGATCTTCACGATGTGCGGCCCGGAGGCGGGATTGTACTATGCACTCGGGACGATGCAGACGGCCGGCGCCGCCCATCAGTGGGCAATGCGCGAGCTCGGCTCGCGCGAGGCGCTGCTGGCGGAACGGGACGGCCAATCGCCTTACGGACTGATCGAGGATGAAATCGCCCGGATTCCCTGGGGTTCGGACGGCCTCCTGTTCCACCCGTACTTGCTGGGCGAGCGGTCCCCGATATGGGACGAGGAGGCGCGCGGTCTGTTTTTCGGGCTGGACGCCCGTCATACCCGTTTCCATATGCTGCGCGCCGTTATGGAGGGCGTCGGCTATGCGCTCCGGTCGATCGCCGAGCCGCTGCAGGGGCGGGAGCCCGCCGCTTGCTATACGGTTATCGGCGGCGGCATGAAAAGTCCGGCCTGGCGCGCGATTATCGCCTCCGCCCTGGACGCGCCGATCCGCGTGCCGGCGCAGACGGAGGAGGCGACGTCCCTCGGAGCGGCGATGTCGGCCGGCGTGGCGGCCGGCATCTATTCCGGCTATGCCGATGCGCGGCGCCGGTTCGCCGGGGAGGTCCGCGAGATCGTGCCGCAGGCCGACCGCGAGCGGGTGCTCGCGGGATACAGTCTATTCCGCGAGCTGTACGCCAGGCTGCGCGATTTGTATCCGCGGCTGCGGACGCTGCGCGCATAATGCGCGGCCGGCTCTGGGCCGCGAACGGGATGCAGCCGGCCGTAAACGGGGGCCGCAGCCGGGTCGTGGCCGGGCCGCAGACGACCGCGAACGGGTCGGAGCCGGCCACAGACAAGGCCACAAAATGGTCACAGACCGGCCGTAGCAGGGTCGCAACGTGCCGCCAACGGCCACAGCCGAACCGCAAACGGGCCGCAGCCGGGCCGCAAACGGGGGCCGCAGCCGGGCCGCCAACAGCCGCAGACGAGGCCGCAGCCGGGCCGCGCCGCGCCTTCGGGCGTCCGGCGCGGCCTGTCTGCGTTGCGCCGTACGGACGCCGCCATGCGCACGCCGCCGGGCCTGGCGGTCCGCTTCCCCCTTTTTTCCGCAGGCGCCGGCTTCCCCTTTTGTCCAAGACGGGTCCATGCGTTATACTAAATGAGCAACCATTCACCGGCAAGAAGCGGAGGAATGAAACGCTCGTGTTCAGACTGAAGGAAATAAGGGCGGCAGGCGTACTGGCTGTCGACGAGCTGGCGATTCCCGAAGGCCGAGTCGTCTGCATGACAGGAGAGAGCGGCAGCGGCAAAACGACGCTGCTGAAGCTGCTCAACGGCATGATGCCTTACGACTCGGGGGAAATCTATGTAAGAGGCGAGCCGTTGTCCGCCGTAGATCTCGTGGCGCTGCGCCGGCGCGTCATTATGTCGCCGCAAAACGCGGTCCTGTTCGGCTCCACCGTGCGCGACAATTTGCAGGCCGGGCTCGGCTTTTCCGGCCGGCCGCCGGCATCGGCGGAGGCGCTGCGCGAAGCGCTGGAGACGGTCTGCCTGCGCAAGGAGCCGGACGACAGGACGGATACGCTGTCCGGGGGCGAGAAGCAGCGGCTGGCGCTGGCGCGCGTGCTGCTGATGGAGCCGGAAGTGTGGCTTATGGACGAGCCGACGTCGGCGCTCGACGAACGGACCTCGCTGGAAGTGATGGCCCGGCTTGTGCGGCGAATGAAGGCCGGCGGCCGGACGATCGTCATGGTTACCCATTCGCCGTCCGTCGTCCGCTCGTTTGCCGAATTTCTCATCGAAGTTCGGGCCGGACGGGTCGTCCGGGCGGAAGAGGTGAAATCGTGAACGGACCGATCGACCTCGAATGGTACCGGCTTGCGGCCGCTTATTTGTTCGTGCTGCTGCCGCTTGCGATCGTCAAGTGGAAAGGCATCAACCGCGAGCGGGACATTGCCGTCGCCGCTTTCCGCATGACGGTGCAGCTCATTCTGGTCGGCTACCTGCTGCAATATGTGTTCGTCAACGCCCATCCGCTCTATACGATCGTTCTGGTCGGCATCATGGTCGCCTTCTCGATCCGCACGGTGCTGAATCGGGCGAAGCGCAAGGCCGGCCCCCGGCTGCGGCGATGGATCGCGCTGTCGATGATGACGGGCATCCTGTTCAGCATCGCCTATTTTATCCTCGTCATCATCGGGCTTGAGCCGTGGTATGAGCCGCGCTACGTCATTCCGATCGCCGGGATGATCGTCGGCAATTCGATGACCGGGATCGCGCTCGGCGTCAATACGCTGATGGAAGGCATGGAAAGCCGCAGGGCGCACATCGAGGCGGCGCTTATGCTCGGGGCCACGCCGAAGCAGGCGTGCCGGGACATCGCCAATCAGGCGTTCGACGATGCGATGCTGCCGACGATTCATTCGATGCTCGGAATGGGCATCGTGTTTCTTCCCGGCATGATGACCGGCCAGATTTTGGGCGGCGCTTCGCCGCTTGTCGCAATCGAGTACCAAATTGCGGTCATGCTCAGCATGCTCGGCAGCGTGGCGCTGTCCGCGCTGATGTTCGCCCAGTTCGGCTACCGCTTCTATTTCAATTCGCGGCAGCAGCTCGAAAGCGGCGAATCCCCAGTTCAATGAAGGAAAGGCGGAATGAATCCATGGCAACGGCCAACGAAACGATCGAACGGCTGCTTCGGCACCGCTCCGTCCGCCGTTTTACGGACGAGCCGGTCGGCCGGGAGCGGCTTGAGCTGATCATCCGCAGCGCGCAGATGGCGTCCACTTCAAGCAACATGCAGGCTTACAGCGTCATTGCCGTGGACGATCCCGACAAACGGCGCCAAATCGCCGAATGGGCCGGCGGGCAGCGGCATGTCGAGCAGGCGCCCGTATTTCTTGTCTGGTGCGCCGACCTGTACCGCTTCGGCGAAGCGGTGCGCATGCACGGCGGATCGTTCGAACCGACGCTCGAATATTTTATCGTCAGCACGGTCGACGCCGCGCTTGCCGCCCAGAACGCCGCGGTTGCCGCCGAATCGCTCGGTCTCGGCATCGTCTATATCGGTGGCATCCGCAACCGGCTGTCCGACGTGGCGGAGCTGCTGCAGGTCCCGCCGCTCGTCTATCCGGTTTCGGCATGTGCATCGGCGTTCCCGCGGACGACCCCGACATCCGTCCCCGCCTTCCGCTTGAGGCGGTGCTGCACCGGGAGGCTTACGACGCCGCGGGGCAGGAAGCGTATATTCGCCGGTATGACGAGACGTACAGGCAGTATGCGGCCGGGAGGAAGGGCGGCACGAAGCAAACGACCTGGTCGCGGGACATGGAGGCGCGTACGCGCTATCCGTCCAGACGTCATGGCGAAGTGCTGCGCCGGCAAGGGTTCCGGTTCGAGGAGTAGCATTTGACAAGGAGAGTTGAAGCATCATGGTATCGCTCGGTTTGATCGGAACGATTGTCGGGATCAATGTCGCATATGTGTCGATTTACACGCTCAGGCTCATTTTGACGATCAAAGGTCGGAAAGCGGCGGCCGCGCTCATGTCGGTCATCGAAGTGTTCATTTATTTGACCGGTTTGAATCTGGTTCTGCAAAATCTCGACAATCCGGTCAACATGATCGCGTATTGCATCGGTTTCGGGCTGGGCGTCTATTTGGGCAGCGTCATTGAAGAATATTTGGCGCTCGGCTATACGGTGGTGCAGGTCATCGTCGATTCGCTGCAGATGGAGCTGCCGAACGAGCTGCGCAAGCTCGGCTACGGCGTCACGTCCTGGGAAGCGCGGGGAAGGGACGGCGGCCGGCTCGTCATGCAGGTGCTGGTGAAGCGAAGCAACGAGCGGCGGATGATGGAGACGATCAACCGCATTTCGCCCAGGGCATTCGTCATCTCGCATGAGCCGAAGCATTTCAAGGGCGGGTTCTGGGTCAAGCTGACGAACCGGTAGATGTGGAGTTTCCGGGATTAAACAATTGACGGTAAAGCGCGGTACATTTAATATAGGTAAATAATAGAGTTATATAAAGGGGATTTCGCGCCAAAAAACGTTGTGCGTCAACGCGTTATGGCTTTTATCCGTTAAAGCGGAAAGGTTGCGCAAATGCATATTTGACGTGTCGGAATTTCCCGGAAACGCCAAATTCGAGAGAGGGGATATCAGGTTGAAAAAGAAGCTTTGGTTGTCATTGGCGCTTGCCGCCACGATGGTCGTCGGCGCGGCTTGCGGCGCAACCGGGGACAAGGCTGGAGAAGGCGGTTCATCCAGCGGAGGCAGCGGCGGAGCCGAAGGAACCGGTGCCGGTCAGGAGCAGAAGACGTATACGATCTCCATTTCGCAATATTTGAGCCATCCGTCGCTCGACGCGACCCGCGACGGCTTTCTGGCTGCACTGAAAGACGGCGGCTTCGTCGAAGGGGAAAACCTCAAGATCGATGAAAACAACGCGCAGGACGATTCGACCAACAACCTGTCGATCGCGCAAAAAATTGCCGGCAGCAAGAGCGATCTCGTGCTGGCGATCGCGACGCCTTCCGCTCAAGCCGTCGTACAGAAGGTCAAAGACCGTCCGGTGCTGTTCGCCGCGGTGACCGACCCTGTCGATGCCAAAATTATCGGTTCGATGGACAAGCCGGGCGGCAACGTTACCGGCGCTGCGGATACCAATCCCGAGGCCACGGTCCGGCTGATGGATTTTGTCGCGGAACATTTTCCGAACGTGAAAAAATCGGCATTATTATCAACAAGGGCGAACCGAACGCGGTCGTCATGTCGAAAAACGCGAAGGAAGCGCTGGCCAAGCACGGTATCGAGCTGGTGGAGGCCGCCATTACCAATTCGTCCGAAGTGAAGCAGGCCGCCGAATCGCTTGTCGGCCGGGTGGACGCTTTCTTCATCACGCTGGACAACCGTGTCGTCAGCGCCGTCGATTCGATTATCCAGGTTGCCAACGCGAACGATATTCCGTTCTTCTCCAGCGACCGCGATACGGTCGAGAAAGGGGCTTTCGCCACGGTCGGCTTCAAATATTACGACCATGGCTACCAAGTCGGCGAGATGGCCGTCGATATTTTGAAAACGGCGCGAATCCGGGCGACATGAAAGTTACCGTGCCGGAAAAGCTTGACCTGATTCTGAACCTGAAAGCGGCGCAGGAGCAAGGTATCGAAGTGACTGACGAAATGAAAGCCGGCGTGCAGGATCAGCAAAACAACATCATCGAGTAAACGGCAACAGAAGGGGTGGGCGGATACTCACGTCCCCCCTTTTTCTCGGTTCTGAAGGAGTGATGGTTTCGTGGTTCAAATTACCGGAGCGCTTGAGCTCGGGCTGCTGTATGCGTTAATGGCGCTCGGGGTTTATATAACGTTCCGCATTCTCGATTTTCCCGATTTGACGGTCGACGGCAGCTTCACGACGGGAGGGGCTATCGCCGCCGTCCTGATTACGAAGGACGTCTCGCCCTGGCTGGCGACGATCGCCGCGTTCGCCGGCGGCATGCTGGCGGGCGCCTGTACCGGACTGCTGCATACGAAAGGCAAGATCAACGGGCTTTTGTCCGGCATTCTAATGATGATCGCCCTTTATTCGATCAACACGCGCATCATGGGCGTGCCCAACATTTCGCTGATCGGCGTGGATACCGTGTTTTCCGGCATCTCCGTGCTCGTCATGATGCCTATCGTCGTCGTGCTGATCAAGCTGCTGCTGGACGGCTTTTTGCATACCGACTTGGGTCTTGCGCTGCGTGCGACCGGAGACAACGAGCGGATGATCCGCAGTCTCGGCGCCAATACCGATACGACGAAAATTATCGGCGTTTCGCTGTCCAACGGTCTCGTCGCGCTTTCCGGCGCGCTCATCGTCCAGCAGTCGGGCTTTGCGGATATTTCGATGGGGATCGGCATGATCGTGATCGGACTCGCTTCGGTCATTATCGGAGAGGCGATCACCGGAGCCCGCAAAGTGTTTTGGGTGACGCTTGCCGTCGTGATCGGTTCGATCGTTTACCGGCTCGTCGTCGCGCTGGCGCTGCGGGTCGAATGGCTGGAAGCGTATGACGTGAAGCTGATTACCGCCGTCATCGTTATTTTCGCGCTTGTATTCCCGTCGATGCAGCGTTCGGTCAGCCAGAAAAGACGGCACGCAAACGTTCGGCCCAGCTGCTGGGCGCGGGCGGGCAGCCGGATGCGGGAGGGGAACGCTGATGCTGGAAATTTCGAACGTATCGAAGCTGTTCAATCCCGGAACGGTCGACGAGAAGATCGCCCTGGCCGGTATCCGCCTTCATCTGAATCCGGGCGATTTCGTCACCATTGTCGGCAGCAACGGAGCGGGCAAATCGACGCTGATGAATATGATTTCGGGCGTGCTGAAGCCGGATACGGGGGAAATCCGGATCGACGGGCGGAACATTACGGCGCTTCCGGAGTTCAAGCGGAGCAGCTGGATCGGCCGCGTCTTTCAGGACCCGATGGCCGGAACGGCGCCGCATATGACGATCGAGGAAAACCTGGCGATGGCTTACCGGCGCGGACAGAGCCGCGGTTTGCGCTTCGGCGTCAACCGGAAGAAGCGCGAGATGTTCCGCGATCAGCTTAGCCGTCTCGGCATCGGTCTCGAGAATCGTCTCGGCGCCAAGGTCGGCCTGTTGTCCGGCGGCGAGCGTCAGGCGCTCAGCCTGCTCATGGCGACGTTCACGAAGCCGCAAATTTTGCTTCTGGACGAGCATACGGCGGCGCTCGACCCGAACCGGGCCGAGCTGATTACGGCGCTTACCGACTCGATCGTCCGCGAAATGAAGCTGACGACGCTGATGGTGACGCACAACATGGAGCAGGCAATCCGTCTCGGCAACCGTCTCATTATGATGGACAAAGGCCGCATTATTCTCGATATCGAAGAAGAACAGAAGAAGCATCTGACCGTCGAGCGGCTGCTTGGCGAATTCGAACGGATCAGCGGCAGGAAGCTGGCGGACGACCGGGTCGTGCTGGGCTGACGCCGGCAATAGAGGTTATACGGCTTCGCCGGTTTGCGGCGAAGCCGTTTGTCGTATTTGCGCATCCTAGAAATTTCCATTCGCTCTCTCGCTTGACAGATTCGACGGTCCAAGGTAAGATCAAGACATAAATAGTTCGTTGCGAAAAATGGGAACGTTCCCAAAATTCGATGCCATGAAGCCGCGAGTCGATGAAGTCACACATCGATGGAGCCTCGAATCGATAAAACCACGCGCCGGTGATGCCAATCGTCGATGATGCCCGTACCGGGCATGACGACGCCATGGCATGATCGCCGCATGCGGGAAAGCGCTGTATGGTGGCTGTTCTCGCACGCTTTTGCTGTAAGAATTAATGATTGCCGGACATTCCAAAGCAAATGGAGGCGATCGAAGATTGTTTTTCGCAATAAAATGGGAACGTTCCCGAAAAGTCGTGCCAGATGGCATGCATAACTTGAAAGCGGTTCATTTTCGCGAAAATGGGAACGTTCCCAAAATAGAATTCGCAAATTTTCCGAATCCGGAAATGATCGCGTTTTCGAGGGAAATTTGCGTATTTTATTACGGCGATACGCACCATTATTTTTGAAAACGGGGGATGGCAATGGGGCCGACAATTCATGATGTAGCGCGACTTGCGGGCACATCCAAAAGTACGGTTTCGCGCTATTTGAACGGACAGAAGGTGAAGAAAGAGACACAGGAGGCGCTTGAGCGGGCGATCCGGGAGCTGAATTTTCACCGCAACGCCAATGCGCGCCGGCTGGTCATGAGCAAAACGAACACGATCGGCGTCATCGTCGACGATATTTCGAACATTTTCTATTCCGGCATCATCCGGGGCATCGAGCAGGTCGCCAAGCTGAAAGGATATAACTGTATTTTTCTCAGCTGGACTTCGAACTATAACAACGAAATTTCATTTCTGAACCTGTTGTACGAGGGCCAGGTCGACGGTCTTATCCTCGTCAGCTTCCGGAAACGCGAACCGGAAGATTTGATGAAGATTAAAGAGACGACTTATCCGGTCGCGATTATTGGCGATCACGGGGAGATGGACGGCCTGTTCTCGGTCGATGTCGACAATGCGGCCGGCGTCGCCGACATTGTCGCTTATTTGCACGGGCTTGGACACCGCCGGGTCGCGTACATCGCCGGTCCCGCGCATGCGGCCGCGAACAAGTACCGGCTGAAAGGCTACCGGCAGGCAATGGAGCGGCTCGGCATGACCTACAATCCGGACCTCGTCGTCGAATCGGACTGGAGCAACCAGGGCGGCTACGAGGCGATGAAGCGTCTTATGGCCGTCAGAGGCTTCACGGCCGTCATCGCCTCCAACGACGAGACGGCTATCGGCGCGCTGCGGGCGGCGCAGGAACAGGGATGGACGGTGCCGGAGGAGCTGTCGATCGTCGGTTTCGACGACATTACGATATCCGAATGGGTCTATCCGTCGCTGACGACGGTTCGCCAGCCGTTTCTGGAAATGGGAAAGCAGGCGGCCGAAGGCCTGTTCGACAAAATTGAAGGTACGAATCGGTTCAGTCCGGTGAGCCGTCTGTTGAAGCCGAAGCTGATCATCCGCGATTCCTGCGGGCAAATTGAAGCAAAGGATTGAATCCGATGAATACGAAAGTGAACAAATCGTATTACGGCTATTTCTTCATTGCGCCGTTCTTTGTCGGCTTTACCGTTTTCGGTCTGGTGCCGATTTTGTATACGCTCTACTTAAGCTTTATGAAATGGGACGGCTTCACCGATCCGGTGTACGTCGGGCTGGCCAACTACAGCCGGCTGCTGCAGGACAGCTTCTTCTACCAGACGATCGGAAACACGCTCATCATATGGATTTTGTCTATCGTGCCGCAGCTCATTCTGGCGCTGCTGCTTGCGCTCATCCTGAATGAGAAATTCGTGCGCGGCAAGCACTTTTTCCGGGCGGTCTACTTCTTCCCGCACATCGTGACGCCGGTAACGCTCGGGGTTATGTTCAGCCTCTTGTTCGACTGGCAGACGGGCAGCGTCAACAAGCTGCTGATGAGCGTCGGCATCCTTCAGGAGCCGTTCAACTGGTTCAACAGTCCGCTCTGGTCGCGGATCATTGTAGCGCTTGTCACGTGCTGGCAATATTTCGGCTTTAACATGATCGTATTCATCGCCGGCCTGCAAGCTATCCCCGAAACGGTCTACGAAGCGGCGGAGGTGGACGGCGCGACGAGAACCCAGATCGCTCTCAAAATTACGCTGCCGCTGCTGCGGCCGGTATTTCTGTTTACGTTCATCACGTCGGTAATCGGCGGCCTGCAGCTGTTCGATTCGGCGCTCATGCTGGGGGCGGGCCCGGAAAACTCGACGCGGACGATGGTCATGTACCTGTATGAAACCGCCTTTAAAAACTTCGATTACAGCTACGGCTCTGCGGTCGCTTTCGGCATCTTTGCCGTCGTCATGTTCTTCACGGCGGTTACGGCCAGAGCGTCGAAACTGAAAGAATAGGAGGAGCGGCAGCCATGCAAGGAGCAACGAAACAACCGATCGCGGTCGTCATCATCCTGTACGCGTTTCTGATCGCGGTGGCCATTACGTGTTTATTGCCGTTTTACAGCATGTTCATTACGTCGACGCACGCCAATTCCGATATCGCCAGACGGCTGTTGCTGATTCCGGGCGACCAGTTCATGGCCAACTACGAACGGCTGATCGATACGGTCAATATTTGGCGGGGGTTCCTGAACACCGTATTCATCACGGTGACGGCGACGGCGATCAACCTGTATTTCGCGGCGCTCGGCGGCTACGGCTTCTCCAAGTACCAGTTCCGGTTCAAAGGCTTTCTGTTCCTGTTCGTGCTCGGCACGATGATGATTCCGGGGCAGCTTGGCATTATCGGCTTCTACAAGCTGATGGACGCGTTCCATATGCTGAACACGTACTGGCCGCTCATTTTGCCGTCGATTTATAACGCTTTCGGCATTTTCCTGATGAAGCAGTTCGCCGATTCGTCGGTTCCGACGGAAATTATCGAATCGGGCCGGATCGACGGCAGCGGAGAACTCGCCATCTTTCACCGCATCGTCCTGCCGTTGATGGGACCGGCTATGGCGACGCTCGGCATCTTCGCATTCATCGGCAAGTGGAACGACTTTCTGAACCCGATGATCATTTTGTTCGACAACGAGCTGCAAACGCTGCCGGTCATGATCGCAAGCGTAAAATCGCAATTTTCGTCCGACTTCGGCGCGCAGTACGTCGGCATCGTGATTTCCGTCGTGCCGATTCTCATCTTCTTCTCGTTCATGTCGAAACGGATTATCAGCGGCGTGGCGGCGGGAGCGGTGAAAGGCTGAAGCGGGCCGCGCGGAGGAAAATCTGATGGGAGGTGATGCCGGGGCACGGTTGTCGGCTGAAACGGTTTGGGATTCGTATCGGTGCTTTTACAAGGAAGGGTCGAAAGGATCAGACAAGTCTGAACAAACTTAAGGGGCGATCACGATGAACTTGAAGAAATGGTTTGTGGCAACGCTGGCCATCATGATGGTTGTGAGCCTTCTGGCCGCCTGCGGCGGCAAAAGCGGAGACGGCGCACAGGACAGCGCCGGCAATACAAACAGCGAAACATCAGGCGATACGTCCGGCGATACGTCCGGCGCGCCGGGCGGGGAGACGGGCGAGCTCAAGGGCAACCTCGTCATCTGGACGTTCTTCGATCAGGTCAATGAAATGGCGAAAAAATTCGAGGAGAAACATCCGGGCGTCAAGGTGGAAGTGAAAATGTTTCCCGGCGACCAATATCAGACGAAGCTGCTGACGGCGCTGCAGTCCGGACGCGATGTGCCGGATATATTCGATCTGGAACGGGCGTATATCGGCAAATTTATCGACTCTCCGTTCGTAGCCGATTTGTCGGCGATGGGCGCGGACGAACTCGTTCAAAATTACATTCCGTACGTGAAGGAGCTTGGCGTTTCGGCAGACGGCAAAGTGCGGGCGATCTCCGATCACTCCTCTCCCGGCGGCTTCTGGTATATTCGGGAAAATGCGAAAAAGTATCTCGGTACCGACGATCCGGACGAAATCAGCGCGATGGTCGACAGCTGGGATAAAATTATCGAGCTTGGCCAAAAGGTGTACGCCGAAAGCGGCGGCAAAGTGCATCTGATCGCCAATGCGGGCGATGTGTTCGATATGGCCGCCTACAACGTCGAGCCGTGGGTGAAGGACGGCAAGCTGAACATCGATCCGAAATGGCAGGAATATTATGAGGTGCAAAAAGAAATCCGCAACAACAATGTCGACGCCAAACTGCCGTTCATGTCGGCCGGCTGGGGCAACGCCCTGAACGACGGCAGCGTCGTGCTCGTCTCGATGCCGGCATGGGCCGGGTTCATGGTCGACAACAAGGACGACAAAGCGGTCGGCAAATACGGCGTGGCGAAGACGCCGCTCGGTTTCTATGTCGGCGGCACGTATCGGGCCATTTACGAGAAATCCGAAAACAAGGAGCTTGCCTACGAATTTATCAAATATATCGCGAGCCCGGAATGGCAGGAATACAACCTGAACAAGACCGGCAATATGCCAGGCAATGCCGAAGTATACGAGAAAAACCTGGACACGTTCAAATCGCCGATGTTCGGCGACCAGAACATTCTGAAGCCATACTATGAAATGGTCAAAGCGATGCCGGGACTGAAAGCGGATAAATACGGCGAGGACATTTTGAGCAAATGGCGGAAAGTCGCCGGTGAAGGTATCACGAACAATACGCCGTACGAGGATGTCGTCGCCGCATTCAAAAAAGAAGTGAAAAACGCGTTCCCCGAGCTGCAGATCGACTGACAACGGATACTTTGACAAAAAAAGAGAGAGGGCGGCTGCTTCTCGCGCCAGAAGCAGTCGCGAATTTTTTCGAGTGGGAGGAGCAAACCGATGAGCAGCTTGCACGATTACATCGCATCGATCCGGATTATCGACGGACACGAGCATTTGGCCACACCGAAGCTGCGGCGCCAAGACAAGACCGGTCTGTTCGGCCTGCTGCATTATTTGGAATCCGATTTGATCGCCGCCGGGATGGAACGGAACGCGTTGAAGCGCCCGGGCATCGGCGAGGAGGAGAAAGCGGCGGTCTTTTTGAAATATTGGGAAAGAACGAAAAATACGACTTACGCGCGCATGTTCCGGACCGCGATGGAAGATTTGTACGGTATGAAGGACTGGAGCGTGAACGGGCTGCTCGAGCTGCACGGCAAGGTGCTGGAGGCATCGGCCGACCCGGAGAAGCTGTACCGCCGCGTGCTGGTGGAGAAATCGGGCATCGATGTCGCCTTTACGCTCATTTATACGACGGATATGGGAACGCCGCTATTGCGGCCGGTCATGTTTATGGATTTTACGTACCATTTGCGAAAACGGAACGATATCGCCGCCGTCGAGCGGGAAGCGGGAATTGCGGTTCATACGCTGCGCCGTTACGTGGACGCCGTGGACGCGGTATTTGACCGGTATGTCCGCGAAGGGATGGTCGCCACCAAGCTCGGACACGCCTATTGGCGCACGCTCGCCTGCGGCAAGCCCGACGAAGCCGAGGCGGAACGGGTGTTCAACCGGCTGATGCGCGACAGCCTGAACGAAGGCGTGTCGCAGCCCGAGGCTCAGCCGCTGCAGGACTATTTGATCCATCATGTCATCCGCCGTTCCGTCGAGGCCGGCATGCCGATTCAAATTCATACCGGCCATCACGAGACGAGCGTATCGGGCAACGGCAATACGATTACGAATTCGCGGGTGACGGACCTGCTGCCGCTGCTGCATGAATATGCCGAAGCGAAGTTTGTGCTGCTTCATGCCGGGTACCCGTATATGGATGAATATATGAGCGTCGCCAAAAATTTTCCGAACGTCTATGCGGATATGACATGGCTGTACATTATTTCGCCTACCGTGGCCAAGCGGGCGCTGCATCAGCTGTTCGAGATGGTGCCGCAAACGAAGCTGCAGGCGTTCGGCGGCGATTACAATTATGTGGAAGGAACGTACGCCCATCAGAAGCTGGCGCGCAAGCTTGTCGGCGAAGTGCTCGCGGAGAAGGTCGCGGACGGGGCGCTCGACGAAGCGGAAGCGGCGGAGCTGGCGGAGCGGATATTCCGCCGCAATCTGATCGAGCTGTACGGCTTGCGCGAGGAAACGGGATGCCAATGACGCGGATGAGCGAGGGGGGAGTATGATGGAGTGGCGTACGATCGCGCGTGCGGAGGGGGCGAAGGAAGGCGCCGAGCTGCGGCTGTTCCCGGAAGGAGGAGCTTCCGGATCGTATGCGCTTCGCGTCTCGTCGTTGCTGGCCGCGGAGAAAGAAGGCGGCGCGCGGGAGACTGTGGCGATAGACGGCGTAGAAGGCATGCCGGGCGGTTTCCGCGCGAAGGGCGCATCGGCATCGTTCGGGGCGGAGCAGGAGTGGCGCTTCGTCCGGGACGGCTGCGCGTACGCGGAAGTCACGATGCGGATCGCCTACACCGGCGGCGAACCGGCGGCGTACAGCTTGCGGTTCGCGGCGGAGCTGACCGGGCCCGGCCGGCCGTACTGGATGATTCCCGGCGCGTTCTACAAGGAGAATCGCTTCGAGCATAACGCCCGCCAATACCCGCGTTACGATTACAGGGGCGGGGATGCGCAGCGGATGGTGTCGGATTATTGGTCGTTCCGAGCCGACCGCGCCGCGCTGCCGGCGGTGTTCGCCTGGAACGACGGCATATGCGGCGCGATCGCGGTCGACGAGACGTCGCCGCTCGGCCTGAACGGCCTCGGGTTCCGCGGCAACGAATCGGGCACGACGATCTGGGTCGACTTCCCGTACCGCGAGGAGCCCGTAACGTTCGTCGGCGAGCCGGTTCCCGCACCTGCCGACGTGAAGGTTTACCGTTTCGCGCCGGGCGAGACGGTGTCGATCCGCTTCCGGGTATACGCGGCGCACGGCGATCCGCACGCTTACGATCCGTTCGTGCGGCAGCTGTACAAGCTGCATTGCGCCGAGCACGAGCTGCGGCCGTGGATGGGGCTGGAGGAAGCGGCGGAACTGACCGCCCACGGTCTTTACACGTGGCATTATCGGCCGGAGGAAGCGTTGCTGTACGAGACGGCGGCGTTCGACCGGGAACTGAACAACAATGTCCGGCAGTTGGGCGACCGGTCTCATATGCATGTCGGCTGGGTGAGCGGCGCGCCGTATGCGGGCGCGTTGCTCCGCTACGGACGTGAGCGCGGCCGCGGCGATTATGTGCAGGCAGGTACGGCCGTGCTGGACAAGATCGCTTCCGGGATTGCCCCGTGCGGCGCCTTCTGGGCTTCGTGGATCCAGGGCAAAGGCTGGACTTGCGGCTGGAATCCGAAGCCGACCTGGCTGCAGGCGCGAACGCTGGCGGAGGCGACGCTGTTCATGATCCGGGCGCTGGCCGACGAGCGGAAGCGGGGCTGCGACCATCCGGACTGGGAGCGCGCGGCGCTGTCCAATTTGCGCTTTGCGGTGAAGGTTCAGCGGGAAGACGGCTGCTTCGGCTCCTACTATCACTGCGAAACCGGCGAGGTGGAGGAATGGGACGGCGCAGGCGGCATTCTCTGGATCGCCGCGCTGCTGGAAGGCGCCGTCTGCTTCGGGGAAGCGGCGTTCCGGGAGGCGGCCGTCCGCGCCGGGCGCTACTATACGAAGTTTGTGCGCGACGAATGGATTTACGGCGCGCCGGAAGACGTCCATCTGACGCCGACGTCCGAGGACGGTTACAACGCCGTCGTCGCGTACGTGCTGTTGTACGAAGCGGACGGGCGGGACGAATGGCTGCGGCTCGCGCGCAGCGCGGCCGACTGGACGATGACGTTCCGCTGGACGTACAATTTGCAGTTTCCGCGCCATTCGCTGCTCGCGCAGTACGACTTTCGTTCGCGCGGCGCGGACCAGGCGTCGCCGTCGAACCAGCATCTGCACAATTACGGGCTGTTCTGCGTGCCGGAGATGCTGCGGCTGTGGACGTATACCGGCGACGACTATTATTTGGACCGGACGCGGGATCATATCGCGTGCTTCCTGCAATTTATCGCCAGGGAAGACGGCGATTTCAACGCTTACAAAGGGATGGTGACGGAACGGTTTTACAATACGAACTGTTTCCAGCCCAAAGGGATGATGCTGACGCTGTCCCATGCCTGGTGCGTCGGGCTTGTGCTGTACGCCGCCCAGGAAGCGGCGGCTTACGCCGATGCGCTCAAGATCGACGAATGGTTGTAACGGCTTGCAACAACTTGCGCCGGAAAAGACTTATCCGGCGACCTGCAACTGTTGGAAAGGGGAGAGAAGCGATGATGCTGGCCGGCATCGACATCGGCACGACCTCGATATGCTGCACGATAGGAGATCCCGCGACCGGCAGGGAGATCGTCACGTTGCGCTCGGCCAACGATGCGTCCATCCCGTCCGACCGGCCGTGGGAGCGGCTGCAGGACCCGGAGCGCATCGTCGCCGAAGCGATGCGGCTGCTTGCGGCGTGCACGGAACGGTTGAAAGGCGGGGGCGTTGCCTTGTCCGCCATCGGCATATCATGCCAAATGCACGGCATCGTCTACACGGACCGCAGCGGAATGGCATGCAGTCCGCTCTATACGTGGCAGGACGGACGGGCGGCGCTTGCGGCCGATAGCGGCGGCGGGGCGACATACGCCGAGCGGCTGGCGGAGGCGTCCGGCTATTCGGTCGCGCCGGGCTACGGCCTGGCGACGCATTACGTCAACGTCCTGCGCGGCGAGGTGCCGCCGGATGCCGCATCGATCTGTACGATCGGCGATTATTTGGCGATGCGGCTGTGCGGTCTTGCCGCCCCGCTGACCGATCCGTCGAACGCCGCCGGTCTCGGCCTGTTCGCGCTGGAGCGGCTCGACTTCGACCGCCAGGCGGTGCGCCGGGCGGGCCTGGACGACGCGCTGCTGCCGCGGGTGGCGGGCGAACGGCAGGCGGTCGTCGGCCGGACGCCGGAAGGAACGCCGGTCGTCTGCGCCATCGGCGACAACCAGGCGAGCTTTCTCGGCGCCGTTCCCGCGCTTGGCGGAACGCTGCTCGTCAACGTCGGCACGGGAGCGCAATTGTCCGCGTATGCGGAGCGGCCGCAGGCGAATGCGCCGCTCGAAGCGCGGCCGTTCCCCGGCGGCGGATATTTGCTCGTCGGCGCGTCGCTTGGCGGCGGCAAAAGCTACGCGCTGCTGGAACGGTTTTTCCGCGGCGTATGCGCCGCCTTCTGCAGCGGGCCGGAGGCGGAAGCCGGGAGCCGGTCCGCAGGGGAAGAGGCGGAGGAGGGACGATTGTACGAACGGATGAACCGGCTTGCCGGGGAAGCATTGGAGCGGGAAGCCGCGGACGGGCCGCCGGGGGGACGGCTTGCCGTCGGCACGCAGTTTTTCGGGACGAGGCTGCATCCCGATAAAACCGGATATATCGCGGGGCTGACCGAGCATAACTTCAATCCCGGCGACTTGACACTCGGCGTGCTGCGGGGCATCCTCGACGAGCTGGCGCGTTTCGTCTCCCTTCTGCCGAAGCCGGTGCGCGAAGGCATTGCCGTCGTCGCCGGATCGGGCAACGGCTTGCGCCGGAATCCGGTTCTGCGGCGGCTTGCGGAGCAGCGCTTCGGCATGCCGCTTCATTTTGCCGCGGCGGCCGAAGAAGCGGCGTGGGGAGCGGCGATCTACGCCGGCGTCGGGGCGGGATTGTTCCGCAGCGCGGAGGAGGCGCTATCGACGATGCAAAGGAGCGAAAACGGATGAAACGAAAGCTTGCCATTATCCATACGACGCCGGTGACGGTCGAGCCGCTCAAGACGCTTGCGCTGGAGCTGATGCCGGATCTGGAGCTGTTCAATCTGGTGGACGATTCGATATTGCCGGAGCTGATCGGCAACGGCGGCCGGATCGAAGCGGTTGAAGAACGGTGGCGGCAGTACGCGCTTATCGCCGAGAAGCAGGGGGCGGACTGCATACTGAACGCCTGCTCGTCGATCGGCGGGCTCGTCGCCCGCGTTCAGCCGGACGTCGGCGTGCCGATCGTCCGCATTGACGAAGCGATGGCCGAAGAAGCGGTCCGCTCGGGCGGCGTAATCGGCGTGGCGGCGACGCTCGAGACGACGCTGAAGCCGACGGCCGATCTGCTGCGGCAGCAGGCGGAGCGGATCGGCGTTACGCCGTCGATCCGGCCGATGCTTGTCGCTTCCGCTTACCGCAAGCTGGCGGCAGGCGACCGCGACGGGCACGACGAGGACCTTGCCGCCGCGCTGCGGGAGCTGGCCGCTGTGACAGACCGGGTCGTGCTGGCGCAGGCGTCGATGGCCCGCGTGCTGGAACGGCTTGCGCCGGAGGAACGCGGACGGTTTCTGACAAGTCCGCGCCTCGGAATGGAAGCGGTCAAGCGCAAGCTGTACGGAGAGCGCGGCGAATAACCGGCGCTCCGAGAAGCGAAGGCGCGCCGGACGTACGGCGCGATCAAGAGAGAAAGGGAGAGGGAAGAGATGGCCGTACGAAAACCCGATAATGTCGTGACATTAAAACAGGCGCTGGTTGTGGCGGAAACGAATCGTTATGCGACCGGTTCGTTCTCGCCGCGCTACACGCCGATGATTGCGGCGGTGCTGGAGGCCGGCCAGCGGACGGCTTCACCGCTTATCGTGCAAATTTCCCACAAGGAGCTGATTCGTTACGGCATCACGCCGGGCGAATTCGCCGAAACGTTCTACCGCGAAATCCGCGACCGCCGCATTACGGTGCCGGTCGTGCTTCATCTCGACCATACGAAGGAACTCGGGACGATTCGCGACGCGATCGCCGCAGGCTTTACGTCGGTCATGATCGACGCGTCGGAGAAGCCGTTCGCGGAGAACGTGGCGATCAGCCGCGAAGCGGCCGAATACGCCCATGCGCACGGCGTATCCGTGGAAGCCGAGCTCGGCATGATCGGCACGACGGATTTCGTGGAGACCGACAAGGACGAGGAGCTGTTCACCGATCCGCGGGAGGCGGCGGAGTTCGTCCGCCTGACCGGCGTCGATGCGCTTGCCGTCTCCTGCGGCACCGCGCACGGCGTCTATCTGGTGAAGCGCCCGCGCATCGATTACGAACGGCTTGCCGCCATTCGCGCGCTGACGCCGGTTCATCTCGTCCTGCACGGCGGTTCGGGCGTCCCGGAGGAGATGATGCGCAAGGCGTTCGAGCTGCCCGGCGGCGGCGTCAGCAAGGTGAATATCGCCACCGATCTGGAGCTGGCGCTGCTCGGCGCGCTCGGCCGCGAAGAGCGGATGACGAATGCGGAATGCAAGGCGCTGGACCCGGCTTCGCTCGAAGCCGGACGGGCTGCGGTCGCGCGGACGGTCGAAGAGAAGATAACCCGTTTCGTATGCAGCGCGGGCAAGGCGGCTTGCTTCGCGCAGGGTCAGGCGTGAGAAGGAGGAGAGTGCGGGTATATGAAGGACAAAAAGCTGTATATGATCGGCAACGCCCATCTGGACCCTGTCTGGCTGTGGCAATGGCAGGAAGGCTTTCAGGAGGCGAAGGCGACGTTCCGCTCCGCGCTGGACCGGATGAAGGAATCGGAAGACTTCATCTTCACCTCTAGCTCGGCGGCGATGTACGAATGGATTGAAAACAACGACCCGGCCATGTTCGAGGAAATCCGCCAGCGCGTGCGGGAAGGCCGGTGGCATATCGTCGGCGGCTGGTGGATTCAGCCGGACTGCAACATTCCCGGCGGCGAATCGTTCGTGCGTCAAGGGCTGTACGGCCAGCGGTATTTCAAGGAAAAGCTCGGCGTCACCGCCAAGGTCGGATACAACGTCGACAGCTTCGGGCACCACGGCATGCTGCCGCAAATATTGAAAAAAGCGGCATGGATTATTACGTTTTCATGCGTCCGATGCCGAACGAGAAGGGACTGCCGGGACGGCTGTTCTGGTGGGAATCCGACGACGGCTCGCGGGTGCTCGCCTTCCGCATCCTGTTCGAGTATCTGTCCTGGGGCAAGGAGCTGGACGATCATGTCCGGCGGACGTTCGGCGAGTTTCGCGAGCCGCTGAACGATCTGATGCTGTTCTATGGGGTCGGCAATCACGGCGGCGGACCGACGAAAGAAAATATCGCAAGCATCTACCGTCTGAACGGCGATCCGGACATGCCGCAGCTTGTGTTCGCCACTCCCGACCGCTATTTTCGCGACATGGAACAGAAGGGCATCGACTTCCCGGTCGTTCATGACGATCTGCAGCATCATGCGAGCGGCTGCTATGCGGCCCACTCCGGCGTCAAGCAGTGGAACCGGATGGCGGAAAACCGGCTCATCGCCGCCGAGAAATTTTCCGCGCTGGCCAGCTGGCTGACCGGGCAGCCGTATCCGCAGGAGTTCGACCGCGCGTGGAAAAACGTGCTGTTCAACCAGTTTCACGATATTTTGGCCGGCACGAGCCTGGAGCCTGCGTACCAGGACGCGCAATATTTGTACGGGGAAGCGATGGCGATCGCCGACCGTTCGCTCAATTACGCCGTCCAGTCGCTGTCGTGGAGCATCGGCATCGAGCAGGACGAGCGGATGAAGCCGATCGTCGTTTTCAATCCGCATGCCTGGAACAGCCGCGTCAACGTCGAGCTGGAGGTCGGCGGCATCCGGCCGGAGACGTCGCTCGTTGACAACGAAGGCCGTCCCGTTCCGTTCCAGACGGTGCAGTCGCTGGCGGCCGCGAACGGCAGATACCGGCTCAGCTTTATGGCCGATCTGCCGCCGCTCGGCTATCGGGTTTACAAGCTGATAACCGGCGCTAGCGCAGCCCGGCCGGCCGGCGAGCCGATCAAGGCGGGCGACACCTATATGGAAAACGGGCGGTACCGGCTTGAATTCGATCCCGACACCGGCTGGATCCGCAGTCTGCGCGACAAGAAGCTGGACCACGAGGTGTTCAAGGGACCGGCCGCGCGCCCCGATGTGATCGAGGATCGGTCGGATACGTGGAGCCACGACGTGCGCTATTTCGACAAGGTGCTGGATACGTTCAAGGCGGTCAGCGTGCGCCGCATCGAGCACGGTCCGGTCAAATCGGTGATCCGGGTCGTCAGCGAATACGGCCGTTCACGTCTCATCCAGGATTTCGCGATGTATCCGGACCGCGATCAGATCGACGTGCGGGTGACGGTCGACTGGCGGGAGACGTTCAAGATGCTCAAGCTCGTGTTTCCGGTCAACGTCATCTTCAGCAAGCAGACGTACGAAATTCCGTACGGCACGATCGAGCGTGAGCATAACGGCGAAGAGGAACCGGGACAAAGCTGGGTCGATATGACCGGAATTATACAGTCGAGCAACAAAGTATACGGGCTTAGCCTGATGAACGACGCGAAATACAGCTACAGCATCCGCAACCGCGAGCTGGCGCTGACGGTGCTGCGCAGCCCGATCTACGCGCATCACGTGCCGTATGAGCCGGACCCGGACGGCGAATATTCCTATATCGATCAGGGCATCCAGCGGTTCTCCTATTCGCTGCTGCCGCACGAAGGATCGTGGGAGCGGGCCGGCACGGTGCGGCGCGCCGCCGAACTGAACTGCGGACCGATCGCCGTCATCGAGACTTATCATGAAGGACCGTTGCCGCAGGCTGATTCGTACCTGTCGGTCGATTGCGACAACATCGTCGTCAGCGCGGTCAAACGGGCCGAGGACAACGATGACCTGATTATCCGCTGCTACGAGACGGAACGGAGAGCGACGACGGCGGAGATTCGGCTGCCGAAGTGGAACCGGACGATTCGGGCGGCGTTCGGGCCTTGCGAGATCAAGACGTTCCGCGTTCCCCGGGACGAGCGCGCGCCGGTGCGCGAAACCAATCTGCTGGAATGGGACGAGGAGGAGACGGAATGAGCGCGATCCTGGCGCGGCTGATGGAAAAGTATCCCGATCTGGGCGGCTGCGGCGGCCAGATCGCGGAGGCGTTCGAGGCGCTGCGCCGCACGTTCGCGGGGGGCGGCAAGCTGCTGCTCGCCGGCAACGGCGGCAGCGCCGCCGACTGCGAGCATGTCGTGGGCGAACTGATGAAAGGGTTTATGTCGAAGCGGCCGGTGCCGGCGGAAATGCGGGACAAACTGGCGATGTATGGAGAGGCGGAAGCGGATTACCTGGCAGGTCATCTGCAGGGAGCGCTGCCCGCCATCTCGCTCGTCAGCCAGTCGGCGCTGTCGACGGCGTTCATTAACGATGTGGCGGCGGACATGGTATTCGCCCAGCAAGTGTACGGCTACGGCCGGCCTGGGGACGCGCTGCTCGTATTCAGCACTTCGGGCAATTCGCTCAACGTTGTCCGCGCGGTGCAGGTCGCCAAGGCAGTCGGGCTGACGACGATCGCGATGACGGGAGAAAGCGGCGGAAGGCTCAAGGAGCTGTGCGATATCGCGATCCGGGTGCCCTATACGTCGACGCCCGACATTCAGGAGCGGCATCTGCCCATCTATCACGCGTTATGCATGATGCTGGAGGAGGCGTTTTTCGGATGACGGCGGTGCTTGGCGGATTGGATATCGGCGGCACGAAATGCGCCGCCGTGATCGGAACGGAAACGGACGGCGGAATCGAAATCGCGGACAAGATCGCGTTCCCGACGCCGTCCGGTCCGGAAGCCGCGATAACAAGACTGTGCCGCGAGCTGGAGGAGCTGCTGGCGAGGCACGGCCATCCGCCGCTTGCCGCCGTCGGCATCAGCTGCGGCGGGCCGCTGGACAGCCGGTCCGGGCTCGTCCTGTCGCCGCCCAATCTGCCCGGATGGGACCGCTTCAACGTCGTGGCGCCCGTCCGGGAACGGTTCGGCGTTCCGGTCGGCCTGCAGAACGACGCCAACGCGTGCGCGCTGGCGGAATGGAAGTGGGGGGCGGGCAGAGGAACGCAAAACATGATCTTCCTCACGTTCGGGACCGGCATGGGAGCGGGCCTCATCTTGAACGGGCGGCTGTATGCGGGAGCGAACGACATGGCCGGGGAAGTCGGGCATATGCGGCTTGCCGAGGACGGACCGGAAGGCTACGGCAAGGCCGGCTCGTTCGAAGGGTTTTGCAGCGGCGGCGGGATAGCCAGACTGGCCGCGGCCATGACCGTCGAATGGCTGGCCGCCGGGAAGCGGACGCTGCTTGCCGCGGACCGCGGCGCCGCCGCCGGCATTACGGCGAAGGCGGTCGGCGAAGCGGCACAGGCCGGCGACGAGCTGGCGCTTGCGGTCATGCGTACGGTCGGACGGCAGCTCGGCCGCGGCCTGGCCGTGCTGGTCGACGTGCTCAATCCGGAGCGGATCGTCATCGGCAGCATTTATGCGCGGCAGCGGGAGCTGCTGGAGCCTTTCGTGATGGAGGAGCTGCGGCGCGAAGCGCTGGCCGTCTCGCTGCAGGCTTGCGAGATCGTTCCTGCCGGTCTCGGCGAGCAGGTCGGCGACGCGGCGAGCCTGTCCGTCGCGCGGCTGGCGCTGGAGGGGCGGCAGAAGGAGAGAACGGGCGGGGCTGACAGCGGCTGACTGCCGAAGCCGCCCGCCCGCTCACGCCCCTCTGTGCGGGACTGTAGCGGCGGATGACGCGCGGGGTGCTCGTACGGGACGATACATGAGGGATGACGCGCTTGAGTGACGTACGGGATGGTGCAGGAGAGATGACGCGCCGAGTGACGTGCGGGAAGACACAAG
>NZ_BOVJ01000156.1 GCF_018403665.1 Paenibacillus cisolokensis
AATTCCTGCGATTATGCAGTTTTTTTGATCCGTTCAATCCAGAAAAGTGAATATCGCCTAAAAATACTGTATTTTGGCAGTATTTTTCGCCATAGTCATCTATTCGGACCCAAATTACTGTACTTTCGCAGCTTTTTCGCCAAAGCAATCTGCCGGGAGACAGGGGCGCTGAAGACGAGGCGCGTCGACGGATGGGCGACGATTTGACGGAAGACGAGGCGTACCGACGGATGGGCGACGATTTGACGGAAGTCGCGGGCAGTCAGACAGGCCAATAGGAAGTAATTTTTTACTTTCTTTCATGTTAAAAAAGACCGTCCATGATCGAACGGCCTTCAAGAATTTTATTCTGTTGCAAGTTCCGCCGGTTTACAACAAGCCGAAAGATCGGAGCGTCCGGAGTCTTTCCACCGTCACATAACCCCGCCATTCCAGTTCGCATGCCGGACTTACGGCCGGCCAGCTGATCGGCCATCCGCCGTCTTCCTGCTGCTGAACGAGAAGCGCCTGCAAATGCTCGGCCAATTCCTCGTTCGAAACAAATTTACGGGCATAGCTATCCCGATCCGGGGCCCAGTCCAGCACTTTATGGACATACCCTTCCGCATACGGGTTTTTCTCGATCGTACCGGGGCGGCTCAGCCATTCGTCGATGACGGCCCATTGTCCTTCCGCCCGCTCGCGGTCGGGCGTATTCTGCAGAAACACAATCCAATGCGTTCCGTCATGGTAGCCCGACGGCCGCTCCTGCTCCATGTATTTCCATATATACTGGACAGTTTTGACGAAATACGGTTCGCGGACGATATCCGGCAGCGCATTCTGCTTGTACAACAAACCGATGATCGTGCCGGTCGGGTTGATCGAAGGGCGATCGTCGTTTTCCGTTGTCCACCATGGCGCATGCGGATAATCGTTCAGACTTCGCAGGGCCAACGGAATGCCGCCGTCCTCCAACGTGATTTTACGCAAATACCGGTTGATTCCTTCCAATATCTGTTCATCGAAAAGACCGATTTGGTCCATGATCGCAAGCGCCATTTCCGTTGGAACGGGCTGGCTGAACGGACACCGGATATCCGGCTCCAGCGCATTTCCGAAACCGCCGTCGGCATTCTGATAAGCCCGCAGCGCTTCGATGACCGCCTCTTTGGAACCGCCTTCGAAAAAATACTCGTAGCGTCTCCGGTCAAGCAAACGCGCATTACGGTAAATAAACGGTCTGGCGCGTTGGAAACAGTCAGAATGAATCATGACTCTTCTCCCCTTTCCCTGCATTTTCCGCCTTTTGTTCGGGTTTGTAACGGCTGCACAGTTCGTTTGCCAGCCGATAAATTTCGTAACGCAGCGTTTGCGGCGCAATCACGGTTGCATCCGTACCGAGGGAGAAGAAGAAACGTACGGCCCAGCCGAACTCCGAAGGCGGACACATGAAGTCGACTTCCCATTCCTCATCGGATATTTGCTTGACAAGCTCGCCGATGTGCTCATCCTGTTCGGCCAGCAGCGCGCCGCGGTACGACAATTTCGCGACGATTCGCGTCGGGGTTGCGGGAACCGGCTGTTTGACGTCAAGCTCCGGGCGCCGGCCGGCCATCCCTTGTTGCTCCCCGGGCTCGTCTGTCATTTCCATCCGTTCCATGCGGTCGACGCGGAACGTTCTCCGCTCGCCATGGGTAACCGAGAATGCCTCGCAGTACCAGAATCCGTGCGCCGTGTAAAGCCTTTCCGGCTTTAGCTGCAGCCATCGGCGGCGGCTCACGGACCGGTACAGAACCTTGAGCCAGCGGGATTCCGCAGTGTGTTCCATAAGGGCGGACAATTGCGGCGTTTTGACCTTTCGCTCGGGGACGTCCATCTGGACATGCCGAAGCACCGGATCGATCTGCCGCAATAGATCGTCGGGAAGCGCGGCCGAAATTTTGTCCATTACCGTCCATCTTGCCCGATTGAACGGCGTGTCCGCCATTTTCGTCAAAGCCTTTAGCGCGAACAGCACCGTCATCGCTTCCTGGGAATCCAGCTGCAGCGGCGACAGCCGGTAGCCTTCCATCAGACGGAAGCCGCCGGCCGGGCCGGTAACGGAATATAGCGGAATCCCCATCTCGGAGAGCGATTGCATATCCCGCAATATCGTTCGCTTCGACACCTCCAGCTTCTCGGCCAACGATTGAGCCGTTTCCGGACGCTGCTGCAGAGCGAGGACAATGGCCATCAACCGGTCGGTTCTCTTCAATGCCGGTTCCTCCCTTGCCTTATCTTCGGGAATAGTATAGCAAAAAATTGGTGACAGCTTGGATGTCACCAATTTGGAAGGATTCGATATAAGTTCACGATAAAACGGACTTCAGTACATGTACAGCGCGCGGCAATCCGCTTCCCGCAGCCACACCTGCATAAAGCCCGGCTCGCGATTGTCCCAGGCGTAATACGGAACGAGCGTCAGCCGGCGTCCGTCGGCATCGGCGCCTGCCAGTTCGCGAATCCCGCCCAGCTTATCCGGCTGCTCGACCACCTCGAACGGGACATGCGGCGATACGGCGAACGCGTCATATGTCAAATGCGCGTTATCGGCCTGCTCGGCGCAGTAGACAATCGGTCCGCGCTGGAACGCGATCCGCCCGCGATTGGCTGCCACCTCCGGCCGCGCGCGCACGACGTTCACCGGCATATCGAGCTCCAGCTCGATCGTGTCGCCGGCGGACCATACGCGTTCGATGCCGATATAACCGTTCGCAACGGCCGCTCGGGCCGGTGCGCCGCATACGGAGACGCGATACCCTCTGCACCAGCCCGGGATGCGCAGGCGAATGCGGAAGGACTCTTCCCGGTCGGGTGCGACGGTTAGGCGAATCGCGCCATGCCAGGGGTATTCCGTCTCCGTCGTCAATCGGATGCCGCTCTTTCCTTCCGGGCGTTCGATCCGACACGTTCCGTTCATGTACTGGTTTACGACAATACCGTCCTCCGATACGGCACAGACATATTGTCCGATCGACGGCAGGAAGCGCACCAGATTCGTCGGGCAGCAGGAGCAGTCAAACCATGCCACACGGTGGTGATGGCCTTCCGATGCAAGCGGATTCACATAGAAAAATTTGTCGCCGGACAACGAGATGCCCGCCAGCGCCCCGTTGTACAGCTCCCGCTCGACGATATCCGCGTACTTCGCGTCGCCGAACAGCAGGTTCATCCGGTGGTTCCAGAACGCCATCGCAATAGCGGCACACGTTTCGCAATAGGCGCTGTCGTTCGGCAGATCGTAATCATGCGTGAAGCCCTCGTTATGCCTGGACGGACCGATGCCGCCCGTCACGTACATGTTGCGTTCGACCGTATGCGCCCATACGCGGTGCAGCGCCCCCACATAGGCCGGGTCTCCCGACGCGTGCACGACGTCCGTCATCGCCGAGTACAAATACATCGCCCGCACGGCATGCCCTTTCACTTCCGCGATCTCTCTTACCGGCACATCGTCCTGGCAATAGGCCGGCCCCCAATCCGCCCTGTCCCATATCGCGCCGACGCCGTGTCCGTGTCCTCGCTCCTCCAGCAGCCACAGCGCCAGCTTCCAGTACCGCTCTTCACCGGTTGCCCGGTACAGCTTGACAAGCGCCAGCTCGATCTCCTCATGCCCTTCCACCCAATGCCGCTTTCCCGGACCGAACGTCCGGTCGTAATGGTCGGCGAGCCGGCACGCCGTATCGAGCAATTTCCGCTTACCCGTTGCCTCGAAATAGGCGACCGCCGCTTCCATCAGGTGGCCGCCGCAATACATTTCATGCTTCTCCATGTCGGTCCATTTCTTCTCCGGCGCGGTCAACGTGAAGTACGTGCACAGATAGCCGTCTTCCTCCTGCGCCGCAGCGATAAGGTCGACGATCCGGTCGACCTCGGCTTCCAATTCCGCATCGCGCTCGGACATGAGCAAATAAGCGGCGCCCTCCAGCACCTTGTACACGTCGGAATCGTCGAAGTAGATGCCTTGAAACTCCCCTTCCATCAATCCCGCCGCCTTCGCGAAGTTTGCGATGCGCCCCGTCTCCTCGCATTTGTCCAGGCATGCCCGCACCGTGACCTGTCTCATGACATCGAGCCTTGGACGCCAAAACCCGTCCTTGACATTAACGCTTGTAAACGGAACGCCGCGCCATCTGGCCAGCATCTGCTCAGCCGTGTTTGCTTTCGTCATCCGAACGCCTCCTCATCCTTTGATCCCGGTTAAGGTGATCCCTTCTATAAAATAACGCTGCGCGACAAAAAACAAAAGAACAATCGGCGCGACGACCGCCGTCGACGCCGCCATCAGGTAGCCCCACTGCGCATTGTACATCCCTTTGAAGGACGCCAGACCGAGCGCAAGCGTATATTTGTCGCCGTCGCTCAAATAAATGAGCGGTCCGAGAAAATCGTTCCATGTTCCGATAAACGTGAAGATCGTAATGACGATAATGGCCGGCATCGACAACGGGACAAGGATGCGCCACAGCACCGTGAGCGGATTCGCGCCGTCCATATACGCGGCCTCGTCCAGATCTTTCGGTATAGTGCTGAAAAACTGGCGGAGCAGGAAAATGTTGAACGCGCCGCCGCCGAACCAGGCCGGAATAATGAGCGGCAAATAGGTGTTGATGGCGCCGAGCGATTTCCACAGCGTAAACGTCGGGATGAGCGTCACCGCATAGGGCATCATCAACGCGCTCAAGACGAGACCGAACATCATATTGCGCCCCGGCCATTTCAGACGCGCGAAGCTGTACCCGGCCATTGCGCTCGTCAGCACGACGCCCGTAACGGCGAACAGCTCGATCGTCATCGTATTGAGGAAATAGCGTCCGAACGGCACGATAGTCAGCGCATCCGTATAGTTGCGCCATTCGAACGGCCGCGGAATCCATTCCGGCGGGAAGATGAAAATTTGCGCCGTCGACATGAAGGAGCTGCGCAGCAGCCAGGCGAACGGAAACAGCATGACGATGCTGCCGGCGATCAGGATCAGGTAGATGAAAATGCGAGAAACCGCTCTTGTTCTGCTCATCGTCATCATCTCCCCTCCCCTTCGTAATAGACCCAGAACTTCGACGAACGGAACACGAGCGCCGTAAGAGCGAGAATGATCAGGAAAAGCACCCAGGCGAGAGCCGCGGCATAGCCCATCTCCGATTCGGAGAACGCCGTCCGGTACAAGTAGTAAATGTAAAAGAGGGTGGCGTTGTTCGGCCCGCCATTGGTCATCACATATGCCTGGTCGAATACTTGGAGCGTCCCGATCGTCCCCATGACGACATTAAAGAAGATGGTCGGCGTCATAGACGGAAGCGTGACATGCCAAAATTTCCGCAGCGCGCCGCCGCCGTCCACTTCCACCGCCTCGTACAGATGTCCCGGCACGCCCTGGAGTCCGGCCAGGAAGATGACCATCGCGTTGCCGACGCCCCATGTGCTCATCAGGATGAGCGATGGAACGGCCATCGTTTCGTCGTAGATCCATTGCGAACCGGGAAGCCCGATCCCGTTCAGCAGCGAATTGAACAGCCCGAAGTCCGGATTGTAGAGCCATAGCCACAGCATGCTGTTGGCGATGCTCGGCACGAGCACCGGCATGTAGTAGATCGTCCGGAAGACGGATAGCCCTTTCACCTTCTGATTCAGAAGAAGCGCGATGATGAAAGCGGCCAGAAAGCCGAGCGGAATACTTCCGAGCGAGTAGTACAAGGTGACGAACAGCGATTTGCTGAACAACTTGTCTTCCGTAAACATTTCCCGATAATTCCCGAAGCCGGTGAAATTCATCTGTCCGCCGATATTCCAGTCGGTCAGGCTGAAGAAGAAAGACGCGACGACCGGGCCGAGAACAAACAGGAAAAATCCGAGAACGGCGGGCATCGCAAAAGCGATGCCCCAGTTCCGCTCCATCCGTGCGATGCCTGACAGCTTTAGTTTTTAGCCGCTTCGTGAGCCATATCCGAGCCTCCGTTATTGATACTTGCCCTGCAGCAGCGGCTGAACTTCCTGCTTCAGATCACGCAGCACTTTCTCGGCCGGTTCTTTATTCGTCCATAATTTATCGAGCGCCGCGTTGATGACCGGCTCGATCTCCGCCATGTTCTTGAGGAAATACATCGGGGATCTTCCGGCGTAGTTCAATGTAAAGTCGATGACGGCGTCTTTATATTCCGGCGGATGCGCCTCGTTATCGGTCCAGTAGGCGATTTCCGCGGGATCGGTATAATACTTCTCCTCCAGCGGCATCCACAGCCCCTTGGCATACAAATCCACCTGCTTCGGATCGTTGTGGTACAAGTAAAATCGGATCGCCTCGTCCGGATGCGCCGTATTCGCGAAGATAACGGTCGGCGAGCCGAGCACGATCGTCTTCGGTTCCTTGAATTTCGGGAGAACGCCCATACCGAAATTCATCTTGGTAGACGCAAAGTCCAGAAGCGCCCATTGTCCGTCAATAGCCATGGCCACCTTTTTCGTCTGCAGCCGGACGTTCGTCGCGGGCATATTTTGCTGCTGGGTGGCGGTCGGCGCGACATGGTGCACATACATCAGGTCCTGCAGCTTCTGGAACACTTCGATCGCTTCCGGCGAATCGAGCGTGTACTGCGTTCCGTCGTCATTCGTAATGTCGCCGCCGTTGCTGAGCAGGAACGGATACCAGCCGCCTATCCAGGTCGGGAACGATACGCCGTATTGCACAATGCTGTTCGGGTTAAACCCGGGGTCGAAAGGGGTGTTGCCGTTGTTGTCCTTCGTCAGCTTTTTGGCCGTTTCGACGAATTCGTCCCAGGTCCAGGCATTCTCGCCTTTCGTCGGAGGCGGCGCCACGCCCGCTTCTTCGAACAGATCCTTGTTATAATACAACGTTATAATTTCGACGGCCGTGTTCGTCCCGAGCGTCTTGTCCGGAGCCGGATTGTAATAGGTTTGTTCCAGCCGCTCCGCAAGCTGCGGATACAGCTCCATGTACGGCTTCATATCAAGCAGCCTTCCCTCCGCGCCCCACTTCATCGAGAGCGGTTCGCTCAAATAAGCGATATCCGGCAGCTCGTTCGTCGCCATCAGCGTATTGATTTTCGCCGCGTAATCGCCCGGCACATGCTCCGCCTGCACGACAATGTCCGGATGCGACTTGTTAAACGCCTCGACCATGTTTTCCATCGCCTGCTTCTCGAATGCGCTGCCCCAGTACATAAATTTCAAGCGGACCGGCTCCTTGCCGCTTCCGGCTTCCCCTTCGCCGCCTTCCGCTCCGGATGAGCCGTTGCCGCTGCATGCCGTCGCGACAAGCAAGCAAACGGCCGTAAACCATACAAGCCACTTTCTGCGGTATGCCACCATTGCCGCCCCTTTCCTTTATATTGAATGTGCTTACATTGCCATTATCCGCGGCAGCAGAAAGGAACGCCATAGAATCCGTTGAGCCGCTCTTTGAATTTTTGACCTCATTTTTACAGGAGACAGCAATCATTGGTACCGTTTCCGGTATTCCGTCGGATTCACCCCCTCGAACTTCTTGAACGCGATGCTGAAATAATTGGCGTCTTTAAAGCCGACCCGTTCTGCGATTTCATGCATTTTCAGCTGCGTATGGGCGAGCAGCTCCCGGGCCCGCTCGAAGCGCAGGCGCGTCGTATATTCCAGATAGGTTTCGTTCGTCGCCTGCCTGAACAGCCGGCTCAAATAGTACGGATTCACATGAAGCGCATCGGCAACGGCCTGCAGGCTGATTTCCTCATGCAGCCGTTCCCGGATCCACCGTTTCGCTTGCTCCACGATCTTGGAGGCGGCCGGACTGCGGGCGGAACGGAGTCGGTGCGCCACGCCATCGATCAGCCCGTTCAGGTGGCCGATTAAATCCTGCATCGTTTGGCATGCCGCAATATGGCCCGGAATGGCTGCGGCTTCATCCGGAACGGCTGCTTCATCGGCCGCTTCCTTGCCTAGCCTCAGCGCATTTACGGCGAATTGGGAGGCGACGAGCTTCGCATCGGCAAGCGGCAGGGCGGACAGCTCTTCGAGCCACCGGTTCCAGCTTGCGGCGCTTCGAAGCTCCGTTCCCGCATTCAGTTCCTCCAGCAAGAACAGTTCCTTATTCATGAGCCGTTGGCGAATCGCGCCGCTTGGCTCCACCATGCTGGCGGGAATAATGGCGCCGCAGCCGACGACCGAGCGGTAATTGACTGCCTGAATCGCGTCCGCATACAATTCGCCCAGCGACCGGACATCTCCGCTCCATTCGCTCATGCCGATGCTGACCGACCAGCGCAAATACGTTTTGTACGCATCCTGCAGCCGGCGGGCAAGCGCCGGCATAAGCGGCTCGGCCGATGACAGGGCGCTTCTCGCCCCGGCCGGAACATCGCAGTAAACCAGCAGCAGCAGCTTGCCGGATGACAGACTCAACACGCTGCCGCCGCAGCCGGACGCCGTATCATGCAGCACCTCTTGCGCGATTTTCCGGTAAGCGAACAAATACAGCTGCCGGTCCCGGTCGGCTGCTCCCGCTATCCGCTGTTCGTACCCGTCGATATCCGCACAGAGAAATCCGTATAATCGCGATTTGCCGCGTTCGATGCCGAATTCGGCCGCTACCGCCTCGAACTCTTTGAACGTCCGCCGGTGTTCGAGCCAATCGATAAGCAGCCGCTCGGCGGCCGCCGCCTTGAAGCCTTCCATCTGCCGCTTCATCTGATCGATGCGCAGGACTGTTCTCCGGTCCGCCATAATTTGCTCGCAGGCCCGCTCCACGGCGCTCACCAGCTCGGCGTACTCGACCGGCTTCACCAAATAATCGGTGGCATGCAGCGCAATGGCCTCTTTTGCCTTAGGGAAATCGTCGTAGCCGGTCAGAAAATGATTCGGGCCGTTCCGCCCGCCTTGCGAATCCGCCGCGCCACTTCCATCCCGTCCATCTTCGGGATGTTGATATCGAGAAGGACGATATCCGGCCGCTGCCGTTCGTACCGCTCCAATGCCTGCATGCCGTCCGCGGCTTCGTCGATTCCGCCGATGCCGATCCGGCTCCACGGCACGGACGTCTTGATGCCTTCCCGGATATGATATTCGTCGTCAACGATCAAAATTTTCACGATCGGATTCATGATATCGCTCCTCCGCTTCTGTAATCGCCGGCAGACTTAACGTCACGGTCGTATATAATCCTTCCTCGCTGGCGAGACGGATGCCGAACGGCTCTCCGTACCGCAGTTTGAGCCGGTCGTGAACATTTTTCAAACCGAAAGTAAGGCTTGTTTCCTCCTGGTCCAGCGCTTCCATAATGGCAGCCAGCCGATCGGGTGCGATTCCCAGCCCGTCGTCGGTTACCTGGAAGATCAGCACGCCTTGTTCCGTTCGTCCCGATATAGCAATCGTTCCTTCGCCGTCCTTCTTCTTGAGCCCGTGGTAAATCGCATTTTCGACAATCGGCTGCAAAATAAATTTCGGCACATAGTAATGCGTCAAATCCTCTTCGAAATGGAAGAACAGATCGAACCGCCCCGGATAACGGAAGTCGAGCACCTGGAAATACGTCTGCACATGATCGAGCTCTTCCCGAACGGTAATGACCTGGCGGCCTTTATTGATCGTCAGGCGAAAGTATTTGCCCAGCATGCCGACCACTTCGCTGATATCGGATTGGCCGCGGGCGAACGCCATCCATTTCAGCGATTCCAGCGTGTTGTACAGAAAATGGGGATTGATTTGCGCCTGCAGCGCATGGATTTCGGCTTCTTTCCGTTTTTCAGGGCGTTATACACCTGCTGGTGCAGCGCCTTGTTCTCATCCATCATGCGAAGGAAGCGAACCCCGATCTGTCCGACCTCGTCCTCCGGATCGAACGGCACCGGAATGCGCGGTCCCGGCGCGCCGTTCATCTTAATAAACAGCAGCAGCCGGTGAAGCGGCCGTCTGATCGTGCCGCTGATCCAGTTCGCCAGCACGAGTCCCATTGCGAAGGTCAGGATGAAGACGGCCAGCGTCATCGTCCGGACCCATTCCGCATCCTTATACAGCGTATCCGCGTTGATCATATGCACGATCGACCAGCCGGACAGCCCGTTGCGTTGTAAAGCGGCGAACCATCTGTCGCCGATCGGCATAAAGCCTTCATCCTGCAGCCGCGCTTTTGTCGCAAGCTCGTACAGTTCCTCGTTCTCCTCTTCGCCGCCTGCGTTGTCCGGCCAATAATAGAGCGGCTTCCCGCCGCCGTCGACGATGACGAACCGTCCGCTGCGATCCGCATTCAGAAATGACAGTCCTTTAAAAAATTGATCCCGGTTCACTTCCAGTACGATAAAACCGAGCGGCGAGAAATCGCCGCTTGTCCGCGGCAGCAGTTTGGCGAACAGGAGCGAGCCGGCGTTGACGGCCATATTCTGGTCCAGCGATCTGCCGTTTCGCAATAGCAAAGGCGCCCCCTCCCGCAGCTCTGCGTACCACGCTTCGGCTTCCTCCGGACTGATATACGAGCCGTACAGCCTGCGATTCGGAGGAGCCTCCATATGATAAACAACATAGCGGACGACATAGGATTTTGACTGGGTGATCGTATTCATCGCGTTGTTGATCATATAGGAATTGCGGATGTAGCCGTAATCCGAATCGCCCCGCTCTCCGTCGCCGTTCTGGCAGACCGAATTAACGGCGCCGGTCAAGGCGCATTGAATCTGTCCGTTGCTGATGATGACGTTGAACAGATCGTTCATGTCCACGAGAATGCGATCCAAGTAATGATTGGCGATACTGCCGGATGCGAATGCCTGCTGTTCTGCATTGCGCAGCATCCTCTCTGAAAATAGCTGATAGAACGCCAGGCTAAGAACCATCATCGGGATAAAGGTGATTAACGTCGTCAAAATAAACAGCTTGCCGCGGATTTTCTTTAATTGAAACAATTCCAAAAAGTTGCCCATAGCCGCCTCCTTATCGGTAAACGCTTACAATTTTGCAACGCCCGATACCGTCGTCCGAATATCCAAACATTATATCCTGACATTTTCGAATTTGGAACAGCCTAGCCGACGATAAATGGCTCTATTCGCCCTCGCCTGCCTGACCGCCGGGCTCCTGTTTGCGAAACTTCAGGGGCCATATTCGCTCGCTCCAAACTCGCTGTGAACGGCCACCAGTCCCGAAATGGCTTTCTTTACTCCGGCTCCGCAGCGGCACGCATCCGGAAGATGAAACCGGATAAAAGAACAAAGCTGCAAAAATGCAGTATTTTCGGGGGGCAATTAACCAAAACGCGAAAATTCCTGCGATTATGCAGTTTCTTTGATCCATTCAAGCCCAGACAAGCGAAAATTTCCAAAAATACTGTATTTT
>NZ_BOVJ01000157.1 GCF_018403665.1 Paenibacillus cisolokensis
TTTTATCTCTCCATATGATCCTCCGGCTGTGCCGCCTTGACGCTCAGGCCGCCATCCACCATCAGCAGATGGCCGTTCACCTGCATCGCCTCCTCCGATGCGAGAAAGACGACCGCATCCCCGATCTGGCGGGCCGTGCCGAGCCGCTTCATCGGATTGGCCTCCTCCTCGCGCCGGCGCTGCTCGGGATCGTTCAGAAAATCGGCGCACATATCGGTATCGACGGTGCTCGGCCCGACCGCGTTCACATTGATGTTGAAGCGGCCCAGCTCGATCGCCATTCCTTTCGTCAGCATGTGCGCGCCCGCTTTCGACGCCTGGTAATGCGGAATGACCGGACTGGTTACGACGCGCTCGCAGTTGACAGGACGTTAATAATTTTGCCGTACCGCCGCTCCACCATCCGCTTGGCAGCCCGCTGGGAACAGAGGAAGATCGACTTCAAATTGGTGTTGATCGTGCGGTCCCACGTCTCCTCCGTCGCCTTCAGGAACGGCTCGAACGGCGCCACGCCCGCATTGTTAACCAGAATTTCGACTTCGCCGAGCTCGCGCTCCACCTGCTCGAACATCGCCTCGACCTGCGCCTTGTTGCCGACGTCCGCGCGTACAACGATCGCCCGGCAGCCCAGCGCCTCTACCCGGGCTTTCACTCTCTCGGCAAGCTCGCGCGAGCTTATCGACGTGTAGTTGATGGCGACATGCGCTCCTTCCTCCGCCAGCCGTATGACGATCGCCTCGCCGATGCCCCGGCTGCCTCCGGTGACGAGCGCGATCCGGTCTTTCAAACGCTGCATCTTTCTTTCCACCCTCCCGATTTCAACCTTTACAAGCTCGGACCGATCCGGTTAATGCTAAATTCGCGATGCCCCAATATTTCGGCTTTCGTCAGCTTGCCATCCGCCACCTCGCGAATTTCCCGCTCGATCCTGCGGCCGGCCTCCCTTAGATCGAATGCGCCGGTCAACAAACCGCTGACGTCCACATCCATATTGTCTTCCATTCGGCGGTACATTTGGGCGTTGGCCGTAATTTTGATGACCGGCACGACGGCGGAGCCGGTCGGCGTGCCTCTGCCGGTCGTAAAGCAGACCAAATGCGCGCCTCCCGCAGCCATACCCGATACGCATTCGATGTCATTGCCCGGCGAATCCATAAAGTACAGGCCGCCGTTCGGAATTTGCTCGGCGTACTCGATAACGGCCCGGATCGGCGCGGTGCCGCATTTGCTGATGCAGCCGAGCGACTTCTCCTCGATCGTGGACAGGCCGCCGGCAATATTGCCCGGGCTCGGGTTGCCGCCTCGCATATCGGCGCCGGCGCGCTCGACCTCGCGCTCGAACCGTTCGACGATCGAATAGAGCTTGCTCGAAACGTCCGGCGTCACGCAGCGCTCGGCAAGCAGATGTTCGGCGCCGATAATTTCGGTCGTCTCGCCGATGACGACCGCGCCGCCGTCGGCTATAATCGCATCCGCGGCGACACCCAGCGCCGGATTCGAAGCGAGACCCGAAGTCGCGTCCGAGCCGCCGCATTTGACGCCGATCCGCAGCTTGCTGAACGGCACGTCCACCTTCTCCGCCCGATCCAGCTCCGCCCGCATCCGGCGCGCCAGCTCTACCCCGTGCTGAATCGCTTTGATCGAACCTCCGGCGCTCTGAATGTCGAACCATTCGACCGGTTTGCCCGTCTCGCGGATCGCGTCGGCAAGCGCCTGCGGATCGACCACTTCGCAGCCAAGGCTGACGATCAGCACGGCTCCGACGTTCGGATTGCGTCCCGTTCCCGCCAGCACGTCGAACGTCCGGTCCTTGTCCGCGCCGATCTGGCTGCAGCCGTGCTGGTGCGGAATGGCCACCGTATCCGGCACCATCTGTTCGATGCGGCTGCATACCTGATTCGCGCATATGACCGTCGGGATAATAAGCAAATGATTGCGGATGCCGAAATCGCCGTTGGCGCGCGCATAACCTTTAAACGTTTTCATACCGGCGCTTCTCCTTCCTTTCGGGCTTTGTCTCCCCGCCCGCGAATGCCTTCGATATTATGCACGTGCACGTGATGCCCCGGCTCGATGGCCCGGGTCGCCCGGCCGATCACCTCGCCGTATTTGCGGACGGAATCGCCTTCGGCGATCGGCACAATGGCGATTTTATGCCCGAATGGCACCGCTTCCATAACAGCGATCGTATTGGTTCTTCCTTCGATGGTGTAGCTCAGCGTCTCTCCGGCCTGAAGATCGCGAAGCGCGGTCGCCACGTGATCGACGGCGTTCATCACGATGACATCGGCCCCAACCTGCACATGCTCGGCCATTCGATAGAAGCCTCCTTATCTATCCGGCTGTTTTGCGTTTTCGCGGCTTGCGCATTTTTCCCGGACAGTGTAATGTAGTGTTATCGGTAACTCTACCCTAGCAAAAACAAACTGCCGCTGTCAATGGCTTTTGCGGACCAAATGTCTTTTGCGAACCTTTGAAATAAACGGAGGGAAAAGCGATCGTTACGATATACGATATTGCCAAAAAAGCGAATGTTTCCGCTATGACCGTCTCGCGCGTGATCAACAATACGGGACGAATCAGCGAAAAAACGAGGCTGAAAGTGCAGAAGGTAATGGAGGAGCTTCACTATGTTCCCAATGCGACGGCCCGCAGCCTCGTGCTGCAGCGAACGATGACGCTGTCGCTGCTCATTACCGACATCACGAACCCGTTCTATACGACCGTTGCCCGCGGAGCGGAAGACGCGGCGCGCGAGAACGGCTACAAGCTGCTGCTCGGCAACAGCGACGAAAGCGTCGACAAGGAAAGGGAATATATCGACACGGTATTGTCCACCCGGGTGGACGGCGTCCTGATTACGCCTTCGGGAGACCGTTCGCGTCCCCATCTCGAGACGCTTGCACGGCACGGCATCCCGTTCGTCATCCTCGACCGGGAAGTGCCCGGCATCGCCTGCGATTGCGTATTGGGGGACAGCGTAGGCGGCGCGCGCAAGCTGGTCGATTATTTGATCGGCCTCGGCCACCGGCGGATTGCCCTGGTCAACGGCTCGCCGGAAGTTTCGACGGCCCGGGACCGGCTGGCCGGCTACCGGCAAGCGCTCGCGGAACGCGGCATCGGCTTCGCTCCGGCTTATGTGATGGAATCGAACTACCGGCCCCAGGATGCGGAAGCAGCCGCAGAACGGCTGCAGTCGCTTTCCCCTTCCCCGACCGCCGTTTTCGCCGCCAACAACCTGCTGGCTCTCAGTCTGCTGCAGTCGCTGCGCAAGCGCGGAATCGGGGTGCCGGAAGAGCTGTCGATCGTAACATTCGACGATTTCGGGTATATGTCAGTGCTCGATCCGTTCTTTACGCTGGTGGCCCAGCCGGCTTACGAGTTCGGCCGTCAGGGCATCAGCCTGCTGATCGAGCGGATCGAAAACCGGGACGCTCCCCCTCGGCGCATCGTACTGCCGAACGAGCTGACGACAGGACGTTCCGTGCGTCCGGCTGCGCCTTCGGCGTAAGCAGAACCCAGCATATTCGTAAAGCGCAGCTGACGGGCTGACGCTCACGTCGGCAGCCTGCGCAGCCGGTTCGTCGTCCGAAGCTGTTCGATCGTCGAAGCGCCGATACCGAACATCGTTGCGCGAAGCTCGAATTCGATTCGTTCGAACTGTTCCTCAAGCGGCTCCGTGCCGTCTGAGGAAGCGGCATTTCGGAGCAGCGTCCGCCCGAAACCGGCCAAATCGGCCCCAAGGGCGATCGCTTTCGCCGCTTCGACCCCATCGTGCAGGCCGCCGCTCGCTATAATGTATGCGTCCGGCAACCGGTCACGCACTTCCTTCACGCAGTCGGACGTCGGCAATCCCCAGTCGGCAAACGCTTCCGCCGCTTTGCGGCGAAGCCCGTCCGCCGAGCGAAATTTCTCCACCTGAATCCAGGACGTGCCGCCCGCGCCGGCCACATCGAGAAACGCGACTCCCGCCTCGTGCAAGGCGGCGGCCGTGTCGGCATCGAAGCCGAAGCCGACTTCCTTCACACCGACCGGCACGCCCGCCGTCCGGCACACTTCCGCAATGCGGCGCAGCAAGCCGCCGAAGTTCGTATCTCCTTCGGGCTGAAACAGCTCCTGCATGCCGTTCAGGTGCAGCACCAGCGCATCCGCTTCTGCCAGCTCCACGGCACGGCGGCATTCATCGGCGCCATAGCCGCAATTCAGTTGCACGGCTCCGAGGTTGGCGATAATCGGCGCGTTCGGCGCTTCCTTGCGAACGCGAAAAGTAGCGGCCAACTCTTCCCGCTCGATCGCCGCCCGCATCGAGCCGAGCGCGATGGCCCACCCGCGCGCTTCGGCCGCCTCCGCCAAGCGGCGGTTGATGGAAGCGGCTGCGGCGGTTCCCCCGGTCATGGAACTGACGAGCAGCGGAACGCGCAGCGGCTTGTCCAGAAATCGGGTCTCCGTCCGAATGCTTTCAAAATCCAGCTCCGGCAGCGCATTATGCACGAAGCGATACTTTTCGAATCCGGTCGTAACGCCTTCGCCTTCGACCCGCTCTTCCAGGCAAATCCGGATATGCTCCCCTTTTCGTTTTGCCGTCAGCGCGTCTTCCCTTTTCTCCCGCTGTTCCCGGCCAACGGTCATGATGCCGTCCCTCCTTCGTCATAAATCGGGATTTCCACTATTGCCCGTTCATCATAACGTACCGGCGGCCCTTATCGCAAGGTCGTTATAAATGATCGTTTTAATCATATTTTTGATTATTTTCGTCATTTTCATTGTTGGAATTCCAAACTTCCGTTAAAATAAAGAGTAAGAACAAACAAGATAGGAGTGCCGGAGTATGGAAATCCGCATTTTCGATGATCAAAGCGAGCTGGACCGTTACGCCGCGTCCCTGTTCGCCGAGACGGTGCGCCGGAAGCCCGATGCCGTGCTTGGCCTTGCGACAGGCTCGACACCGATCGGAATTTATGAAAAAATAGTGGAAGAACACCGCAGAGGCCTCTCCTTCCGGGAAGTGACGACTTTTAATCTGGATGAATATGTCGGTCTGCCCCGCAACCACGAGCAAAGCTATTATACGTACATGCAGAAGCATCTGTTTGCCCATATCGACATCCGGCCGGAAAACGTCCATCTGCCGAACGGCACGGCGGACGATCTGGCTGCCGAATGCGCCCGCTACGATGCGCTGCTCGCGAAGCACCCGATCGACATCCAATTGCTCGGGCTCGGCCATAACGGCCATATCGGCTTCAATGAACCGGACGAGTCCTTGATCGGGGAAACGCATGTCGTGGAGCTGAAGAGGGAGACGCTCGAAGCGAACGCCCGTTTCTTCGCCTCGATCCGGGATGTTCCAACCCATGCGGTGACGATGGGAGTCGGCGCCATTCTGCGGGCAAAGACGATTGTGCTTGCGGCGCGCGGCACAGACAAGGCGCGGATTGTGAAGGAAGCGCTGCAGGGTCCGATTACGACGAAATGCCCCGCTTCCCTGCTGCAAACGCATGCCCATGTCATCGTGCTGCTGGACCGCGAAGCGGGGAGGGAATTGGAATGACGAAGCAGTCCCAGGAAAGCTGGCGCATAACCAATGTGCGCATCGTCGCAGATGAGGAAATCATCTCCGGCAGTCTCGTCGTCGCGGAGGGGAAAATCGCGGGCGTCTATCCGGAAGGTTCGGACGTTCCCGCTGCATACGGCGAACTGCCGGTTGTCGATGGCGAAGGCGGCTGGCTGCTGCCCGGTTTCATCGACGTTCACGTGCATGGCGGCAACGGCGCCGAATTTATGGAAGCGAACCGCGAAGCGTTCGACCGCATTACGGCGTTTCACGCCGCGAACGGTACGACCTGCATGCTGGCGACGACGGTGACGGCGCCGCATGACGAAACGGAGGCCGTCATCCGCGAGGTCGCCGCGTACCGTGCCGGCGACATGCCTTATGCCGCGCTCCACGGCGTTCACCTGGAAGGGCCTTTCATCAGCGAGCGCTGGCCTGGCGCGCAAAATCCGGCATACATCGTCGATCCGCAGCCCGCATGGCTGGAGGATTGGATGGCCCGCTGGCCGGATACGATCCGGCTGCTGACGCTCGCCCCCGAACGCCGGGGCGCCGGCGATCTGATCGCCATGCTGGCGGAGCGCGGGGTCATTGTCGCCTGCGGGCATACGGATTCCGGCTACGATGACATCATCGCCGCAGTCGATCGCGGACTAAGCCATGCCGTCCATACGTTCAACGCGATGACGCCGCTTCACCACCGCAAGCCGGGCACGGTCGGAGCGGTGCTGACCGATCCGCGCATCTGCGCGGAAGTAATTGCGGACGGCCATCACGTTCATCCCGCCGCCATCCGGCTTCTCGTCGCCGCGAAGCCGGCCGACAAGCTGCTGCTCATCACGGACGCGATGGCGGCGGCCGGCCTGCCCGACGGCGAGTACAAGCTCGGCGAGCTTCCCGTTGTCGTGAAAGATGGAGCCGCGCGTTTGAAGGATGGCGACACGCTCGCCGGCAGCACCTTGACGATGATCGGCGCGCTCCGCTTTATGGTCGAACAAGTAGGGGTCAGCGTGCAGGACGCAAGCCGGATGGCAAGCGGCAATCCGGCGAAGCAGCTCGGCATCGCCGACCGGACCGGCCGCATCGCGCCGGGATTGCAGGCCGACCTCGTATGGACGGACGAACGTTTCGCCGTTCGCCAGACATGGGTGAAGGGCCGTACGGTCGCCCGCGCTTGAACATTACCGAAACGACGAAGGACTGTCCCGAAGCCGATTCGAACCGCCCCCTTTACGATAAGGGGAGCGTATCAATCAGGCGGAAGGACAGTCCTTTATTATGGATTTTATAACCGGACAGGGCTTAACCGTTATCGCCGTCTGCGGCGATATGGACGGCGATGCCGCTCGTTCGGACCGCCTCCAGCAGCTCGGACGGCAGCGGCGCATCCGTAATGCAGACCTGCACGCCGGACAGCGGCGCGATCGAGAACAGCGATGTTTTGCCTACCTTGGAATGGTCGAACAGCACATAGGTCGCTTGGGAGCGGGCAATGAGCGCTTTGGCGATCTGGGCTTCCTGCTCGGAATACGTCGTAATGCCTCCGGCTGCGGAAATGCCGTCCACGCCGATGAACATTTTCCCGATATTCAACCGGCTTACGGTATCCTCCCCGAGCGGCCCGCACAGCTCGAAGCTGTTGTGGCGCATGATGCCGCCTGTGACGAGAACCTGGATATCGCTTCCGGCCAGCTCCATCGCAATGTTGACGGCGTTCGTGACGACCGTTATTCCTTTTCTCGTCTTCAGCAGCTTGGCGAGCAGGTACGTTGTCGTGCCTCCCGACAGTCCGACGACATCGCCTTCGGCAATGAGCGTCGAAGCCAGTCTGGCGATCCGCTCCTTCTCCAGGTAGGATAGCCCCTGCCGTTCGGAAAACGCCAAGTCGCGGGCGGCGTTCCATCCGTCGTACATGGCTCCGCCGATCGTACGAATGATCGGCTCCGTCTTCTCCAGCAGCTCCAGATCGCGCCGGGCGGTCGCCTCCGAACAGCCGAACCGGTCCACCATCTCTTGTACGGTAATTCGTCCTTGACGTTTGAGCAGCTCCATCACCGCTTCCCGGCGGCGATGGCTGCGGGACGATTGCGTTTCAGCCATTTTTACCTTTCCACCCATGCCTCGTTGTTGAGCCGCTGCTCCACAAGCGGCCATTCCGGCAGCGCTTCCCAATCCCCGCGCATCTGAACGACGAGCGAACCGACGATGCTGGCCAGCCGCACCGCTTCCTCCGGCGGCATTCCTTTCAAAATGCCGGCCAGAAAACCGGCGCAAAACCCGTCGCCCGCGCCGACCGTATCGACAACCCGCTCCGCCGGATAAAACGGCACTTCGGTGCGCTGCCCGCGATTCAGCACGATCGTCCGGTCGTCTTTGCCTTTAATGACCGTAACGGCCTTAAGCGCCGACAGCTTGTCCGCAATCGTCCCGAAATCGTCGCTGTCGTAAAGCAGACGAAGCTCGTCCCAACCGGGAAGAAAATAGTCGGCCTCTTCCGCCAGCGGCAGCAGCGTCTGCCGCGCCTCCTCGATCGTCCACAGCTTGAGCCGCAGATTCGGGTCGAAACAGACGGCGACGCCGGCTTCTCTGGCGATACGGACCGCTTCCCGCACGGTGGCCCGGCATTCCGGACTAAGCGCAGCCGTAATGCCCGTCACATGCAAAATTTTGCTGCCGCGTATATAATCGGCGTCCAGATGCTCCGGGCGCATCCGGCTGGCGGCGGAATGCTTGCGATAGTAGTGGACGGCAAGCTTGCCGGCAACCGTCTCGCGAAACATCAGACCGGTCGGCGCCTCGCCGTCCAGGCGAACGCGCGAAACGTCGACGCCCTCTCCGCGCAGCGTCTTCTTGATTATTCTGCCGAACGGATCGTCGCCGAGAACGCCGAACCAGCCGGCCGATACGCCGAGCCGGACGGCTCCGATCGCCACATTGCTTTCGGCCCCGCCGAAGCTTTGCTCCAGAAGCGCCGACCGTTCCAGCGCCCGATGCTCCGGCGGCATGAAAAGCCCCATCGTTTCCCCAAAAGTCACCAAATCCGGCGATAGCTGCTGTTTCAACTGCTTCTTCCTCCCTGCCCCGTCTGTGCCGTTCCCCGGTCAAGCCGTCAGAACGGAAATTTCATCAAATAAATAATGACGAGATACATAATGAGTACGGCGAAGCTCATTGCCCGCGCTTTGGCGATATAGGCCGTTGCGCTCCGGTTTTCGCGGATCGAGCCGACAATTTGCTTGAGCGGCTTGCTCATCATGCCGGAAACGGCCGCGATGCCGAGGAAGAGCACCGTCACGAGCACCATCCACAGCGGCGAATAGTTGCCCTGGGACATAATGTAGCCGCCTGTCAGCAATTGCACGACCAAAAATATTGTGCGATCCGGTTGGCGGAAGACAAGCCTTCGGCCAAACCTTCCTGGCCGCCTCCAGCCAGCTTGGGCGCCTTGCCGAGAAGCACCGGCAGCACGATGTAAAATCCCATGCCGACAGCGCCGAGCAAGTGCAAAACCACATGACATTAGACACTGTTTCATCCTCCTACAGGCATTCTTATGTCCAGTATACTCGAACCCGGCGGGAAACTCAAAAACGAACGGACGAACGGACGAACGTACGGAACGGATTCCATGCGCGAATTTCCTGCGCGGATTCCATGCGCGATTCCCTGCGGGCTCTTTCGGGACGGCATCAGCCGCGGCGAAGCCCGTACTTGCAGATGACGCCATGGATGGCGAAATAGGGAATGTCGTCGGGAAGCGCGTCCTTGATCGGGCGAAGCCGGTCCGCGCCGAGCGCTCTTACCGTATCCAAAATCTGCTGCTCCCGATCCGGAGGCACGATTCGTTCCCAGTCCACCGCATGCCCTTCTTCGGCGCACCGGATAATATGTCCTTCCACCGTCACCTTGCTCAAACCTCTCGCGCGCGATCGCTTCGACGGTGTGCCCCGCCCGGAACATCTCCAGCGTCCGGATATGGCTCGGGCCTTCCTCTTCCGTCCTCGCCGAAGGCGCGTCCGCATCCGGAAGCGGCATCCGCATTCCTCCGTCCGCATCGCCGCTCCTTTCCGCATCGGCGAAGCGCCGGGTAATCGCCAGCACCTCTTCCCCGTATTTTGCGGCTTTCGCGGCGCCGACTCCTTTCACGCCCAGCAGCTCATCGGCCGTAACCGGCAGCCGTTCGGCCAATTCGCGCAGCGTCGCGTCGAAGAACAGCATGAACGGCGGAATGCCTTCCCTTGCCGCCGCTTCCTTCCGCCATTGGCGCAGCGCCTCGAAGGCCGGCGAGGCGGCGGCCGGATCGGACGACGAGCGCCTTACGGTCGCTCTCACCCGCTGCATGACACGCTCGGAACCGTCAAGCACAGGCAGCGCGCGCGCCGTCAGCGAGACCGTCGGATAAGCCCCTTCGCTCATCTTCAAATACCCTTCCGCCACAAGCCAGTACAGCCAGTCGGCGATTTCCTTCTCCGGCCATTCCCTTAGCAGGCCGTATGTCGACAGGCGGTCGAGACCGAATTCCAGCAGCCGCTTGTCACGCGAGCCTTTCAGCACTTTGGCCGCCATCGTGACGCCGAACCGCCCTTTCATTCTGCCGACGCAGGACAGCGCCTTCTGCGCTTCCGTCGTCCGGTCGACGAGTTCGCTCTTGTCCAGACAATTGCTGCACTTGCCGCACGGAGGCACATCCTCTTCGCCGAAATACGCGACGATCGCCTGCTGCAGGCAGCGCTGCGTGCGGCAATAGTTCATCATCTGGTACAGCTTCGACAGCTGAATCGATTTGCGCGTCTCGTCGCCCGCTCCTTGCTCGATCAAATAGCGCTGGACCTGAATGTCTTGCGGCTCGAACAGCAGCACGCATTCGCTTTCCTCCCCGTCGCGTCCGGCTCTTCCGGCTTCCTGGTAATACGATTCCAGATCGCCGGGCATTTGCCAATGCAGCACAAAGCGGACATTCGGCTTGTCGATGCCCATTCCGAACGCATTGGTCGCCACCATGACGCGAATCTCGTCGAAGCGGAATTTCTCCTGCGCGGCCGTTCTTTCGTCGTCGCTCATTCCGCCGTGATACTTGCCCGCCGCAATGCCCGCCGCGAGCAGCTCCGCATGCACCTGATCGGCTTCCTTGCGGGTCGCCGTATAGATGATGCCGGGCTGCTCCGCCCTTTCCGCCAGAAAACGTTGCAGAAACGCCTTTTTCCCGGTCCCGCTGACGACGGACAGCGACAAATTCGGGCGGGCGAACCCCGTCACATAAATGTTGGGCGAGCGCAGCCCCAACATCCGCGCGATATCCGCGGACACTTCCGGCGTAGCGGTGGCCGTGAAACCGGCGACGACCGGCCGGTTCGGCATCCGGGAGATCCATTCGGCCAGCTGCCGGTAGCTCGGGCGAAAATCATGCCCCCATTGGGATACGCAATGGGCTTCGTCGATCGCGATAAGCGGAATATGCATCCGCTCGGCCAGCGAAGCGAACATCGGCGCGTCCATCCGCTCCGGCGCGATATAGAGCAGCTTGTAATCGCCCTGCAGCGCGTGCCGCATCACGTCCCGGTATTCGGCGGCGCCGAGCGAGCTGTTCAGGAAAGCGGCCGGCACATCGAGCCGGTTCAGCGCATCCACCTGGTCTTTCATAAGCGAGATGAGCGGCGAAACGACTACCGTCGTGCCGGGCAGCAGCATGGCGGGAATTTGATAACAGACCGATTTCCCGCCGCCGGTCGGCAGGATGGCCAGCGTATCCCGTCCCGCGAGAATGCCTTCGATAATGTCCTCCTGCCCTTTGCGGAACGAGTCGTAGCCGTATATGCGCTTCAGCGCCGCCCTAGCCTGGTCAAGCATCGCGTTCCTTTCCTCCTTTCCTCCGCAAAAACGGAAGGACCCCGGCAGTAAGCTGTCAGGGTCCTCTGTATCAAGAATAGCTTGAACGGCTCGATCGCGGCCGCAACTTAGCCGGTAATGACCTTGATGACGCTGCGCACCGATTCGGCCGATTTGTCCAGCGCGGCTTTCTCTTCGCTCGTCAGCTCCAGCTCGAATACTTTCTCGATGCCGTCGCCGCCGAGAATGACCGGCACGCCCATGAACAGGTTTTCGTAGCCGTATTCGCCTTGGAGCAAGGCGATAACCGGCAAAATCCGCTTCTTGTCCTTGAGGATCGCCTCGGTCATTTGCACCAGTGATGCGGCCGGCGCATAGTAGGCGCTGCCGTTGCCGAGCAGGTTGACGATCTCGCCGCCGCCGACGCGGGTGCGCTGCACGATCGCTTCGATCCGGTCAGCCGGGATCAGCTTCTCGATCGGAATTCCTCCGACGTTCGAATAGCGGACGAGCGGCACCATGTCGTCGCCGTGGCCGCCAAGCACGAAACCGCGGACGTCTTCCACCGATACGTTCAGCTCCTGCGCGATAAAAGTGCAGTAACGGGCGGTGTCGAGCACGCCGGACTGGCCGATCACGCGGTTTTTCGGGAAGCCGAGCGTCTGGTAAGCGACATAGGTCATCGCGTCGACCGGGTTGCTCAGAATGATCACGTAAGCGTTCGGGCTGGTCGCCTTTACGTTCTCGCAGACGGAACGGACGATGCCGGCATTCGTGTTGACGAGATCGTCGCGGCTCATGCCGGGCTTGCGGGCGATGCCGGCCGTAATGATCACAATGTCGGAATCTTTCGTTTCATCATAGCTGGACGTCCCGATAATGTTGGCATCGCAGCCTTGCACCGGCGTCGACTCCAGCATGTCGAGCGCTTTGCCTTTGGTCGGATTTTCAAGCTGCGGAATATCGACGAGCACGATATCGCCGAGTTCCTTCTGCGCGAGCATCAATGCGGTTGTCGCACCGGTGAAGCCGGCGCCCACGATAGTAATTTTTTGCGTTTGATCGCCACGGTCGACCACCTCCGTATGGTGGAATGGATAGGACAAAAAGCGGGCCGCCGGTTTGACGGACGGCCCAGCCGCTTTACATGTTTTTAATGACTTCGTCGGCGAATTCCGAGCACTTGACTTCCTTCGCGCCTTCCATGAGACGGGCAAAGTCGTACGTGACGGTTTTGTTGTTGATCGCCGTTTCCATCCCTTTGTAGATCAGCTCGGCCGCTTCCAGCCAGCCCAGATGCTCAAGCATCATGACGCCGGACAGAATGACGGAACCGGGGTTGACGACGTCCTTGTCCGCATATTTCGGGGCGGTGCCGTGCGTCGCTTCGAAGATAGCATGTCCGGTCACATAGTTGATATTCGCGCCCGGCGCAATGCCGATGCCGCCGACTTGCGCAGCCAGCGCATCAGACAGATAGTCGCCGTTCAGGTTGAGCGTCGCGATAACGTCGAAGTCGGTCGGACGCGTCAGCACTTGCTGCAGGGCGATATCGGCGATGGCGTCCTTGATGATGATTTTGCCTGCCGCGATCGCTTCGTCCTGCGCCTTGTTGGCGGCCTCGACGCCTTCGGCTTCCTTGATGCGGTCGTATTGGCCCCAGGTGAAGGTTTTGTCCGGGAACTCCTGCTCGGCTACTTCATAGCCCCAGTTTTTGAACGCGCCCTCGGTAAATTTCATGATGTTGCCTTTATGGACGAGCGTTACCGACTTGCGGCCGTGCTTGATCGCATATTCGATAGCGGCGCGCACCAGACGCTTCGAGCCTTCGGACGATACCGGCTTGATGCCGATGCCGGACGTTTCCGGGAAGCGGATCTTCTTCACGCCCATTTCCTTCTGCAGAAACTCGATCACTTTCTTCACTTCGGGCGAGCCCGACTGGTACTCGATGCCCGCGTAAATGTCCTCGGTGTTTTCGCGGAAAATGACCATGTTGACCAGATCCGGACGTTTTACCGGCGAAGGCACGCCTTTGAAGTAACGGACCGGACGGAGACATGTATACAGGTCAAGCTCCTGGCGAAGCGCGACGTTCAGGGAACGAATGCCGCCGCCGATCGGCGTCGTGAGCGGGCCCTTGATCGCCACGATATATTCGCGGATCACTTCCAGCGTGTCGTTCGGCAGCCATTCGCCGTAAGTATTATAGGCTTTTTCGCCGGCATACACTTCATACCATGCCAATTTTTCTCGCCTTTATACGCTTTCTCTACCGCGGCATCGAGCACCCGCTTGGAAGCGCGCCAAATGTCGCGGCCTGTGCCGTCGCCCTCGATGAACGGAATGACGGGGTTATTCGGTACCTGAAGTTTGCCGTTGTCGATCGTAATTTTCTCGCCTTCGGTCGGAAGGGCGTATTTTTCAAGTTTCATCGTAAAAAGTCCTCCTTATCCTTGCGTGAATAGGCTGTATCCTGTCGCCATGCCGATTCCGGACAAAGCGGGGAATCCCCGCCTTCTTCCCGAAAGCCGGCTTCTTACCGCTGTTCGATCGGCACGTAACGCTGGTTGACCGGTCCTACGTATTCGGCGCGCGGACGGATCAGACGGTTGTCGCTGTACTGCTCCAAAATGTGAGCCGTCCAGCCCGATACGCGGCTGATCGCAAAAATCGGGGTGAACAGATCCCGCGGAATGCCGAGCGACGTATAGACGGAAGCGGAATAGAAGTCGACGTTCGGCTTCAGCCCCTTCTGTCCCGTTACCAGCTCTTCGATCTTGACGGACATTTCGTACAGCTCCAGATTGCCCGTCAGCTCGCCAAGCTCGCGGGACATCTTCTGCAGATGCTTCGCGCGGGGATCGCCGTTCTTGTACACCCGATGGCCGAAGCCCATAATTTTTTCCTTGTTGTTCAGCTTGTTCGTGATGTAGGCTTCGACGTTATCGATCGAACCGATCTCCTCGAGCATGACCATGACGGCTTCGTTCGCCCCGCCGTGCAGCGGTCCTTTCAGGGCGCCGATCGCCGAGGTCACGCCGGAGTAAATGTCGGAGAGCGTCGCGACCGTGACGCGGGCGGCGAACGTCGAGGCGTTCAGCTCGTGGTCGGCATGCAGCACGAGCGCCTGATCGAGCGCTTTCACAGCCACTTCTTTCGGCTCTTCCCCGGTCAGCATATACAGGAAGTTATGTGCGATCGATACGCCTTTCTTCGGCGCAACCGGCGCTTTGCCTTCGCGAATGCGGGCAAAAGCGGCGACGATCGTCGGAAGCTTGGCCTGCAGCTTGATCGCTTTGTCGAGATTCGCTTCAGCGGACATGTCGCCCGCCGCTTCGTCGTAGAGAGCAAGCGCGGAAACGGCGGAACGAAGCGCGGCCATGGCGTTCGTGCCGTCAGGATACAGCTTGATCTGCTCGATAATTTCGGCCGGGATGGGCGCGTATTCGTCAAGCCGGCTGCGCAGTTCGGCAAGCTGCGACGCTGTCGGCAGCTTGCCGTGCCAAAGAAGATAGGCAACTTCTTCGAACGTAGCATGCGCCGCAAGGTCGTCGATATTGATACCGCGATACGTCAGTACGCCGTCAATAATGGAGCTGATGGATGACGTCGTAGCGACGATTCCCTCCAGACCTTTGGTTGCTGTCATTTTTCTCTCTCCTTTTACGATCGGAATTCTGTCTAAAATATAAAGTTATTCGATACACAGTCGTCTTTTATATAATAAAGTATTTTGTCGACGAAGTGAACTGAAAGGGGCATAAAATTGATTTATCGACACCATAAAGTTTTTTGTGATGCATAAACCGCTCCTGACGTCGTCATTCATGCACCTGTTCGCAAACGTATTCTGGAAAATATCCCGATTCATTGCTTTCGAGTCCCGGCAAGCTTCGCCTCGGACGGGCGCGTTCGGCCGGCATCGAAATGGGTCTTGCCGTTTCGATGCTAATACGGAGACAAGCCGCATATGTAATTAGAGAGGGACTTGTACGGTTCGAAGGAGGGATGCCCCATGGAACGATACATATGGTCCCGGCTTATGCGCGCCGGCTGGGTGGCGGCTTGCGCGGCGGCGATCGTCCTGGCGGTGCGATATGTGACGCCGCTTATTTATCCGTTTATTATCGCCTGGCTGCTGGCCTATGCGCTGCAGCCGTTCGTCGGCGCGCTGCAGCGCCGCGCCAGACTGCCCCGCTGGCTGGCCGTTACGATCGCGTTGCTCGTGTGCATCTCCTCCCTGCTCGTCGTACTCGCCGCGCTGATCACGCGCATCGTCGCGGAAGTCGTCAACTTGTCCGGATCGGTCGAGAACGTGATCCGGTGGTGGCGGGAGCAGTTCGACCGCTTCGTCTCCTCGCCGGAAATCCAGATGCTCATCCGCCAGCTCTCATCCTTCTACAACGAGCATCCCGATTATCGCAGAACGATCAACGACAGCATCTTCAAATCGGCCGACATCCTGACGGATATCAGCACCTCGATCGTCGGACTGTTTTTCAAACGGTGCGCCTGATGCTGACATCGTTGCCGAATGTCGCCACCCTGCTCGTCATTATCGTGCTGGCGGCGTTCTTCATCAGCAAGGACTGGTCCAGACACGCCGAGCGCATCGGCGGCTGGCTTCCCTCCGGCATCCGAATGACGAGCGGCGCGGTCTGGGCCGATTTGCAGCACGCGATTACCGGGTACATTCGCGCCCAGCTGCTGCTGATCTCGATCACGGCCACGGCGATCACCGCCGGCTTGATCATTCTTCGCGTGGAATATGCGCTAACGATCGGCATTCTGATCGGTCTCGTCGACCTGCTCCCGTACCTGGGCGTAGGCGCGGTCATGATTCCGTGGATCGCCTACAAATGGTTGTACGGCGACGTCACCCTCGCCATCGGCCTGTCCGTCCTGTACGGCATCGTGCTGATCGCCCGGCAAATGATCGAGCCGAAAGTGATGGCAAGCACGCTCGGGGTCGATCCGCTGTTTCTGCTGATCGCCATGTTTGCCGGCCTGCAGCTGCTCGGCGTGCCCGGGCTGATCGTCGCGCCGATCGCGCTCGTCTTCGTGACGGCGCTGCACCGCGCCAATGTCTTTCGCGACCTGATCCGTTATATTATGGGAGACAAACGGTAAGCTTATCCGCCGCTACCAGCGGCGAAGCGTGACCGAGCCGTCCCGCATCCGCTTCTCCAGCCAGCGCAGCATCGCGTTGCGAAACAGCGGACGGGTCGCCGGGAAGAGCAGCGCGATGCCGAGCAGATCGCTCAGAAAGCCCGGCAGCATAAGCAGCAAGCCCCCGAGCGCCACGCACAGGCCGTCCAGCATCGCCCGGCCGGGAATGATGCCTTGCTGCATCTGAAGCTGCGCCTCCCGCCACACTTTGCGTCCTTCCGCCTGCGCAAGCCAGGCGCCCAGCACGCCGGTGAGCAGGATGACGCCGAACGTCGTCCAGCCTCCGATCCAGTCGCTCATCTGCAATATGCCCCACAGCTCGATAACCGGAACGAGCACCAGAGCGGCCAGCAGCCATTTCGCGTTTCCACGCGCGCCGTATCTCCGTTTGGCCATCACGCTTCCTCCTCGCGATTCGCGCGTTCCGGCGCAAGCAGCCGCGACAGGTCCGGCAGCAGCTTGTCCGGCCGGACAGGACGCCACTGCGAGTTGACCCAGACGTGGCGGGTGCCCCCCTCCGCAAGCAGTTCGCCCGGTAGATCGGCATCGCTGGCAACGAAAGAAGGCAGCCGCATCGCTTCCGGTTCCGCGATGCGGCGAACCTGGGAATCGAACGCGATCCGCACGCTCGAGCTTTCGGCGACGCGGGTGCAGATGACGACGGTATCGTCGTATCGGGCCGGTTGGATGTATCGGCAGCGCAGCTCGACCACCGGCAGCAGCAGACCGCGCTCTTCGATCGCCGCATACGTCAATCCGGCGGCGCGGATCAGCTCCGTCCGGCCGATTTCGAACCATGTCGCGTAATTCGCATGGAATACGACGCCCATCCGATCCGTTTCCTGATAGCGCACCCGGATCGAATGGAGATGCCAGTTGAACAATGATGGTGTCGACATGACGCGCGTTATCCGCTCCTTTCCGGTCTGGCCGCCAGCCAGCAAAGATCAATCCGACAGAGGAAGAGCGACGGCGCCGGCGCGCCATCGCTCCAACGCGGACCTTGAAGCGCGGTCCGCACGCTATTCTCCTCAGCTTGTCCCTTCGGAGTCGCGTAAAGGTTACATTACTTTGGACTGACCGGTATATATCACGCCCGTTTCAGCGTATACGGTCACTTCCATGCCGTCATGGAACAGCTCGAGCGCGTTCTCGATGCCGAGTACGACAGGTATGCCGAGGTTCAGGCCAACGACGGCCGCATGGCTCGTAATGCCGCCCTGTTCCGTAATGACCGCCGCCGCCTTCTCGAAAGCGGCCATCATCTCCTTGTCCGTCGATACGGTCACAAGTATCGAGCCTTCCGTCGTCTTGGCGACCGCCTCCTGCGGAGTGCGCGCCACGACGACTTTGCCCGTCGCCGTCTGGCTGCCGATGCCCTGACCTTTGGCCACCAGCTCGCCGATATGATGGATTTTGATCAAATTCGTCGTTCCCGAGCGGCCGACCGGTACGCCCGCCGTAATAACGACGGTATCGCCAAGACTGAGCAGTCCGGTTTCCATGGCGCCCTTAACGGCAATTTCGAACATTTCGTCGGTCGTTCCGGCGTTTTTGCCCTTAACCGGGATAACGCCCCAAATGAGTGCCAGACGGCGCATCACATAATCATTCGGCGTCACGGCGATGACCGGCGCCTTCGGCCGGTATTTCGAGACCATGCGCGCCGTAAATCCGCTCTCCGTCGACGTAATGATCGCCTTCGCGTTCAGATCGAGCGCCGAATTCGCGACAGCCTGGCTGATCGATTCCGTTACGGAAGTTTGCTGGGCGATGGCCTGTTTCGTAAAGATTTCACGGTATTCCAGCGCCGCTTCGGCGCGCTCGGCAATCCGGGACATCGTCAGCACCGATTCGACCGGATATTTGCCGGCCGCGGTTTCGCCCGACAGCATGATCGCGTCGGTGCCGTCGAAAATCGCGTTGGCCACGTCGCTTGCTTCGGCGCGGGTCGGCCGCGGGTTGCGCTGCATCGAATCGAGCATTTGGGTCGCCGTAATGACCGGCTTGCCGGCTCGGTTGCATTTTCGATCATCAGCTTCTGCACGAGCGGCACTTCTTCGGCCGGAATTTCGACGCCAAGGTCGCCGCGCGCGACCATCAGGCCGTCGGACACCTCGAGTATTTCATCGAGATTGTCAACGCCCTGCTGGTTTTCGATCTTGGAAATGATTTGAATATGCCCGGCGTTATGCCGTTCCAGCAGTTCACGGATTTCCAGCACGTCGCTTGCTTTGCGGACAAACGATGCGGCAATGAAGTCGATGCCCTGTTCGATCCCGAACACGATGTCGCTTGCGTCCTTCTCGGTAATTCCCGGCAGCGAAATATGTACGCCCGGCACATTGACGCCTTTCTTGCTCTTGATCTGTCCTCCGTTCCTGATGCGGCATTTGATCTCCGTTCCCTGTATGTCCTCGACCGTAAGGCCGATCAGGCCGTCGTCGATCAAAATCGTCGAACCGATGGACACATCGTTCGGCAAGTTGGCGTACGTAATCGGAATGCGGTTTTTGTCGCCCAAAATTTCTTCCGTCGTCAGCACGATATATTCGTCCTGCACGAGCTCGATCGGCTCTTCTTTCAGCTTGCCGAGCCGGATCTCCGGCCCTTTCGTATCGAGCAGAATCGCAACCGTTTTCCCGAGCTCGGCCGCCGCCTGGCGGATGTTCCGAATCCGGTTGCCGTGCTCTTCGAAATCGCCGTGGGAAAAATTAAGGCGGGCGACGTTCATCCCCGCTTCAATCAGTTTCCGGGTGTTTTCGAGCGACTCGCTGGACGGGCCGATGGTACATACAATCTTCGTTTTGCGCATAGTTATCGTTTCCTCCGTTTGCTGCTTGCTTTGCAATTTCTATCTATCTGTTAACGATACACGATTCCGCGCAGCTTGTACAGGAGCGGAACCGGCGGCCGTCATGTCCTCGCCGATTCGGAAAGCGAATCGGCGGCGCCTTCCGCGCTCTCCGGCACGTCGGCGTCGGGCCGCTCGTCCATCCGCAGTCCGGGTTCCGCCGCGGCCGCTTCCGCCTTGCCGGATATGCCGGATTCTTCGGCCGGATGCGCTCCGGATGCCTGCGGCCGATCGTAAGTCCGCTCTTCCCCGGCAGCGCTGTCGCTTTGAACCGGCTCTTCGCGGAATCGGCCGATGCGGCGAAACTTGTTGTAGCGGTCCGCGATCAGCTCCTCCCGCGACATCGCCGACAGCTCGGCCAGATGGCGGACGATCGAAGCTTTGATATACTCGGCCTGAAGTGCCAGATCGCGGTGAGCGCCGCCTTTGGGCTCGGGCACGATCTCTTCGATGACGCCGAGTTCTTTCAAATCTTTGGCCGTAATCTTCATCGCTTCCGCGGCCTGATCGGCTCTTGAGGCGTCCTTCCAAAGAATCGACGCGGCGCCGTTCGGCGAAATAACGGAATAGATCGCATTCTCCAGCATCACGACGCGATTGCCGACGCCCAGCGCCAGCGCGCCGCCGCTGCCGCCCTCCCCGATGACAACGCATACGATCGGCACGCCAAAAGTAGCCATCTCCCGCAAATTGCGGGCGATCGCTTCGGATTGTCCCCGTTCCTCCGCCGTATCCCCCGGATATGCGCCCTTCGTATCGATGAAGGTGATGATCGGCCGGTTGAATTTGTCCGCCTGCTGCATCAGGCGCAGCGCCTTGCGGAATCCTTCCGGATGGGGGCTGCCGAAGAAGCGCGCGATGTTGTCGCGCGTATCCTTGCCCCGCTGATGGCCGATAACGGTTACCGGCACGCCGTCAAGCTTGGCCAGCCCGCCCACGATCGCCAGATCGTCGGCGAACAGACGGTCGCCGTGCAATTCGATGAAATCCGTAAATATCGTCTGAATGTAGTCAAGCGTCGTCGGCCGTTGATGATGGCGGGCCATATGCATTTTTGCGCCGGGGACAACTCGCTGTACAGCTCGTCTTCCAGCTGCTTGCACCGCTGCTCCAAACGCTCGATCTCTTCCGTGAAGTCGATTCCCTTCTCCTCGCCGAACCGTTTCAGCTCGGCGATCTTCTGGCGCAAGTCGCTCAGCGGCTTCTCGAATGGAAGTTCACCCGCCATTGGACACGTCCCCCCTTACGGTATGCATGTCGAGAAGCTTGATCAGCATCGTTCTCATGTCTTTGCGGTGAACGACTTTGTCAAGCTGTCCATGCTGCAGGTTAAATTCGGCCGTCTGGAAGTTGTCCGGCAATTTCTGACGAATCGTTTGTTCGATCACGATGCGCCCGGCAAAGCCGACCAGCGCGCCGGGCTCGGCCAAATTGTAGTCGCCGAGACTCGCGAAGCTGGCGGTTACGCCTCCCGTCGTCGGATCCGTCATCACAGAAATGTAAAGCCCGCCGTCCCCTTGGAACCTGGCGAGCGCAGCGCTCGTTTTCGCCATTTGCATCAGACTCAGAATGCTCTCCTGCATCCGGGCCCCCCCGGAGGTGGAAAAGATGACGAGCGGAAGTTTGGCGTTATGCGCGTATTCGATCGCCCGGGTAATTTTCTCCCCGACGACCGAGCCCATGCTGCCGGTAAAAAGTCGAAGCTCATGACGGCGACGACGACCGGAAAACCGCCGATCGCCCCCTGGCCGGTCACGACCGCATCGCGCAAGCCCGACTTCTGCTTCTGCTGCTCCAGCTTGGCGGCATAGCCCGGAAAGCCGAGCGGATCTACCGATTCCATGCCGGCGTCGAATTCCTGAAGCTCGCCCCCGTCCAGCGTCATGGCGATTCGTTCCCAGGCATTAAGCCGGAAATGGTACCCGCAGGAAGAGCATACTTTCAAGTTTTTTTCCAGTTCTTTGCTGTATTGGATGGTGCCGCATTTCGGGCACTTATTCATCAATCCTTCCGGAATGTCCCGTTTGGGGCGCTCCGAAGGGATCGTGGCGTATTTCCGTTTCTGAAACAAGTCCTTTAACACTAGCGACACCTCTCAAGGGCGAGAAAGTGATGGATCAGGCCGTCAGGAATGGAGAATGGAGTTTAGCACTTCTTGCACTTCGTCCAGTTCGCCGGAGGGAACCAGGATTTCAAATTGCTGCTTGGAGAGATTGATCGGACGCACCTGAACCAGAAATCCTTCTTCCGTAAGCCTGCTTCGAATACTTTCCGCGATTTTTGCCGTTGGCGCAATATAAATGACCGTCCACATGAAAGGCACCCTCCTACAAAACCGTCGGTATCAGGCCATATGCTGACATAATGATAGCACAAGACCTCTTTTCGCCGCAACAGAAGGCAGCGGCTCCGAACGGTCCCGGGAAGGGCGGGTACGGTTCCGGAATGCTGCCGCGAGACGCCGGATGAAGGACGGAAGCGGACCTGCCGACGACCGGATTGCAGCGCCTCGCTTTCTTTCCGCTCCAGGCAAAAATGATTTACGGCGAACCGGGTATGTCGTATTTTTGCGCTTTCGGATCCTGGTGAGCGATCCTTGCCGATGCGGCGGCCGCCAGCCCGGCTACAAGATCGTCCAGAAAGACGTGTATTTGCCCGCCCTTTCCGTTGAGCTGCCGAATGATGCCCGGCTTGACTTTGTCCAGATAGCCGAAGCTTGTCAGCCCGATCATCCCGTATACGTTCGTAATGCCGAGCGCCAGCGTTTCGTCGACGCCATAGAGCGACTCGTCCGCTTCCATAATCGATTGCAGCGGCTCCGGCAGCAGCCGCTTTTCGGCCAGTTCGTCCAGCGCGATCCCCGTAAACAGCACATATTGCACCTCGCGTTTGGACAGCACCGCCACGACGCTTTCCCTGCATTCGTCTATCGATAAGTCGGCGTTGTACGGCCGTTGCAGCGAGTACACGATTTCCGCCACATCGTCGAGTCCGACTCCCCGTTCTTTCAGCCAATTTTCAATACCCGATATCAAGCGCATCCCTCCGTATCAGATGGCGGCAACCGCTTGCCAGATTTGTCCCGTGTCTCCTAAATGTATGCACGAATATCGGAATCTGTGCCAACAAAGTGGCCGGCCGGAAACAAATTTTATCGGGAACGCGCAAAAGGCGGCGCTTGGGCGCTGCGGCAAGATTTGGCGGGATAAAACGGAAGCCGCCCGGGCGCGTCTCACCGTGCGGAGAAACGCGCCCGGGCGGCATTGCCGGGAGAGCGGCAGGAGGCGCCGACGCGCCTGGGCATTGCGCGGGCCCGGTACGGACGACGGATGCGCCGTTACGGCGTTGCCGTCGGCGCCGGCGCTGGCAGCGCAGGGGAACTGTGCAGCTTGGTACAGACACTGCCGCTGGCACCGTGCTGGCCGCACTGTCACTGCGCTGCCGCTGCACCGTGCTGGCACGCCGGGCCACTGCGCGGCCCGGCACAGGCGCTGGACGCGCCATCACTGTGCTGCCGACGGTACCGGCGACGGACGCGCCGTCACGTTCCAGCCGGCGGCGTCAGCGCACGACGACCGCGCCTTCGCCGAGCAGCGCCTCGATCGCGCGAAACAGCTCGGGCGACGGCCGGACGCGGTAGCTGTCGCTGAGCGCCAGCGTGCGCTGTTCGCGCTCATAGAACAGCACCGTGTCGAGCGGGCCGGCATGACCGGCCAGCAGCGACTTGAGCCGCGCCAGCGTCTCGGGATTTTCGCGCGGCGCGGCGATCTTGATGTACACCCGCTGCCTTCTCGGCGCAGCGGGTGTACGCGCGGGGCGCGGCGCGGCCCCGGCCCCGGCCCGCACCGCCGCCGCTCG
>NZ_BOVJ01000158.1 GCF_018403665.1 Paenibacillus cisolokensis
CGTAGTAGCCCCTTCGTGTTATAATTTAACCTAACGATAAAATATCTTTTGTTGTCCATTTCTTTTAAGAAGGATGACTTTTTTTAGTGAATCTCTGTAAATACAATGTAGTCCCCGCAATTCTGGCAATCAACTCTAAGGCTGCTTAGTTCAGATTCAAAGTCAATGTTGTCTAGCATATGGCCTTCAAGAACTTCCAACACTTCTTCCTCATCTTCAGTTGATGAAAGTTCATCAATAAATTGTTCATTCAAATTTAACGAAGTCGAAGTTTCAATTTGAACATCGTTTTTGTCAATCCTAAACCTGTTTTTAAACTGATTTTGGACATAAGCAAGTTTTCCAACTGTTTCTGATTTTATCTCAGCCGCATTACCGCATTTTTCGCATAAAACAATGATTTTCAAATGATTCCCTCCTGTGTTTTACCTTCACATCTTAAAGTTGCCCAATGGTCAAATGCTAATTTAAAACATACTCCCCATCAACAAAACGTTGTAGATCATCAAAAATATCGTCTGCATTAGCGCTGCCGTTATAGTAATCATTAATGAATTTCTTTAAGTCATTATCGTTCCGAATAAATTCGTCCGCCAACACAAAAGCCGCTTCCCACTTGGTTCCAGCACATAATAAATGTACCCATTTTAAAAAGTCGACTTTTGAATCCTCAAAGCTGTACAGGATGTTTTCAAACTCAGTTTCGTCCTCAGGATTGAAGTTGATCGTCACATTGATAGTTACCATTTGCTCATTCTCCCTTTCGATTTGGTTTTATATGAATCGCTGATTGTTAGTCAGCGGGTTCATCCGGCTCAATAATTTTATAATTAAGCAGTAATTCCTTAAATTCTTCATACATTTTAATTTCCTTTTCCGATGCAGCAAAGAACGGATCGAAGCCCCATTCATGTTTATTTTTAAAATAGTAGAAGACCATACGCAGAAAATTGATTTCTTCCTTTTTGTTCTTTTCTAAGATCGATATATATTTGTCAACCATTTTGTGATTGTTGTTCTCAGTAAATTCATCATTGTCTATTAAGGCTCTTATTCTTTCAATTAATGATTCATTTTTACGCTTATCGATTAACGAATTAATTATCCCCGAATTCTGACTGTATCTTTCTTTATGCCATCGCTCTACTCCATCATCGTCTATAAATGGAATTTCGATTTCTTCAAATTCATCTGTTTCTGTGAAGTAAATTTGCTGAACATGTAATTCTTCTGATTTAGTAAGTTCCTTCTGAAAATATTCTTCAGGAACGCTTTTAAAAATCTGACGTAGTTGAACTATTCTTGCTTTTGGAATTTTTCGTCTCCCTTTTAACCAGTCTTGTATTGATGGTGGAGAAACTCCTATGGACAATGCGAGATCCTTATACTCAATTCGGTATACCTTACAAATAAATTCCAAACCAATCATTTTACCACCTGCCATATTCAATTTGGCAACATCGAAAGTATAACATGCCAAATTGAATATGGCAACTACTTTTTTCCTTTACCGATACTTCTCCAATATCCTTTCCCGTTCAAGCCGACAAGCCTTAATTTCGTCTTCTAAAGCGTCTTTCCCCATGAGTGGGGAAATCAGTCCAATTAACTGCTTAACGGCTGAGAGATGCCGTTTTGCAAGCGACAGCATCATGTCGGCGTCTTCCTCTGACAATCGCATGATGATCTCGCGGTCGGTTAGATTGGTCATCGTGACAGCCTCCTTTATATGTCCATGTGAGCCAGCGGCGAGAATTTAGCGTGTTGACGATAGATGTCTTGATCTGTTAGATCCATATAAGCTTGTTGCGTAACCTCGACTGAACTATGCCCCAACAACTTGCACAAGCTGAACCAATCCCCACCATTCAGAATGTAATACTTGGCAAAGTTGTTTCGGAGTTGGTGAGGATGGATTTCAACGCCTGCACGCTTCCCAGCATCTCTTAGCGCCTTCTCGAAGTTGCGAACTTCTAGCTGTGTTCCTCTCGTTGTCGGGAACAGATAAGCGCTGGTGATGTAGCGATCTCGATACCTGAGCCATGCCTTTAAATCTGCGGACATTTTCGAGCTAAAGTAAACGTAACGTTGATGCTTGTTTTTGGTATCTGTGAGGAGAATCGACTTATGATTTAAATCCAGATGTTCGGGCGTCAGTGACAGGCACTCACCAATTCGCATACCCGTATCGAGAATCAATTTCACGATGATTGCGTTGCGGTAATCATGAAATTTTGAAACATCAAACTGTTTCAACACCTTGCTGATGTCTTCGGGTGTCAAGGTTTTCTTCGCCTTGCGGTGTATTTTAGGATTCTCAATGGTTTCACACGGGTTCTTCGTTATTTCACGCTCGACACCGTGTAACCAGTTGAAAAAAACTTTTAGATTTCTTACGTAATTCGCTATTGTCGTTGTGCTGATTTGCTGACCGTAATCCGTCCGCTTTTCAGGATAATTTTTATTCTTGGTGCTTTGATTAACGACAACGGAATACTTGCCCCGCTCTTGCAAGTAGCGAATGTACTGGCGAATGTGCCCGGATTGAACCTTTCGAGCATCTTCAATCTGAAACGTGTCTTGAAGATATAGGCCGAACAGTTTAAGGGATTGCTCGTAACTGGCAAGCGTCTTTTTCGCAAGATTGCGACTGGTGCAATAGAGCATAAAGTTGTCTAGTTGGAATTCAAAATCTGTCATACAAAAAAACGCCACCTCTCTACTGGTAATTTCGCAACCAATAGATAAGTGACGTTTATCGATTTGATGACAGGAAGTTAGTCGCCTTTAAACCAACTCATCCAGATGTATTTTGGGGTAATTGGTCGGCTTTTCATTTCCGGAATCCCTTGTTCTACAAGGCCTAGCTCACCTTATGCTCGATCCGCAGCTTGTCGGCGACCATCGCGATGAACTCGCTATTGGTCGGCTTCGACTTGCTGATGTTGATCGTATAACCGAACAGGTGGCTGATGCTGTCGATGTTGCCGCGCGTCCAGGCAACTTCGATCGCGTGCCGAATTGCACGCTCGACCCGTGACGGCGTCGTCTTGAATTTCTCGGCGATGGCGGGATACAGCGTTTTCGTAATCGCGCCGAGGATTTCAATATTGTTGTACACCATCGTAATCGCTTCGCGCAAATATTGATATCCTTTAATATGTGCAGGAACGCCGATTTCATGAATGATGCTCGTAATGTTGGCATCCAGGTTTTTGCCTTTGGCAAGCGGAACGACATTCGATTTGGTCGACACGACGCTGGAGTAAGTGTTCGGCGACACGACGGCGGAATTGCCTACCAGTTGACGGATGCGGTTAGCTAAAATTTCCATGTCGAACGGCTTCAGTATGTAGTAAGAGGCACCAAGTTGAACAGCCTTTTGGGTAATGTTTTCTTGTCCGAAAGCCGTCAACATAATAATTTTCGGCGCAGGCTTCAAATTCATATCGCGAAGTCGCTCCAATACGCCCAAGCCGTCAAGATGCGGCATAATGATGTCCAATATCAAAACATCAGGCGCCTTTGGGGACTCTTCAAGCGCCCGAAGCACTTCTTCTCCGTTATAAGCTACGCCAGTTACCACCATATCGTGCTGTTCCGAGATGTACTCGCTCAAAAGATTCGTGAATTCTCGGTTGTCGTCGGCCAACAAAACTTCGATTCTTTGCAATGTCATGGTCCTCCCTTAAATAAAAATTCAGATAAGTTCTTTCATCGCCTTCCCTTGTTGAGTTGCATGAATATTGTGATTCGACATCTGATCGTGGATTTCCTTCTGTCGAAAATTTTTTTATAGATTTTTTTGGATAATGATCTATAATTAATAATTTATTACACTACCCGATCTTTTCCGGGATCATTCGACAAAAACGTGGGGCAAAAATCCTAAGGGGCATTAAGCCGCCTTAAGATTTTTGCTCGGGGATTTGAGCAGAATACCTGCATCCTGAAGCATCCATTCGATGAAGCAACCGTAGCCCGAAGCCGGGTCGTTGACGAACACATGGGTAACGGCTCCGACCATTTTTCCGTTTTGCAATATCGGGCTGCCGGACATTCCCTGAACGATGCCTCCGGTTTTATCGAGCAATCGTTTGTCCGTCATTTTGATGACCATGCCTTTGGTTGCCGGGGACGTTTGTTTGCTTACATGTACAATTTCAATATCAAACCGCTCGACCTTTTGGCCGTTGACAACCGTTAAAATTTCGGCCGGCCCTTCCTGAACCTCTTCCGCAAAGGCGACCGGTACCGGCTTGTTGGAATAGCTGTGGGAAGGCAGCTCCTTCATTTTGCCGAAAATTCCGAATGGCGTATTCCGTTCGATGTTGCCGAGCACTTTGCCTTCCTTAATAATCGTTGCCCGCTTCTCGCCCGGTTCGCCATTTTGGCTCTTATTGATCGAAGTTACCTGGGATTGCAAAATTTGTCCGTCCCCTAATTCGATCGGGGTTTGCGTGTCCATGTCCGTAATGACATGGCCAAGAGCACCGTACACGCCTTGATCGGGCGCATAAAAAGTCAGCGTGCCGACTCCCGCCGCAGAATCCCGGATGTATAGACCGAGTCTCCAGGCCTGATCATCCGTATCGTAAGCCGGACGAATCTCCGTCTCGAGCAGACGGCCGCCGCGTTTGTACGTTACTTTCAGCGGATGCCTGGATTGTCCCGCCTTTTCCACCAGCTTGGCGACCTTATGGACGTCCCGGATATTCGCGCCGTTAATTTTGACGATTAAATCCCCCAACTTGATTCCGGCGTCTTCTCCGGGTGATACTTTGGCATTGCCGGTTCGAACCTGATGATGGCCAACGACGAGAATTCCAGCCGATTTCACTTTGACACCGATCGTCTGCCCGCCGGGAATGATGCGCAAATCGGGGACGACGTTGACCTTCACGGTTTTGAACGGAATTTTACCAAATAATTTCAACATTAATCTGGCTTCGCCGCTGCTGTCGGATTGAACGGACAACGGCTCGTTCAGATTGACGGATTGCTTGCCGGACTTGCCGTTAATCCGCAGCGTTTCGGTATCGGCGGTCACTTCGGCATGTACAGGGACACCATAATCCAAACGTTTCATCTGGCCGGTAAACAGACGGATTTCGTCCGGAAAGGCAGCGAAATGCTGTACGGGGGACGAGGTGCCGATCATACATACGAAGAGAACGAGAATAAGACCCATCCATCGTTTCCGACGATTGGAGTTCAATTCAATTCACGCTCCTCTGCCTCCATTCGCTTGACGATAAAGCTTTATTCGCCAATGGCGTACCTATAAGGTACCCCTCGTCCCACGTTTATGACGGCAAAAACATTCCCTTAATGCCTACGATTACGCTCCTTTTTGCCGATGCGCCAGATCAAGCATTTCCTGTGCGTGATGCCTTGTTTTTTCGGTTACTTCCACGCCGCCCAGCATCCGGGCCAGCTCTTCCACCCTTGTCTGTCCGGCCAATGGGCGCACGGAGGTGGACGTCTGTCCGCCTTTCATCGTCTTGATGATTTCGTAATGGTGGTCGGCCATACAGGCAACCTGCGGCAAATGGGTAATGGCAAACACTTGGCAACGGTCCGCGAGCGCGGACATTTTCTCCGCGATCGCTTGTGCGGCGCGCCCGCTAACGCCTGTATCGACCTCGTCGAAAACGAGCACCGGCACGCGGTCGATCTCTGCGAAGATGCTCTTCAATGCCAGCATAATGCGGGACATCTCCCCGCCGGAAGCGATTTTGTTCAGCGGTTTGAGCGGTTGCCCCGGATTCGGCGCAATGAGAAAGACCGCTTCGTCCAGCCCATTCGGCCCGAGCTGCGGACGTTCGTCCGATACCGTCTGCTCGAGCTTCGCCACAAACATCGTTTTGCCCATCTGCAGCTGCTTGAGCTCTTGTTCGACCGCGGAAGAGAGCTTGTCGCCGCGGCCGAGCGCATCTCGCTCAGCTTACGTCCGAGCTTGACGGCTTCTTCATAAAGCATCGCTTCCTGCTTGACAAGCTTGTCCAAATGCTCTTCCCGGTTTTCAATTTGATCCAGTTCGTTTCGAATTTTATCCAGGTAAGCCAGGATGTCCGGTATCGAATCGCCGTATTTTCGTTTCAAGCCGGATATCAGATTGAGTCTGTCATCGATGTAAGCGAGACGCTCGGCGTCCGACTCGATGCCGTCTTTGTAATCCCGCAATTGGAATGCAGCGTCTTCCGCCTGATAATAAGCGGTCTGAAGCTGATCGAGCAGCGGACCGACGATATTGGGATCATAAGTGCGGATCGATTCCAGCTTGGCAATCGCATCGCCGATCGCGTCAAGCCCACCGGACATGATGGCATCATACGCCGCTTCCGCGCTGAGTTTCCGCTTCTCCGCATGCGCGAGCTTCCGCTTTTCTTCAGCCAGACTTTCATCTTCTCCGACGACCGGATTGGCGGTTTCGATCTCCTCGATTTGGAATCGGTATAAGTCCATCATGCGCATATTTTGCCGAGTCGATGCTTCCAATTGCTTCAAGGCGGCGCGCACGCCGACGTATTGTTGATAAACGTTGCGGTAAGCCTGCTTCTGAGCCGCAAGCTTCTTGCCGCCGTACAGGTCGAGCCATTCCAGATGCCGCTCCGTCTTTAGCAGCGATTGATATTCATGCTGGCCGTGTATATTGATAAGATATTCCCCGATCTCCTTCAGCATGGAGAGATTGACCAGCTGACCGTTCACCCGGCATGCGCTTTTGCCGTGGGCGGTAATTTCCCGGCGAATGACGATCGGCTCTTCAGGGGAAGCGTCGAGCCCGAAATGACGCATCGTTTCCCATACGGGATGGCCTTCGGGCATGTCAAACTGACATTCGATGACCGCCTTGTCACAGCCGTGACGAACGATATCCGCGCCGCCGCGTCCCCCTGCGACAAGCGACAGCGCATCGATCAGCATCGATTTCCCGGCTCCCGTCTCGCCGGTCATGACATGAAAACCGTTGCGAAACGAAACGTTAACGTTTTCAATGACCGCAAGATTCCGTATCGACAATTCGCGCAACATAATCGGTTTTCCTCCCCTTTTCAAGCTTGCCGGTTAACTTTACGGATTGAGCAGACCGAGCATCCGGTCGACAATCGTTGTGCTGTGTTCCCCGGAACGGCATATAATCAGTATCGTATCGTCGCCGCAAATCGTGCCCATCACTTCGGGCCACTCCATGCTGTCGATCAGAACGCCGATGGCGTTGGCCGTCCCGGGCAAACATTTCATCACGATCAGATTGTCCGTCTTATCGATATGAACGAAATGATCCAGCAGCGCCCTGCGCAGCTTGTGCACAGGATTGAATTTTTGTTCCTGCGGTAGCGAATATTTGTACTTCCCGTCTCCGGCCGGAACTTTAATCAGTTGCATCTCCTTAATATCTCTCGAAACGGTCGCTTGCGTCACTTGAAGCCCTGACTCGCGCAGCGCTTCGACAAGCTCGTCCTGTGTCTCGATCTCCTGATTCGTAATAATTTCCCTTATTTTAATTTGCCTTAGTCCTTTCATGACACCCTCCCGTTCCGACATTATTCGTTCCATGCGAACGTTACAACTCTGACCGTACCTTCCTTCGCATCGGTATATAAAACGCCTTCGCATTCCGGCAAAAGCAGCGAATAGACGAGCAGGCGATCCCGCAAACCGCTTCCGGTCCAGTCGATCGGCATCCGGTCGCGCGCCGTCTTTACAATATAAGTCTTGCCGTCCTGCTCGGCTATATAATCAATGTAAAGCCGGCTTTCCATCGGCGCCCCGTCGACTTCGATATGCAACGGAACGCGGTGCTTCCCGGAGATGACCTGATAACCGTGCCGCTCCAGCAGCTGTACGTTCTCGTCGTCCGCGAGGATCTCGGCGCCTTCCCCCAGCACCAGTCTTCTGGCGGCGGGCGGCGAATGGAGCCATCGATACAAGCCGCGGTAAATCCAGATCGCGATCAGACCGCCGGCAAGCACCATCACAATCCAGTCTCCGTACACTCCCATCCGAACCCCTCCCTGAAAGGCTTCTGCCTAATTAGGTTCGAGAAGCGGGAGACAATCTCCTTTTTTTCATAAGCGAACGCTTCATACGCGAACGTCTTCGCTCCGCCTGGAAAGCCGGCGTTTCTGTCATCGAAACATCGCAAAAAGGCGAACGCTTGTTTGGTTTCCTTCAGTTTAACAAAACGGAATCGTCCTGTAAAGTGCTCGTCCAAGTTTAACCATACAAAAAGAAAAGCTGCCCTGTCCCCTCCTCGGAGGCCATGCAGCGGATAATCGTAAATATTTAACCTGTCGATTTGCCCGGACTGAACGCATGCGCCGCTTCGCTGACAAGCGAACGGATCTCATTCGCCGAATCGGGCAAGCTTTGCGGTTCGCCCTCGAATGTCCAGTACGCGAGAAACTCGATATTGCCCTCGCCTCCCGTAATGGGCGAATAGGTAAGTCCGCGAAGGGCGAATCCCTTCTCCGCCGCGAATCCGGCGACGCCCGCAATCACTTCCTCATGCACGGCAGGATCGCGCACTACGCCCTGCTTCCCGACTCTTTCCCGTCCGGCTTCGAATTGCGGTTTAATAAGCGCGACTACGGTTCCCCCAGGCTTAATCAATCCGGCCAATGCCGGTAAAATCAGCTTCAACGATATAAACGAAACGTCTATGGAAGCGACGTCCGGGGCGGGACCGTCCAGATCGCCCGGCTGCATATAACGGAAATTGGTCCGCTCCATGACGCGCACTTGCGGATGCTGCCGAAGCGACCAGTCAAGCTGGTTGTAGCCGACATCGACGGCATATACGAGCGCGGCCCCGTGCTGCAGGGCGCAGTCGGTAAAGCCGCCGGTCGACGCGCCGATATCGATCATGACGCGCCCCGCCAGCGATATGCCGAATGTCCGGATCGCTTTCTCCAGCTTGAGACCGCCGCGGCTGACATATGGATGCGGCGCCCCTTTCACCTGAATGGCGGCCGATCGCGGCACCTTCGTCCCGCCCTTCTCGATCCGTTCGCCATTTACGAGCACGAGCCCCGCCATCAGCGCCGCTTTCGCCTTCTCCCGGCTTTCGTAATAACCGCGCTCCACAAGGAGCACGTCAATCCGTTCTTTCGATGCGCTCATCGCTGCCCGGTCGCCCACTTCCGGTTCTGGCGAAGCATGCCGGCCACCGTCGCCGCGCAACGTTCGGCCGTCAATCCCGCCTCAATGCGCTGCTCCTTGATGGAACCGTGCTCGATGAAGCGATCGGGAACGCCCATAAGACGAATCGTCACGCCGTCCCTTCCCTGAAGCGCATAATACTCCATAATCGCGCTGCCAAGGCCGCCAAGCTCCGAGCTTTCTTCCATGACGACGATCGGCAATCCTTCGTCCGCCAACCGCATCAGCATCTTGCCGTCCAGCGGTTTGATGAACCGCGCATTGACGATTCGCACATTCAATCCTTCGCGCTTCAGCAGATCCGCCGCTTCCTCGGCGACCGCAATCATCGGTCCGATGGCGACGATGACCGCCGAATCGCCTTCGCGGACCGTCTCCCACGTGCCGATCGGTATTGTCCGCATCTCCGGTTCCACCGGCACGCCGACGGCGTTGATCCGCGGATACCGGATCGCGATCGGGCCGTCGTTATATTCGACAGCTGTCTTCATCATGTTGCGCAGCTCGTTCTCGTCCTTCGGCATCATCAGCACCATATTCGGAATATGGCGGAGAAAGGCGATATCGTAAACGCCCTGATGCGTCTCTCCGTCAGGACCGACGAAGCCGGCTCGGTCGATGGCGAAAATGACGTTCAGATTTTGCCGGCAAATATCGTGCACCACCTGGTCGTAAGCCCGTTGAAGGAAAGTGGAATAGACGGCGAAAACCGGCTTCATCCCTTCCATCGCCAGCGCGGCGGACATCGTGGCCGCATGCTGTTCCGCAATGCCGACGTCGATCATGCGTCCGGGGAACCGTTTGGCAAATTCGAGCAGCCCCGATCCGCCCGGCATCGCCGGCGTTATCGCCACGATTCGATCGTCCCGCTCCGCCAGCTCGATCAGCGTCTGACCGAACACTTCCGTATACATCGGCGGTCCGACCGCCTTCAGCACCTGGCCCGATTCGATCTTGTACGGCGTAATCCCGTGCCACTTGAAGGAATCGGCTTCGGCCGGCGAATAACCTTTGCCTTTGACGGTGACGACATGAATGAGCACGGGACCTTGAATCGATCCGGCCTGCTTGAGGATGTCGATCAATTGTTCGATGTCGTGACCGTCGACCGGTCCGAAGTACGTCAGCCCCAATTGCTCGAACAAAATGCCGCTGACGAGCAAATATTTCAGGCTGTCTTTGAACCGTTCCGCCGTCTTCGCCAGCTTGCCGCCGATCGCCGGAATTTTGTTCAGCAGATTTTGCAGCTCATCCTTCGCCTTCTGATAATGGCGGTCGGTCCGGATCCTGCTCAAATAATGGTGCAGGGCCCCGACATTCGGCGCGATCGACATCTCGTTATCGTTCAAAATCACGATCAGGTTCGGCTTCTCGTGGCCGATATGGTTCAGCGCCTCCAGCGCCATTCCTCCGGTCAGGGCGCCGTCGCCGATGACCGCTATGACCTTGTTCTTGTCGCCTTTCAAATCGCGGGCCATCGCCATCCCCATGGCGGCCGACAACGATGTGCTGCTATGCCCCGCTTCCCAGACATCATGCTCGCTTTCGGCCCGTTTGACAAAGCCGCACAACCCTTTGTACTGGCGCAGCGTATTGAATTTATCCTTGCGTCCGGTCAAAATTTTATGCACGTAAGATTGGTGCCCGACATCGAATATCAATTTGTCCGCCGGGCTGTCATACAAATAATGCAAGGCTAAGGTCAGTTCCACAACGCCAAGGTTAGGAGCCAGATGGCCACCCGTAACGGAAAGCTTCTCAATGAGGAAATGACGGATCTCACCGGCTAGCTGTTCCAGTTCGGCTACAGACAAGGCTTTCAGGTCTTGAGGTTCGTTGATCCTATCAAGCAGCACATTACCTTCCTCGCTTTCGTGACCGCGGCTGGCCGCCGTCCATTACGTCTAAAATACTTCCCATATTATATCATACGCATGCAGCGTATCCCAAACGTCCGTATTTTTCGGCCCGCGTCTTGCTTACCGGTCGCGTCCCATCAAATAATCGGCAATTTCCAGCAGACGTCCGGGATCGGCCAGTCCGGCCCGGGCCAGCGCTTCCTTCGCTTCCGCGGTCAGCCGGGCCATTTCCTTGCGGCTTTCATCCATGCCGAGCAAGTACGGGTACGTCACCTTGTTCTGCCTGAGGTCGCTCTGCACTTTTTTCCCCAGCTTCTGCTCATCGCCGATCAGATCGAGAATATCGTCCTGAATCTGGAAGGCAAGTCCGATGTTGCGCCCGAACAGGGAAAGAGCGTCGAGCTGCCTATCGTCCGCGCCGCCGATTCTGCCTCCGGCGACAAGCGAGAACGAGATCAGCGCGCTCGTTTTGCGCAGATGGATGCTTCGGAGTTCCTCCGCCGACGTGACGCCCTGCTCGCCCAGAACGTCTGCGGCCTGACCGCCGACCATGCCGGGTAAGCCGGCCAGCCGGGCCAAATCTTCGATAACGGCGAGCGTCGTTTCCGCCGGTACGCCATGCTGGCGAGTCGCCTGAGCCGCTACGTAAAAAGCGTGCGTCAGCAAGCCGTCGCCGGCCAGAATGGCCATCGCTTCCCCGAATACTTTATGATTGGTCAGCTTGCCGCGGCGGTAATCGTCGTTATCCATCGCCGGCAAATCGTCATGCACGAGCGAATAAGTATGGACCATTTCGACCGCGCAGGCAACAGGCAGCGCGCACGCCGAAGCTTGCGCATCGCCTTTCACCGCTTCGGCCGCGGCCAACACCAAAACCGGACGCAACCGCTTGCCTCCGGCTTCGATCGAATACATCATCGCGTCTTTCAGTTTGTCCGGTACGTCCCAATTTGCCGGAATCGCCGTTTTCAGCGCATCTTCAATGCGTCCAGCCTGTTCCGCCAAATATTGCTGCAACGGTTTATGCTGCTCCTTCAACCTTTCAATCCCCTTTGTCATCATTCACCGGAACGAACGGCTTCTTGACGAAACCTTGCTCCGTTTCAATCAACATTTCGATCTTACGCTCGACCTGCTCCAGCTTGCCTCCGCACAGCTGCGAAAGCCGCATTCCTTCCTGAAACAAATCGATGGCGGTCTCGAGCGGAACGTCGCCATTTTCCAGACGCTCCACAATCGCTTCGAGCCGCTCCATCGCTTGTTCGAATGTCAGTTCTTGCCCTTTATTGTTCTCCGTCTCCATCCGGCAACTCTCCTCCCATTCCCCATACATGGCAGTCCAAATGACCGTCGGCAAGCTTCACCTTCACCATATCGCCCGGCTGAACCTGGCGGATCGATTTGATCAGCGTTCGCTCCCGCTCGTCGTAGACGAGGCTGTATCCGCGGGACATCACCTTCAGAGGACTGAGAGCGTCCAGGTGCCGGACCGTTCCGGCCAGCTGCACCCGCTTGCTGCGCAGCAGCGCTTGCATCGCCTGCTCCAGCCTTCTCGACATCTCCGTCCGCCGGCTCGCCGCAAGCGCCGCCCGCTGGCCGGGATGGCGGACAGCGAGCGCCGTCTCCAGCCGGGTAAGCCGCTCGCGCTGCCGTTCGACAAGCCGCGTCGTACGCAGCGTCAGCTTGTCCGTCAGACGGTCGAGCCGTTCCGCTTGCTCCAGCAAATATTTGCGCGGATGAAGGAAGAACGGCGATCGTCTCACCCGCAGCAGTCTTTCCCGCTTGCTCCGCAGCGACATCCTAAGCGCCTGCCGCAATCGCTGGCGAAGCTGCTCGAGCTGTGCCTTCAGTTCTTCCACATGAGGAACGGCCAGCTCCGCGGCGGCGGTCGGCGTCGGCGCGCGGAGATCCGCGACGAAGTCGGCGATGGTGAAATCGGTCTCATGTCCGACGGCGGAAATGACCGGAATTTTCGAAGCGGCGATGCTGCGGGCGACCGATTCCTCATTGAACGCCCACAGCTCTTCGAGCGATCCGCCGCCGCGCCCTACGATCAGTACGTCCACTTCGCCGTAGCGGTTCATCGTTTCGATCGCGCGGACGATGTCCGGCGCCGCCTGGCGGCCCTGTACGATCGCCGGATACAGGACGACCGGCACCGACGGATGCCTGCGTCCGAGCGTAATCAGAATGTCCCGGACGGCCGCCCCGGTGGCCGACGTGATGACGCCGACCGCCTTCGGAAAACGGGGAATCGGACGCTTCCGCGCCGGGTGAAACAATCCTTCCGCTTCGAGCCGCTTCTTCAGCTGCTCGAAGGCCAGATACAGGCTGCCGATGCCGTCGGGCTGCATCTGGGTCGCATAAAATTGATAAGTGCCGTCGCGCTCATACACCGACACGTTGCCGCGCGCGATAACTTTCGTCCCTTCGCGGGGAATAAACGGCAGCCGTCTGTTGTGAGAGGCGAACATGATGCATTTCAGCCGGCTGTCCTTGTCCTTTAGCGTAAAATACATATGTCCGCTGGAATGGTGGGTGAAATTCGAAATTTCGCCCCTTAGCCAGACATCGTTCAGCAAATTGTCGGACTCCAGCTTAATTCCGATATAGCGGTTGATTTCCTTGATGGAATAGATGCGGGGCTGCTCCGCCATCGGCGTCACTCCCTCCATTTCCGGACGCCGCTACCGGCCGATCCGCTTGGCCGCTTCGAGCGTATTTTTCATCAGCATCGTAATCGTCATCGGTCCCACGCCTCCGGGTACGGGCGTTATGGCCCCGGCGACGTCGAGACAATCGTCGTAATCGACATCGCCGGCCAGCTTGCCGTCCGGGAGCCGGTTCACGCCGACGTCGATGACGACGGCGCCCGGCTTGACGCAATCTCTCCGAATCGCCTTCGGGCGTCCGATCGCCACGACGAGAATATCGGCCTGCCGCGCAATCGCCGGCAAATCGGCCGTCCGCGAATGACAGATCGTTACGGTCGCATTCTCGCGGAGCAGAAGCATGGCGACCGGCTTGCCGACAATGTTGCTGCGGCCGATAACGACCGCGTGCTTCCCGGCAATTTCGACGCCGCTGCGCTTGATCAGCTCGATTACGCCGGCGGGCGTGCACGGCAGCAGGCTGTCGTCGCCGATGACGAGATTGCCGACGCTGATCGGATGGAAGCCGTCCACATCCTTCTCGGGCGCAATCGCGTCAATGACCGCCTTCTCGTCAATATGGCGCGGCAACGGCAGCTGCACCAATATGCCGTGAACCGTCGGCTGCGCATTGAGCCGGTCGATCAGCGCCAGCAGCTCTTCCTGCGTGGTCGATTCGGGCAGCCGATGAACTTCCGAATAGAAGCCGAGCTGGTGGCATGCCTTCTCTTTGCTGCCGACATACACTTTCGATGCCGGATCTTCACCGACCAGCACGACCGCGAGGCCCGGCACGATGCCTTGCGATTTTAGCTGTTCGGCCTCACGGGCGAGCTCCTTCCGTATACTTTCCGAGATTTGTTTCCCATCAATACGCTGCGCGCTCATTTTCATTTTCTCCTTTCCTTGCCTTCCGCAATCCGCTGCGGGCGAATAAGCCTTTGGCTATCGTTCGTTCCGATAACGGTCCAAGCTTTGGATCAATCGGCCAAGCACGCCGTTGACGAATTTCCCCGACTCGTCCGTTCCGAAATGTTTGGCCAGTTCGATCGCCTCGTTGATCGCCGCCTTGGGCGGAACATCGTCGCGAAACACCATCTCATAACATGCCAGCCTCAAAATCTGGCGGTCGACGCGGGACAGCCTGTCCACTTGCCAGCCGGTCAGCGCCTCCTGAAGAAGACGGTCAATCGCGGCTTTCCGCTCAAACACGCCGGCCACAAGCTCCCGCGCGAACGCTTCCGTTTTGTCCGCTTCCGCCGGATCCGCGCCGATCTCGTTCTCTTCGCGCATTTCTTCCATAAGCATATCGACCGCTTCCGCGCCGGACACTTCGTTCATTTCCATCTGGTACAGGCTTTGTACCGCAATTTCGCGTGCTAACCTACGTTTCATGGAACCTCCTGATCGTCGTCTGGGCTATAGGAACTATAGAACGACGCTTCTACTTAATCTTTTGCTGCTGAACGACATCCCTAAAAAAACCTATGATCTCCTCCCTGCCCCGAAAAATGCCGGCATTCCGGCGTCCGGAGTACGGAGGAGACCACAGGATTATCTGAACGGGCGCCACCTGTCCATGACCCATTCGCTTAACCGCCGCCACGGAAGAAGCGGTCCGCTGTCCGTATCCTTCTGTTTGCCCACAACATATCCGATAAAGACGAGCAGCGCAAAAAACAGCATGTCCCAAAAACCTACGAACAAATACAAAAACCCGAAAAAGATCCCTGCCGTGACGCCGATGATGCGTCCGCTGCCGGATGACCACCATTCCTTCCACATGGGCCCATCACCTCTATTCTACGCGACTTTTGAACGCGCCCGACTGGATGACGTTCGCCACGAAGACACCGACGCCGGCTACCGGAATTCCGGTCACCTCTTCCACATGCTCCTTAACGGCTTTCTGCATATCTTCCGTCAACACCGGAATCGGGGTTTCGCCGTCCACGACCGCCCGCAGCACGATATCGAGTCCCGCTTCGTTAAAGCGGATGCGGGCTTTCAGATCTTTAACGCCCCGATGCCGGGCGGCAGCTTTGAGCGCGATATTCTCCACCGTTTCGAGCGAAATGCGAATATCGCCGTATTCGGTCCGCTGGTCGATCGAGGAAGCGGTCGGTCCGCTCCGGCGCAGCGATACGTAGAACAGCCGGAAGCTTACAATAAAAGTTACTGCGGCGGCGATTACGACGGTCAGCTGCAGCCATCCGCGCGTGTACAACTGATCGACGAAACGTTCCGAGACCGCTTCAGGAATCCAGCCGATTCCGGCGGCAAACAGTACGGCAGCCAACATGCCGACAACCAAACTGAATAAAAAAAGCAGGAGCCTGTCCAAGATTTGGGCCACCCTCGTCTCCTCCTCTGGCAAACAGAATAAAAATCCCCCTTGCGCCGAGCGGCATGCCCATCACGAGGGGGAACTTGCGAATGCTATCGTTATTTCACCCGTTGGGCGGAATCTTCTTCTTCCGGCTTGTCAGCTGGCTTAAAATGAACATCATGAATATGTACGTTCACTTCCACGACATTCAGTCCGGTCATCGTCTCGATGGAGCGCTTGACATTCCGCTGGATGTCCGCAGCGATTTCCGGTATCCGCTGCCCGTATTCCACGATAATGGAAACGTCTACCGCCGCTTCGCGCTGACCGACTTCAACTTTGACCCCTTTGGACAGATTTTTCCGTCCGAGCAATTCCGCGATGCCGCCGGCCAGACCTCCGCTCATCCCGGCAACGCCTTCCACTTCAATCGTCGCTAAACCTGCAATAACCGCAATAACTTCGGGGGCGATCTGAATGCTGCCGATGTCCGTTTTCTCGTAATCCGCCGCTAAAATCGTGCTCACTTCGCAAACACCTCCCACTAGTCGCGATTTTGCCCCGGCCCGCGGCCAGGGCTTTTCCGCTTCTTATTTTTATACTATAACATTTGGTGAGAAATATGACAAACGGCGCTTACCGATCCGGAACGATTTCGCCTTCGTCCGGCAGCTCGTCGAGATCGTGCTCTTCGAGAAACTTGATATCGAAGCGCCCTTCCCTGAACTTCGGATGATTCATCAGCTTCATATGGAAAGGGATCGTCGTCCGGATGCCGTCGACGGCAAACTCTCCCAAGGCCCGTTTCATGCGGGCGATCGCTTCCTCGCGGGTCGGCCCCCATACGATCAGCTTGGCGATCATCGAATCGTAATGCGGCGAAATGACATATCCCGGATAAGCGCCGCTGTCGACCCGGACTCCCGGCCCGCCAGGCGGCAAATAAAACTGGATCTGGCCCGCGGAAGGCATGAAATTCCGGTCCGGGTCTTCCGCATTGATCCGGCATTCGATCGACCAGCCGTTAATGGCAATGTCCTCCTGCCGGAACGACAGCGGGCGCCCTTCGGCGACGGCGATCATCTCGCGGATCAGGTCGACGTTCGTAATCATTTCCGTAACCGGATGCTCGACCTGAATGCGCGTATTCATCTCCATGAAATAAAAGTTTCCGTCCGGACCGAGCAAAAACTCGAGCGTTCCTGCCCCGGAATAATTGACGGCTCTGGCGGCTCTGACGGCAGCCTGCCCCATGCGCTCGCGCAGCTTGTCAGTCATAACGGGGCAAGGCGCTTCCTCCACAAGCTTCTGGCGCCGGCGCTGAATCGAGCAATCCCGCTCGAACAGATGGACGACGTTGCCGTGCTTGTCCGCCATAATTTGCACTTCCACATGCTTCATGCCCGTCAAATATTTCTCCAGATAAATCCCGGCGTTGCCGAAAGCTTTCTCCGCTTCCTGCCGGGCGGCCGTCATTTGCTGAATAAGCTCTTCCTCGTTCTCGACGATGCGGATGCCTTTGCCTCCGCCGCCGGCCGTCGCCTTTATAATAACCGGATAGCCGATCTCGCGGGCGATGCGAACCGCTTCGTCGACGTCTTCCACAAGCCCGTCGGAACCCGGAATGACCGGAACGTCGGCCTCTTTCATCGTTTGCTTGGCAACCGACTTGTCCCCCATCTTGCTGATCGCTTCCGGCGAAGGGCCGATAAAGGCGATATTGCAGGACTCGCAAATTTCCGCAAAATCGGCGTTCTCCGCCAAAAAGCCGTAGCCGGGATGAATGGCGTCGCAGCCGGTCAGCGTCGCGACGCTCATAATGTTGGTCAAATTCAAGTAACTGTCCTTCGATGCCGTCGGTCCGATGCAATACGCTTCATCCGCAAGCCTGACGTGCAGCGACTCGCGATCGGCTTCGGAATAGACGGCCACCGTCGCGATGCCCATTTCGCGGCAGGCGCGAATGATGCGAACTGCAATCTCCCCGCGGTTGGCGATCAATATTTTTGAAATTTCAACGTCGGAGCTCCTTTCAACTGGGTTAATCGCGCCGCAAGGCGGACGGTCACTCGGGCTTAACCAGGAACAAAGGTTGCCCGAACTCTACCAGCTGTCCGTTCTCTACCAGAATCTCGACGATTTCGCCGCGCACTTCGGCTTCCAGCTCGTTCATCAGTTTCATCGCTTCGAGGATGCATACGACCGTCTTCTCCGTCACGCGGTCCCCGACATTGACGAAAGGCGGAGCGTCCGGAGACGGCGCGCGATAAAACGTGCCGACCATCGGCGAAACGATGCGGTGCAGTCCGGCGTCGGAACCGGTGCCGGCATCGGCCGGCTTCGCCGGTTCCGGCTGCGCTGCCGGCGCGCTCGGCGCGGCCTGAGGAGCCGCCGGAACCGCGTAAGCGGGCGCGATTTGCGGCGTATGCACGTTCACCACCTCGGTCTTGCCGGGCTTGCGGATGAGCAGGCGAGCGCCGTCATTTTCAATTTCCAGCTCCTGAACGGAGGTTTGGTCGAGCAGCTTTATCAACTCTTTAATTTCACTCAATTTGAACATAGAGCAGCTTCACTCCTTACCATAATCCAAAGCAAAACAGCAGGGTAAGCGGTCCGGCCCCGATTTGCGCGGGCCAAATATTCAGGCATACCGCAGCATAACGAATGTATTATATCATAATCCGGGAAGAACACGAATCATTTTTGGAAAAGCTGTCGGGTGCGGCTGCAAAAAAAACTCTGCCCGGCGCAAGACCGGGCAGAGGTCGAAAGCCGCGCAAGCGGCAGCTGCGATGCGGTTAGGGCACATATTGCACGGTGATCTGGTGCGGCTCGACATCCATTTCGTTCATGACAAGCTCCACGATGCCGACTGCCTGGCTTCGGTCCAGATTTTCGCTTTGCACGACGACTTTGTAACGATCATTCTCTTCGGTCACGACCGCCATATTGTACTGCTGCTGCAAGTTCGTTTCGATGTCGGTTATTTTCGCGTATTTGTCCTCGAGCTCGTTAAGCTCTTCGGCCGCTTTGGCGGCCGCTTCGTCGTCGCTCGATTTCGAATCGTTGATCGTCGCCATCAGTTTATCATATTGGGTTATAAAGTTTTGCTCCCGCTTGTACTGCATATCGTCGAATACGCTGCCTGCGATCATCCCCTGCGCGTCAAGCCGCTCCAGCACTTCCCGGTCCGCATCGCTCAGCCCGTCCGTACCGGTGTCCTCTGCGGCGCCCTCGCGTCCGACCTCGTCGACGACAATGCCGCCGGCTTCGGCAGCGTCGCCGTTTTGCCCGGTTTGCGTATTGTCCGTCAGCAGATCAGGCGTTTTGACGTCCTCCGTAAACAAATAATACGCCGACAGCACGACCATCAAGCTTAACATCGACACAAGCCAGACCGTTTGCTTTTTCGAATTCATTTGAACACCCTCCCATTTCATTTTGCCTTGGCGATATCGAAAACCGTTTCTGCGAACTCACTGCTGTTTTCTCGGTACGACCGAAATGCTGTTGACCGGGACGCGGATGCCTTTCTGCACCGCATCCAGAATCAGTCTGCGTACCGTGGCATCTTCGGCTCCTCTGGCGACGATCAGAATGCCCCGGATTTTCGGCTTGATCTTCTTCGTCACGACCGGCTGCTGATCGCCGGATTCCTCGTAAATGACGACCTGGCCGTCCCGGGTTACCGAAGTGATGTGGCGGCGCCCCCCGTTTTTGTCGTTTTCGTCCGTGACCTGCTGCGAAAAATTTTCATTTTTTTCGTAAACCACTTCCTCCGTGGAATCGATCGTGACGAGCACATCGACCGTTCCGACCCCGACGATTTTCTCCAGAATCTCCTTGATCCGATTTTCCAGCGGGCGCTCGATCGCTTCGAACGGCGTCTCGACATCGTTCCGCGCAGCCCATGCCGCTTCGTCGCCGGAGGCCGAAGGGGGCTGATCCGCCACCGGTTCCACCTGCTTGACATTCAGGAACGAGCTCAGAAGCATGAGCGCCGCGCCGATGCCGCCGATGACGAGCAGCCAGCGAAACGTCCGGACCCGTTTCGGGCCGCCCGGACCGCCGCCCACCAGCGCTTCCAGCCCTTCCAGCCATTTGGCCACCTTCATCCCTCCCCCACCTTGAATTAGCGGACGTTTCGGCGCGGTTCCGACTTGCCGAATCGCCGACTTGCCGCCGCCTTTCGCCCGCAGGATCAGCGAGCCCCGGAGTCTGACGGCACCCGCACGTACACCTGATCCGGAAGGACCCCCCAGCCGGACTCCAGCACGCTGCGAATCGATTTCGCCGCCGCCGGTCCGGCCGGCGCCCAGGCCGCTTCCGATTCCGGTTCGGCTTCGAGCGGGTCAGAGCCGTCCGGGCTTCCGGACACCTTCTCTTCGGATTCCACATCGACATCGACGATGACGGGGGCGATCTCCTCGACCGGCCCGATCTCGTCGCCGGCCGCTCCGGCTTCCGGCGCCCGTTCCCCTTGCAAGGTGACCGTTACGGACGCGATGGCGTTCGGGACATCGTCTCTCACCTCTTCCTTTTCCAACCGGACGCTCACTTCCGCGACCGGCGCTCCGGTACGGCGGACAATTTCCGCCTTCATCGCTTCGGCCAGCCGTTCCTCCGTCAGGGAAGCGGCCTGCAGCTCCCGCCCGGTCCGCAGCCTTCCGGCATCTTCCCGGATCGCATCGAGCGACGGCATCCGCACGTCGCTTTCGGCATCGGACTCGTTCCAGATGCGGACACCGGCGGCCAGACGGCTGCCGATATCGCCCTGTATGAGCCGCAGCAGCGGAGACAGCAGCGCGAGCAGGATGATCAGGCCGACGACGAGCCGCACGTAGCGCTGCATCGCCTTGTTCGGCAGCAGCAGATCGATGAAAGCCGCCAGCAAAATGATGGCGACGATTTCCTTGAGCCATCCGCCAAGCCATTCGAGCATCCGATCCCCTCCTTGCGCGGGGCCGCTATCTGACCATGACGGCCGCGTTGCCCGCCGTCAATATGATCGTGACCGCCAGAAAAAACATCAGGCTAACGGCCGCAAGTGCCGCGAATATATAAATCATCGACTTGCCAATCGTCTGCAGGCATGCAATGATCGGACTTGTGCCGAGCGGCTGCATGACGGCGGCGGCGATGTTGTAAATTAACGCCAGCGTCAATATTTTCAGCGCCGGGAACGCGCACAGAAACAGCAGGATGACGACGCCCGCGATACCGACGGCGTTTTTGACGAGCAGCGAAGCGGACAGCACGGTATCCGCCGCATCCGAGAACATTTTGCCGACGACCGGAACGAAGTTGCTTGAGACGAACTTGGCCGTCCGCATCGTGACGCCGTCCGTGACCGAGCCCGTCGCGCCCTGGATCGAGATGACGCCGAGAAAGACGGTCAGCATGACGCCCATGACGCCGACTGCAATCCGGCGCAGCAGGTTGGCCAGCTGGGTGACTTTGAACCGTTCCGACAAAGCGCTGGCGATATGCAGTACGGCCGAGAAAAACAGCAAAGGAAAGACGAAGCTGTAAATCAGCGTGCCGACCGCATGAATCATGAAAATGATGAGCGGATGAAGGATGGACACCGTCACGATGCTTCCCATGGAAGCGAGCAGCGTGAGCAAGAGCGGCACCATCGCCAGCATGAACTGAACCATTCCGCCGATTGCATCCTTGGCGTACCCGATGGCGACATGAAAGCTGTTGACCGCCAGCACGATCAGCACCATATAGGCGATCGCATACGCCACCTTGCTGACCGCATTGCGTTCGAAGGCGCTTTGCAGCGTTTCCAGCAGCATGCTGAATACGGTCAGCAGAACGATCGTCACAAGCAGCTTGCCGTTGTACAGCACCTCTTGAAGCAAAAACCGCAGCAGGCCGTTCAGCACTGTCGACAGATTCAGTCCCTCTCCTCCCGGCACGACCATTTCGGCGAATCCGGGCAGCCGGCGGTCCGGGAAGAAGTCGCGGTATTCCTCCTTCAGCCGATTCCAGTAGCGCTCCACCGCTTCCGTATCGACGTCCCGCAATTGCTCGTCCGCCAGCCGGCCGGGCAGGGAGGCCGCATTCTCATTCCCGGTGGGTGCGGCGGCTTCTTCGGATGCGGATGCTTCTACCGCTGCGGCGAAAGCGCAGCCTGACAAAAGCAGCAGCGTGATCGCGGTAATGCGGCATGCGGACAGCAGCCTCATAACGTTCAACCCCCTGCCGGCAGCAGTCCGATGACCGTATCGACCACAACGCTGATAATCGGTACGGCCATGACGAGAATGAGCACTTTGCCGGCAAATTCGATTCTGGAGGCGATACTTTCCTGCCCCGCGTCCCTTACGATCTGTGCGCCGAATTCGGCAATATAGGCAATGCCGATAATTTTCAGAATCGTCTTCAAGTAGATGGACGGGATGCCGGTGCGGTTCGCCAGTTCCTCCAGAACGGCAATGATCGCCTCGATTTTGCCAAGCAGAAACAGAAAGATAACCAGGCCGGCAAACGTCGCCAGCAGAAACGCGAACATCGGCTTCTGCTCTTTCACGACGAGAATGAGCACCGTCGCGATCAGACCGAATCCGACGATCTGAATGATTTCCATATCCGCTCACCTACTGCCGCTACTGAAACAGGAAGATCGTCTTGATTTCCTGAAACAGCTCGTTCAACAGCCGGACAACCATAAACAATACGACGACAAATCCGATGACGGTTACCCAATGCGCCATATCTTCCTTGCCCATTTGCTTGAGCACCGTATGGATCATCGCGACAATGATGCCGATACCGGCGATTTGGAAGATGGCGCTGACATCCATATTCATCTTTGCGGCACCCCACTAAACGATCAATATGACGATCAGCGCTGCGACTAATACGCCGAGACTTTTACACAGCTTTTCGTAACGCTCCTGATCGTCCCTTGCCGCATCCTCTTCCGCTTTAAGCTGCTGCATGGCCAGCCGCAGATGTTTGACCTGGTCTTCTCTGTCGCTGATGCCGAGCGAGGATCCGAGCCGAATCAGGGCCGCCTTCTCGGGGCTTCGCATGGCAGAGTTGGCCCAGTGTCCTTCGATTGCCCGGCTCCAGCTTTCGCGGAAAGAGGGACCGTCCGCGTCATCGAGCCGCTTCGCCGCCTCCTTCAGCATGGCGGCCAGCGGTTCCGGCGTATGCTCGGCCGCACGCTCCAGCGCTTCCGGCAGCGGTGTGTAGCCGTAACCGATTTCCGTCTCGAGACGCTGCAGCGTATGAAGCAAGGTCCGGATATGACGGGGCCGCGCCGCCAGGCGCGCGGCCTGCTGAAAGCCGATCATCGTGCCGGCGAACAGAATGAGCGCTGCGCCGATCAACTTCAGCATAACGGCCGCTCCGGTTGCAGCGCCGTCGGTTCCCGGGCAAGCGCTCCCGGTCCGGGACGAAGAACGCGGGAGCGGAATCCTTCCGCCGTGCGGCGCAGCTCGATGAAAGCGGCGAACGCGCCTTCCTCGATCAATTCGCGCAAGGCCGGCCGGTCGCGCGCATCCTGCAGGTCGCGCGCATGCGCCGTGGCGATGACGCTGACGCCGGCGTGAACCGCCTCCCGCAGCGCCGCAGCATCTTCGGCATGCCCGATCTCGTCCACTACGAGAACGTCGGGCGACATCGATCGGAGCATCATCATCATGCCCTCGGCTTTGGGGCAAGCGTCCATGACGTCGGTGCGCGGGCCGACATCGAATGTCGGTACTCCCCGGACGCATGCCGCGATTTCCGATCGTTCGTCGACGATCGCCACCTTGCGGCCTTCCCGGCGCATCCCTCCCGATCCTGCATACAGCCCGTAGCTGATCGAGCGGGCCAAATCCCGGATCAGCGTCGTCTTCCCTTGCTGCGGCGGGGCCAACACGAGCGTCGAGACGATCGTGCCCCGCGTCCGGTCGGCCAGCTGCGGCAGCAGCCCGTCCGCCGCCCCGACCACTTCGCGGGCGATCCGGATATTGAATCCGCCGATATCGCGAATGCCCCGAACGGCGCCGCGTTCCAGCACGGTGCGCCCGCACAGGCCGATGCGGTGCCCGCCCGAAACGGTAATGTAGCCTCTGCGCAGCTCTTCTTCCATCGCGTATAGCGAATGATTCGTCATCCGCTCCAACATTTTTCGGCACAACTCGGACGAAGGACGGTAAGCCTGCTCCGGTGTATGCCGCAGCGAGCCGTCTTCGCCCGCAAACCGGGATTCGCCGCCAAAACCGATCTCCAGCGGACGTCCTTCGCGCACCCGGATTTCCTCCAGCCGATCCTTCACGCCGTCCGGCAGCCGTCCCAGCACGGCGGCCATTTCCGGCGGCAAGAGATGCGTCACGCGTTCGAGCATGGTTGGTACCTCCCGGGGTTAGATCTGATCGATACATGTCTATGCCTGTCCGGCTAAAATATGACGGCCGACTGCAATCCGGAAGGTTCATAGATTTATTTTTTTAAAATTCCGATCAACAAACAGGCAACGCCGGCAACGACCCAGACGAATCGGTCCAGCGACAGCTTGTCGGACAGGCCGACGAGTCCGATGGTCGTCGTCGAAATCAGAATAAGCGGGCCGACCAGCGCCAGCGACGAATTGACGGCGAGCGCCTTGTCCACCTGGTTCAGCCGGATCATAAGCAGCGCCGCGCATATTTCGATCGAGCCCGAGAACACGCGCAGCATCGCCATGCTCATCACAATTTTGTTGACCATCCGGCCGTCTCACCTCCTTCAGCGGGATAGGATTGATTCATATGTATGCAAGCCTGTCTGCATTTAGGCCGGGCACCTGCCCGGATGCGGCTGCATATATTGCAAGCAGACTTGACGTCTGAAATATGATCAGCATAACAGAAGCGAGGAGATCAGACCGATGGGAACAACCCAAACGGAAATATGGCCGTCCGAACTGCGAGATCCAAGCGGTAGACGAAGCCAAGCGAATATCTGGCCGGCGCAACGCAAGACAACGAATGTCCGCTTCGCCGAAACCGGGCAAACGATGATTATCGATAAAGGGCTGGGACGCAGCGCCTTTGTCGATTTTCTGGAGTTGGCAGGCCCGTATGTCGATATTATCAAGCTTGGCTTCGGCACTTCGGCCCTGTACCCGGACGATCTGCTGACCGAGAAAATCGCTCTGGCCACAGCCCGCGGGATTGTCGTGACGCCCGGAGGGACGCTGCTGGAAGCGGCGGTAAATCAAGGCGAAGTAAGCGAATTTTTCGAGCGATCTGCCGCTTCGGGTTCAACGGAGTCGAGGTGTCGGACGGAACGATCGAAGTGAGCCGGTCGCTCCGGACGGATTTGATCCGGGAAGGTATCGCGAACGGGCTGACCGTTCTGACCGAATACGGCAAAAAACGAACGGGGCGCGGATCGATCCCGACGGTCTGGCGGCTACGGCCGATGCGGACTGGGCAGCCGGGGCCGCTCTCATTACGGTGGAAGCGAGGGAGTCGGGAATCGGCGTCGGGCTATTCGATGAAAACGGGAACTGCCGCGAGGAACTGCTCGATACGATCGCCCGTACCGTATCCGATACCGGAAGGTTGATGTGGGAAGCCCCGCTCAAAAGCCAGCAGGCGCTGCTGCTGAAGCGGTTCGGCCCCGCCGTCCATCTGGGCAACATTCCGCCTGCCGAAGCGCTGTCCGTGGAGACGATGCGGCGCGGTCTGCGCTCCGATACGTTCGAGTTCGGAATGCGGCCGGAGCCGATCGTCTATATGATATGAAGCCTCCGGCATGCCGGACGGGGAAGGCGGGTACGAACGTAACATGCGGGTGGACGTGATCGCGACGCTGGAGGATGCGGAAGCCGGGCGCTTCGCCGGGCGGACGGCCATCGTCATCGATGCGCTGCGGGCGACCAGCACGATTGTGACGGCGCTTGCGAACGGAGCGGACGAAGTCGTTCCGGCATTGACGGCCGACGAAGCGGCGGCGCTGCGGCGACCGGGAGATATTCTGGGAGGAGAGCGGGACGGACGCGCGGTTCCGGGCTTTGATTGCGGCAACTCGCCTTCCGACTATGCGCCGGAAATCGTCTCCGGACGGCGCATCGTGCTGACGACAACGAACGGGACGCGGGCGATACGTCTGGCGGCGAACGCGGACGGCTTGCTCGCGGGCTCGTTCCTGAACGCTCTCGCCTGTGCGCGCAGCGCGCTGGCCGGCGGGCGCGATATCGTCATTCTGTGTGCCGGCTCCCGCGGCCAATTCGCGCTGGAAGATGGATTATGCGCCGGGGCGATCGCGGATCGGATGCGGCAATTGACATCCGGGAAGCTGGAACTGGACGATTTCGGCAGCGCGATGCTGGCGCTGTACCGCGAACGTTCGCATACCCTGACGGATGCGCTGAGGCGGAGCTCCGGCGGCCGCAAACTCGCGCAGCTCGGCATGGAAGCGGATGTGGAGGCGTGCGCGCGCGTCGACATCTGCCGGACAGTGCCATGGCGGACGGAGAGCGGCGCACTTGCGGGCGGACGGGGATGACATAAACCGGGGGCTTGGTCCATACAATGGACTAAAGCCCCCTTCCGGCTTGCAGCATGCGGCGGAAGCGGCAATTCCCGACGACGGATTGGAGCTTGCTCATGAGCGGTGAAATCATATTGGTGGGCTTGATCATTATCGGCCTCGTCGGCCGTTCGCCGATTATATCGACAGCCGCTTGCGTCCTGCTGGCCGTCAAGCTCGTTCATCTCGAACGATACTTGCCGGTCATCGAGCGGCGCGGACTGGAGCTCGGTCTCTTGTTCCTTACCTTCAGCGTTCTCGTGCCGTTCGCGTCGGGCCGTATTCAGATGAAGGAATTGACGGCGGCGCTCACGTCATGGCCCGGATGGCTCGCGCTGATCGGCGGGGCGGCCGCCACATATGTCAACGGCAAAGGGCTGGAGATGCTCCGCATCGATCCCCAGCTCATCATCGGACTCGTAATCGGTTCCATTATCGGCATCGTGTTCTTCCGCGGCATTCCGGTCGGCCCGCTGATGGCCGCCGGCATTACCGCCTTGCTGTACAAGGTCTTCATCTTCATAGCCGGCAAAATATAGCATGGGGCGGCGGCAAAAAAGAGCAAAACCGTCCGTGCGGCGGAAGGTTTTGCTCTGTCCGTTCTCCGATTATGATGACGATGCGATGACGATGAGTCCGGTCCGTCCGGTAACGTCCTTCGTTAGCGGCGCTCTTGCGGACCGCCGACGAACGCCTGCTCCGACGTATCCAGGCCGTATGCGGTATGCAGCGCCCGCACGACGTCGTTCAGATGTTCGGCGTCGATGACGCAAGACACCTTGATTTCCGATGTGCTGACCATTTTGATGCTGACGCCGAGGCTCGAGATCGTCTTGAACATCGAAGCGGCGACTCCGGGATTGCTGACCATGCCGGCGCCGACGATCGATACTTTGACGAGCCCTTCCTCGCTGGTCACTTCGCGGTACGGCACTTTGCTCCGGATTCCTTCGATAACGGACAACGCCTTGTCCCGGTCGCCCAATCCGAGCGTAAAGGAAAAATCGGCCTTGCCGTCCTTCACGCCGCTTTGCACGATAATATCGACGTCAATCCCTGCTTCCGCAAGCGCGCCGAACACGCCGGCCAGAACGCCCGGAACATCCTCGACTCCCATAATGCTGATTCTCGACACGTTTTTTTCGAACGCGATGCCCCGTACGACGACGCCCTGCTCCATGACAGCTTCCTCCTTCACACTCGTCCCTTCGTTCTGCGTAAAGCTGGATCTGACGACAAGCTTCACGTTGTAATGCTTGGCATACTCCACCGCGCGCGGGTGAAGCACCGCAGCGCCGAGATGCGCCAGCTCCAGCATTTCATCGTAAGAAATTTCATTCAGCTTGCGCGCGCATTTGACAACGCGCGGGTCGGTCGAATATACGCCGTCGACGTCGGTGTAGATTTCGCACACGTCGGCCTGAATCGCCGCCGCGAGCGCTACGGCTGTCGTATCGGAGCCGCCTCGTCCGAGCGTCGTAATTTCGCCGTCCTCGGTCATACCCTGGAATCCGGCAACGATCACAATTTGGCCTTCATCCAGCGCGCGGTGAATGCGGTCCGGGCGAATGTCGGTAATTCTCGCCTTTCCGTGCACCGCATCCGTGCGGATGCCCGCCTGCCAGCCCGTCATTGAAATAGCCGAATGACCGAGCTTGTGTATCGTCATCGACAGCAGAGCAACCGAGATCTGTTCCCCTGTCGTCAGCAGCATATCCATCTCCCTTGCGGGAGGATTGTCGTTGAGCAGCTTCGACTGGTCGATCAGATCGTCGGTCGTATCGCCCATGGCGGACACGACGACGACGACCCGGTCGCCGGCCGTCTTTTTCTCGACTATCCGCTGCGCAACGCGCTGCATCCGTTCCGTCGTACCGACTGAACTGCCGCCGAACTTCATCACAATCAAGGACAAAACTGATTCACTCCCACTCTTCGCATATACATACAGTGTTTTATTATAACATACCGGAGCCGTTTTGGGCAGAGCCGATTCATCAGGAGTCCTCTTCTTCCAACCATTCCGAAGCGCCGAGCGCATTGAATATGAACCGCGTCGTGTCCCGGACAACCTCTTCATAGGGGGAAGGCGGCTCCGACATCAGCGGCTTGAAATAATCGGTAAATTTAAAGAAGATTATGGTGCCGATAACGGAAAACAGCGTGTTGTCAATGGAATCGTAGCGAAAATAGCCCTGTTCCTTCCCTTTGACCAGCAGCTCCTTCAGCTTGAACCATACCGGGAGCATCATTTGCTGAATGTGCGGAATTCTCGGCGTGCTCTTGTAAACTTCCTGCATGATGATTCTGATCATTTCCGGATCGTTCATACGGACGTAAATCACTTCCCGGATTAACCGTTTCAAACCTTTGACCGGATGCTGAAGTATATCTTCAAGCTCATGCAGCAAATGAAACGGAATAAACGTTTGGAACACCGCGTACAGCATATTTTCTTTGCCGCCGAAATAGTAGGAGACGAGCGCCACGTTGGCTCCCGCCTCGTCACATACTTGTCTTACCGATGTGCCGTCGAACCCGTTCTGGGCAAACAGCTTCTTGGCCGCCAGCAATATTCGCATCTTCATATCATGATCGGATGACATCGACAATCCTCCGTTCCGATCGCGCATCGATCGTTTCTATCGCTATTATGAGTGCTGAGGACTCCATTATGCAAGTTTCGTTTCGGCAGCGGGCGCATTGGTGCGGCCCGTATCGCTGCGCAAAGCGGTAATGACCGCCCCGAGCGCAAGCGAACCCGCGGCGAAAGCGGCGAGCAGCCAGGCGGGCCCGGCCGGCGACGAGCCGCCGAACAGGAGATTCATGCTTCCTTCCACCGCATAGGTAGCGGGCAGCCAGTCGCCCAGATGACGGTAAAAGCCGGAGAGCAATTCGCGCGGCACCATCGCGCCCGACGAAACGAGCTGGGCGGACAAAGCGGTAATGTTGAACAGCATGCCGGCGAACCCGAACAGCAGCAGGAACAGCTGGGCGAAAAACATAAAGCTCATCAGAATGAGCGACAGAAAGCCCCATAGCGCCATAAACCCGCTGTTTGCCTGACCGCCCAGCATCATGATCAACGATGCCGCGAACAACGCGATGACAATGGCGGATACGACGTTGATAACGGCGCGCGCGCCGAATTTTGCCAGGCGGTGAACGCGGAACCGATCGCCTGCGAAGACTGCTGGATATTCATCGCCATAATCATGGAGCCGACATACGACGCAAGCACCATCATCATCGGCAGCATCTGATTGGCCATCCCCTGAACGGGGTTCGTGAACCGGATATCGGAGACGACCCGTTCGGACAAAGCTGCGGCTATCTCCTTCACCCGATCCGCCGGAACGTTCATCGGCGTCAATATCGCTTCCGCTCCGGCCGCGATCGCCTGCTTGTCGACGGCCGCCGTCACCTGGGACGCGACGCTCTGCATGATGCTCTTGATCATGAACGGATTCGATTCGTTGATCCAGTATTTCAGGCTCGCTTGCCCGCCCGGAACTTGCAGCTGGCTCGAGAAATCCGGCGGAATATGGAGCACCATCTGGACATCCCGGTCATTCAGCATGTTCATCGCCTGTTCCGGGAGATCGACCGTTACAATCCCGAACGGCAAGCTGCGGCCCAGACTGCCGACGACAAGGCTTCCCATTTCCTGATCCTCATTGACGACCGCGACTTTCAGGTTGGCCGTCCGATCCGTTACGCCATCGTATCCGGTCATCCATACAACACCGAAAACAAGCTGGAACATGAAGGCGGCTAAAATTCCGGTCCAGGTCGCCCGATTTTCATAAAAGCCCGCAATGCCCTCAGCATAAGTCAATTCCACTCCTTAAATGTTTATTTAAATTAAATATTTATTTAAATATTAGTGCGGACGGCCCATGCTGTCAATATCTCAGCAGCTTAATAAAAATGCCGCCCGGCATCAAGGCCGAGCGGCATTAGGAGCTTATGCGCGCGAAATATATTTGCCTTCCCGCGTATCGATGAGCAGCACGTCGCCTTCATTGATGAACAGCGGCACCTGCACGTTCAAACCGGTTTCCAGTTTGGCGTTTTTGGTCGCGCCCGTCGCGGTGTTGCCCTTGATGCCGGGCTCGGTTTCCACGACTTTCAATTCGACGCTGTTCGGCAGCGTAATGCCGATGATTTCGCCCTGATAGCTGGCGATATGGACGTTCATGTTTTCTTTCAGGAAATTGATTTCCCATTCCAGCTGCTTTTTGTCCAGCGTGAACTGGTCGTACGTTTCATTGTCCATAAAGGTATATTCCGAGCCGGAATTGTACAAGTACTGCACTTCCCGGTTCTCGACATGGGCTCGGCCGATCGTTTCGCCGGCGCGGAACGTTTTTCCACAATGTTGCCGTTTCGCAGGTTTTCAGCTTCGAACGCACGAATGCGGCGCCCTTGCCCGGCTTTACGTGTTGAAATTCGATTACCGAGAAAATGTCTCCATCCACTTCAACGGTCAAACCTGTCTTGAAATCGTTGACTGAAATCACAAAAAACCTCCTGAATAATGTTCCTTAACCCAGAATGGTAAATTCCTTCGGGGATGAGGTCAATATTTTAATCCCGTTGTCCGTAATGACAATGTCGTCCTCGATCCGCACCCCGCCGAAGCCGGGGATGTAGATGCCGGGCTCCACCGTAACGGTCATGCCGGGAATTAAAATCGTATCGCTCCGCGCCGAAAGCCCTGGCGCCTCGTGAATTTCCATGCCGAAGCCGTGGCCCAGACTGTGGCCGAAACAGTCTCCGTAGCCGTAGCGTGCGATGACGTCGCGGGCCAAGGCGTCGGCTTCCTTGCCGGTCATGCCGGGACGAATCCCGTCAAGCGCCGTCAGCTGCGCCTCAAGCACGATGTTGTAGATATCGCGGTGCCGCTGCGTCGGCTTGCCCAATACGACGGTCCTCGTCAAATCGGAGCAATAGCCGTCCAGCAGCGCTCCGAAATCGAGTTTGACGAATTCGTCGCCCCGGATGACCCGGTCGCTCGCCACTCCGTGCGGCATGGCAGACCGTTCGCCGGAGGCGACGATCGTATCGAAGGACGAAGAGGTCGCGCCATGGCTGCGCATATACACTTCCATCTCCAGCGCGATATCCTTCTCCGTCATGCCGGGCTTCAGCAATCCGAGTATGTAGGCGAACGTATCGTCGGCCAGCTTGGCGGCCTTCCGGATGACGGCCAGCTCCGTCTCGTCCTTGATCATCCGCAGCGACTCGACGATGCTGTCCGCTGGCGTCAGCTCGATGCCGCCAAGCGCCTGGCCCCATTTCACATATTCCGCATAGGTGACATGCGCCTGCTCGAAAGCGACGCTCCGGATGCCTTTCTCCGTCAGCAATCTTCGCACCGTGTCAAGAGGGCTGGACGTCTCCTCGACCGCAAAGCCCGAAGCCTGCTCCTTCGCCTGAACCGTATAGCGGAAATCGGTCAGCAGCCAGGCGTCTTGAGTCGTGATCAGCACCATGCCCGCCGATCCCGTAAAGCCGCTTATGTATCGGCGGTTGTACGGGCTTGCCACAAGCATCGCCTCGAGCCCCTGGTCGGCCAGCTTGGCCCGCAGTGCGTCTACCCGATTCGTCAATGGAACTCCTCCTCAACTCTCGAGATGGTCGACGAGCGCCTGCAGCCCGAGCTCGTAGCCGATGGCGCCGAAGCCTGCGATCTGTCCGATAGCGACGGGCGCAATAACCGAAACGTGCCGGAAGCTCTCCCGCTTATGAATATTGGACAGATGCACCTCGACGGTCGGCAATCCGACCGAGCTGATCGCATCCCGCAGCGCGTAGCTGTAATGGGTCAACGCCCCGGGATTGATCAGAATGCCGTCAAAAGACCCATGGGCCGCATGAATGCGGTCGATCAATTCCCCTTCGTGGTTCGACTGGTCAAAGTCCACCTTTACGCCGAGCCGGGAAGCGCACGCCCGAACCCGCGACTCGATGTCGCCGAGCGTCATCGTACCGTAGACGGCAGGTTCACGAATGCCGAGCATATTAAGGTTCGGACCGTTCAAAACCAGAATGCTGCGCATATGGCCCCACACTCCTCCCCGTCTCCCTGTCCGGCGCGCATCGGATGCCGGTTCGCTTGTACCGGCACGGCAGATGCGCATACGCCGATCTTTGACATTTTAACATAATCGGCGATCGGTTGAGAAGAGTTTCCTGCGGCCGGACGCCTCCCTGCCGAAATTCAGGTCATGCTGCCCGACTTTTCCGGTTCCCGCGAAGCCTCGTCCGTGAATTCGAAGTTGATGCTGTAACCGATAAACAGTCCCCACAGCACAAACACGCACAGCTCCGAAAGCAGCGTCGTCCAGCCGAGCTTGAACGGCGGCGGTATCGTCCCGGTTGCCGGACCGACAGCCCAAAACAGGATGGCCCACCACAACGCCCCGTAACCGAGTCCCGGCAGCGGCCCGCGCAATCGCCGAAACAGCAGCACGTATAGATATGCCGCCGCGATGGAAAACACCATGAAGCAGACGATCCCGACGAGATGCCCTTGCCATTTCACTAAAAAGGCGTGAAGGAAGAACGGTTCGGCCAGAAAGCCCGGCAGCTTGGTGAACTGAAACGTATAAAGCAGCCACCGCACGGCGCCCCAGATCAGTCCGGCAAACGACCCGATCAGCAATCCGAATAGCCACGGATTCGTATGATGCCCCTGCTGCGCGTCCGACGCTTTCGCCCCCGCAGCCGGCCGGTCCTCTTTCGTTTCGGGCGCGGATTGCGCGCCTTGATGTCCGCCTTCGTTCATCGTTCGCATTCCTCCTCGCTGATGCGCGCTTGTGTTCGATCTTTGCGCTTGTTTTTTCTAGTATGCGATAAACCGCATTTTCGTAAACCGGATGGCAGAAGGCGAATAAAGCGATCCGTGAAGTCCGCCCGACCGTTGGCATTTCGCCGCCCAATCAAGTACAATAGAATAGCATTCATAAAATCTGTCGACGTTCAACGGTACAAGGATGGTGACAAACACTTGCCGCAAGACCCGCAACCGATCTACGGCGGACAAGCTGTAATAGAAGGCGTCATGTTCGCCGGCAAGCACGTCAACGTAACGGCTGTCCGCCGGAAAAATGACGAAATCGTCTTTTACGAAGTCCCCCGAACCACCAAGCCCTGGGTGCAGAAGCTGAAGAAAATTCCGATATTGCGCGGCATCGTGGCCATTTTGGAGTCCAGCGCCAAAGGCTCGCAGCATCTGAATTTTCGATGGAAGCGTACGCAGAGGACGAATATGCCGAAGAAGAAAGCAAGGAAGGACGCGCGGCTTCGAAACAGGAAAGCAAATCCGGCTGGAGCCTCAGCATGATCGTCGGCGTCGCCGTTGCCGGCGTCCTCTCGTTCATTTTCGGCAAGCTCGTCTTCACCGTCGTCCCCGCGGCGATCGAAGAGCTGCTGTTCGGCAAAAGGTTCGAAACATTATTGTGCACAATTTGCTGGAAGGCACGATCAAAATCGTCTTTTTGCTCGTTTATTTGTATATCATATCGATGACGCCGATTATCAAGCGGCTGTTCCAGTATCACGGCGCGGAGCATAAAGTGATCAGCGCGTATGAGGCCGGCGCCGAATTGACCGTGGACAACGTGCAGCGTTTCAGCCGGCTTCATTACCGCTGCGGCAGCAGTTTTCTCGTCTTCACGGTGCTGGTAGGCGTAATCGTCTACTCCTTTTTCGAATGGGAAAACATGTGGCAGCGTATTTATTTGAGAATTCTGCTGCTGCCGCTCGTCATCGGGCTGTCTTACGAGGTGCTGCGGTTTACCAATTCCCTGCGCGATGTGCCCGTGCTGCGCTACCTCGGATATCCCGGGCTGTGGCTGCAAAAACTGACGACGAAGGAGCCGAACGACGACCAGGTTAAAGTATCGATCGCTTCGTTCAAACGGATGCTGGAGCTTGACAGTCAGACGTCCCCGCACGTAAAGGCATAACTTGCAAGAAGAGCTGCGGATCGCAGCCGGACGAAAGGGTGGAATGAGAGAATGCGCCGAAGAATGGAACCGTGGTTTGTCGTGCTGCTTGTGCTCATTGCGCTTGGCCTAGGCTATATGCTGGTCTTAAACCCGGGACGGATGCTGATACCCGTTGTGGTGCTCGGCGCTATTTTTCTGCTGTACAAATTTCCGCCTTCCGGGTTCCGAAAGCGGGATCACCGCAAATACGCCGCGGCGGCGAGAAGACGCGTCCCCCGGCCAGGCCGGCAAAGGCGCGCGAGCGCAAGCCGATACCGTTCAAAGTGATCGAGGGCGGCAAAGACGACGACGATCTGCCCAAATACCACTGACCTGCGATCGAGCGCAA
>NZ_BOVJ01000159.1 GCF_018403665.1 Paenibacillus cisolokensis
CATGCAAATCGCTATGATAAGACAATTGCTGGCATTATCTTTGATTACCGAAAACGAATTTCATTTGATAAAGAACAAAACGATGCGGGATTACGACATCATTTCGGACCTTACTTCTTGATTTGCACATTTGTCGGTCCGCCCATCTCTTATTAAACTGATGGCAAGTAAATAAGAATGGAGGACAACGCCATGGCTCTCGAAGTAGAAGTAATTAAAGCAAGTAGGAAAATATCCGATCGCAACGCCGGAAAGTTATCAGATGTTCTTCGCGTCGCCCCTTATGCCCGCGTAAGTACCGACACTGAGGAGCAATTGAACAGCTACAAGTCGCAAGTCGCCTATTATACCGATCTCGTTAGCAAACGCAGCGACTGGGTGCTGGTTGATATTTATGCGGATGAAGCCATTACCGGGACACAAGTTGTTGCCGCTCACGTAAAATCGGTTTTAAAGAAATGACGGCGTGAATCTCACCGACAATGACGGAAGAAGGGGAACGCCAACCTGCCAAATCGATGAGAAATGTAACGCCGCTCAAAACGAAAGGCACACGCTGCTCGTTGTGAATAGAAGCGGCATGTGCCAATCGATGTGAGTTGTGGGGACAACGTAAAATCAACTCGTAACGCCGCGCTGCCGGTCCATATCGGCAAGCACACGAACGACGTCGGCTTCTTCAATGACCTCCAGATTTCGGGCGGCGGCGTCGAGCAGAATCTGCGTGCAGATCTGGTTCACCACGCGCGGAAGCCCCTGGCTGGCGGCAAAGATTCGGCTGAGCGCGCTTTCGGCAAACACGGGCTTCTCCCTCCGGCTTACGGTCATGTGGTGCCGAATATAGGCGCTCGTTTCCTCCTTGCTCATGCCGCTCAAGTGGTACTGCATGCCAATGCGCTGGACGGTGGCTTCGTACTTCTTCAGCCGGAGCAGCTTGCGAAGCTCCGGCTGGCCGACGAGAATCAAGGGAAAGAGCGAAGCGGAATCGATGTTGTAATTGAGCGCGAAGCGTAATTCAAGCAGCATCGCTTCGCTCATCTCGTGCGCCTCGTCGATGACGACGACCATGGTACGCTCACCAGGTGCGGACCGGCTGCGGACGACTTCCTGCCAGAGTTTACGCGCCCTGGAGACGGTGTAGACCGGTTCTACGCCGACCGCCTTCAGCAGGCCTCCATAGAATTCACGCGGCTTCAGAGAGGCATAGCACAGGTAGATCGGCAGATAGGCCATGGGATCAAGGGAGGCGAACAGCCGCCGGATTAAGGTCGACGTGCCGCCACCCACTTCACCGGTGAGGACGCCCAGCGTCCGATGCTGAATCATCAGATCCAGACGGGCGGACGCTTCGCGGTGTCCACGGGATTCATAGCAAAGTGCGGGATCCAGTTCCTTGCTGAACGGTTTAGGGGCCGGGCTCTGTAGCAGGGTGGCATTCATTTCGCATCATCGCCTTTCGCTTTGGCATAAGAGATTTCTTCGTTTGTCCACGGGGCTTGCCGTTTCTGCTCGGCCAGGTCCAGGAAGGCCACTTGCCCGTCCGGCTCCACCGTAAGCGCCGTCGGTTCAGGCGTCACCCGACGATCATACGGACGGGATAGATCAACAACCGTTGCATCGGCGTATCGAGCGCCGTCGTACCAGACTTGAATCGTTGTGAGATCGAACGGGTCATAGCGCAACTATACACGTTTTTTGCATAGTTCCAGGTCCACTTCATATGTGTTGCCGTCCAGACGGATACAGCCGGTTTTGTCGACGGTGCGTGTCTCTTCCCAGAGAAAGATTTCGGTCAGTTCCGCCAGCGTCTTGCGTCGCATCGGCCGGGCCCTTGCGGCAAGCCGGTCGCGAGGGGACTGTTTGGTGGAACCGTGCTCCCGGGTATGGTAGTAGCCGTCGAGCCATGCGGCTAGCGCGGCGTTCAGTTCGGCGAGTGTCGTGAGCCGTCCCTGTTCGATCTGTGCGTAGGCTTCCGGTTTAAAGCTAGTATCGACGAAACGGAACCAGCGTTCGATCTTGCCGCGCCCCTGAGGCCGCCTCATCTGATGTTCTGGGGCCGGTACGTCAGGCCCAGTTACATATGGCAGCTTAATTCAAACCATTTTCACGTTTCTCACACAGAACTTGACATAAACAAACGACAATTGAAGCACGGAACAGCCGTAGGATCTATTTCCATAAGGGCAACGACCCAGTAAAGGAGCAAGAAACGGCGTCCACACCTCGAGAGGCAGAACGAAGGAATGTAAGGGCTAAGACCCAGCGTGACATGGGAGGGTAAGCCGCCCGAGGGAATGGAGTGGATATCCAGAGTGCGGTCATACGACCTCATCCATAGATTGGGAACAGCGTCCCAACCTCTATTCCCGCTTCCGGCTCCTCCAGAAAATTATGTCATAGCTACATGACTTCTCCATCTTTCGGGATGGTCGATGGTTGAAAATCTAAGAACCAGTGAGAAAACGCGAGAAAACATTAACCTCAATTTCGAAAGTACGACACTTTGAAAATATGAAAAAGTACTCCAAATCTTTGGTAGAATGGTGTTTGTCCAGAACAACATCCCTCAAAGAGAGGAGCACCTTTTAGGTGAAGTCTACCACAGCCATCGGTAAAATCAAGACCGAATTTTCCCTTCGAAACGCGACCGGCTTCGGAGGCGTCAAAATCTTTCTGGCCTTTCTTGAAAAATCAAGTTTGCCGACGCCATGCGCAGCCTCTCATGCGGCAAAGCGCGCAACTCGCTCTTTCCTGTTCACCTTATCCTGCTCTATCTCATCATGGGTTGGATGCTCGGCTGTGAACGGATTTTCCATTTTCGTCGTTTGCAAGGTGACGTGCTACTGAGGCGCTTCCTCGGCGGCCGCTGTCCGCATCACAGCTTGCTGTACAAGGAATTGATCAGGCTCGGTCGTTCTTGCCCCGATCTGGTTAACGAGCTGCGGATGCTGAACCAGGAGATTATCCGACCCTGCTTGCCGTCTGACCTGATTCTCGATCTGGATTCCACGGTGGAGACGGTGTACGGCGATCAGTCCGGCGCGGCCAAGGGCACCAATCCGCACAAGCCCGGACGCAAAAGCTATCATCCACTGCTCGCTTTTGAAGGTCAGACCCGACTTCACTTGAACACCGTGCTTCGACCGGGCAATACGCATTCTTCTACCGACGCCGCCGACTTCTTGAAACAAACGTTTAGCCTGATCGGAGAACGCAAGGTGAAATACGACCGGTTCGACAAAGGCTTCGGCGGCGAAGATTTCTACAGCTTATGGGAGCAGAAAAACATCGGCTATGTCGGCAAGCTGAAATGGACCCAGCGACTGGCAAAGGAAGTCCAAGCCTGCCGTTACTGGACGCGCTATGTCGACGAAGACTGGATTATCGAAGGCATTTCCTTGATCTACAAAGCAACCTCCTGGAACAAGGCGCGCCGAGTGGCAATCATCCGTAAGGCGCAAGTGTTCGACGATGGCCAAGGCCGGATCGTGTTCGATATCGACTGGCAATATGAGGCGATCGTGACCAATCTGGAATGGGAGCCGATCGATTTGTGGCGCTTCTACAACCAGCGCCGCTGCATGGAGAATTATATCAAGGAAGCCAAGAACGGCTTCTCCATCGACCGCGTCGCAACAGGCGATTTTAAAGCCAATGAACTGGACTTGCTGATCAAGTTGCTCGCCTACAATCTGTTCGAGCGCTTCAAACGCGACTGCTGCGAACCGGTGCATCAGGGTTACACGATTGCCCGATTTCGCTTAGAATTCTTTCATTGCGCGGCGACGCTCATCTGGCATGGCCGCTATGTCGTACTGAAGCTCATGAAAGACTTCGCCAGCCGTTATGTCTGGAAACGAATCGAGCCCGAGTAGCGCAGTTAGAATGATGATTTACCATAATTTTACATGGAAATAAGGGCGGCCTCTTCAGTGGGGAGGGGGAAAGACCATCCGCTACAAGCATCCGTCTCCATGAGGCATGGAAAATTCCTACATTTTTACATCCTAGGTCGTCTTTGCTTCAGCATCTTGCATTGATCTTAAACGCTTTCGAAATTCAGGATTAAATAATAGTGGGAGGAAGCATATCGATCTACCACATCCTGATTCAGAAGCTCCCAGAAAAATCGGACAATGCAGGTTTTGCCGCATGCGGTCCGACATCCTGCCAAGACGACTATTTAAACTGGTTCGGTTGGCTGACCATCCCGATGCTTGCGTTGACGGCCTTTTTGCTTATTGCAATCGCCTTGCTGCAAGCTTGGCGTGTGGAGAAGCAACGGACAAGCCTTTAAAAGGGGGAAAGATTAGCCTGACTGTCATCCTGTTCCCGGCAGCCTGTAAAGTTGTGCTGCTTTTCACAAAGCTGTCGATGGCTTGTCACAGAACGATCACGTAGACCCCTCTTTGGAGTCATTCCCCGGAGACGTTGGTTTTCTATAATAAAGTCGTCTCCGGAGAGGACTGTCAAGAGAAAGGGAGTGATGGGGTGGAAGTCGTCGATTTGGCTCGTCTTCAATTTGCGCTCACCACGATTTTTCATTTTGTCTACGTGCCGATTTCCATCGGATTGTCGCTGATCGTGGCGATCATGGAGACGCTGTACGTGGTGAAAAAGACGGGAAATTCAAGCGGATGGCTCAGTTTTGGGGCACCTTTTTGCTGATTAATTTTGCGGTCGGCATTGTCACGGGCATTTTGCAGGAATTTCAGTTTGGCATGAACTGGTCCGATTTCTCGCGATTTGTCGGCGACGTGTTCGGAGCACCTCTTGCGATTGAAGCATTGTTGGCTTTTTTTCTGGAATCGACTTTTATCGGGCTGTGGGTGTTCGGATGGGAACGGCTTTCCAAAGGGCTCCATCTGGCTTGCATGTGGCTGGTTTCTATCGGTACGATGCTATCCGCGCTGTGGATTTTGGCGGCGAACTCATTTATGCAGCGTCCGGTAGGCTATGCGATACAAAACGGACGCGCGGAAATGACGGACATTGTGGTGCTCTTGACGAACGGGCAATTGTTGTGGGAGTTCCCGCATACGGTGTTTGCCGCGTATGCTACCGGCGCTTTTCTGGTGATGGGCATCAGCGCCTGGAAACTGCTGCGCAAAGAAGAAATTCCATTTTTCAATCGTCGCTGCGTATCGGTCTAATTGTGGGCTGCATTTCTTCTCTCGCGATCGCGCAGTTCGGGCATGGGCAGGCGCAGTATTTGGTGGAGACGCAGCCGATGAAGATGGCTGCCAGCGAAGGACTGTGGGAAACAAGTGCCGATCCCGCTCCGTGGACGGTCATAGCGGCTATTGATACGGAATCGCAGGAAAACAGACTGGAATGGAAAGTGCCTTATTTGCTCAGCTTTTTGTCCTATAACAAGTTCAGCGGCTCCGTTCCCGGCATGAAAGAACTACAGACAGAGTATGAAGCGACTTACGGACCGGGAAACTATATCCCGCCAGTGAAGACGACGTTCTGGAGTTTTCGGATTATGATCGCTGCCGGCTGCGGGATGATCCTTCTAAGTCTCTACGGTATATACCGGATGGTGCGCCGCAAGCTGCAGCATCTCTCGCGGATGTACTTGTCGCTGCTGGCGGCCGCGATTTCGTTACCGTTTATCGGCAATACCGCGGGATGGATCATGACGGAAATCGGCCGCCAGCCTTGGACGGTGTTTGGACTGCTTCGCACGGAACAGTCGGTATCGCCCAGCGTAAGCGCGGGCCAGGTCGGATTTTCGCTTATCGCTTTTACAAGCATCTATTTGGTTTTGCTAGGCTTGACCATTTGGCTCTTCTATCGCACGGCGCGCAAAGGGCCTGCCACAGAGCAGCAATCTGACGATGCGAAAGCCTTCGATCCTTATCGTCCGGAAGGGGGAGAAGCGCCATGTCGCTGAATGAATGGTGGTTTGTGCTGGTCGCCGTATTGTTTACCGGTTTTTTCTTTTTGGAAGGTTTTGATTTTGGCGTCGGCATGGCGGCGAAGTGGCTGACCAGGGATGAGGGCGAGCGCCGCGTGATCATCAATACGATCGGGCCGTTCTGGGATGCCAACGAGGTGTGGCTGATCACGGCGGCGGGCGCGATGTTTGCGGCCTTTCCTCATTGGTACGCGACAATGTTCAGCGGCTTTTACACGCTGCTGACGTTGATTTTGCTGGCCCTGATCTTTCGCGGTGTGGCGTTTGAATTCAGAGGCAAAGTCGAGGGCAGGATGTGGAGACGCATCTGGGATGCCGCGATCTGGACGGGAAGCGTCTTTCCGCCGTTCTTGCTCGGCATGGTGTTCGCCGCGCTGTTCAAAGGGGTTCCCATAGCGGGCAACATGGAAATGAGTGCGAATGTTACGGATCTGGTGAACGGTTATACCGTGCTCGCGGGTCTGTCGCTTGTAGGATTATGTTGGCTGCATGGGCTGACGTTTCTCACCTTGCGGACAACGGGAAGTTTACGTGACCGGGCTCGCGCGAAAGCGTTGCGCTGGCTGCCTTGGCAATCGGCGCTTCTGGTCGGTCTTGCGATCTGGACGATCGTGGCCACCGATCTGGCGGAGCGCCGCGGCGTATGGCTGATTGCTGCTTTGTGCATCGGCGTCCTGGCCGTACTGTTGGCTGCTTTCTTCCTGCGCCGCGGCCGTGAAGGCTGGGGATTCGCCATGACCGGCTTGCTCTTTATCGTCTTGTTCGCCACTTTATTTGCCGGCTTGTTCCCGCGCCTGATGGTCAGCTCCATCGGTGACGCCTTTGCTTTGACGATCTACAATGCCGCCTCCGGCGATTACACGTTGCGCGCGATGACGATTGTGGCCGCTGTTTTGCTTCCCTTCGTGCTTGCCTATCAGGCGTGGAGCTACTTTGTGTTCCACAAGCGGATTACGGATCGCGATCATCTGGAGTACTGATGGACAAGGCGTGGTTTTCCCTTGGCGGAATCAAGCAGCTTGTGCTAAAGCTGACGGCGGTTTCCCTGCTGCAGGCGGGGGCCGTCGTAGCGCAGGCCATGTTTCTGGCTCAAACAATCGACTTGCTGTTTGAGGGGCGTCCCCTTTATGATCTGCTACCTCCCCTGGCGCTGTTTGTCGGGGTATATGTAGCTCGCCAGACCTTGGTCTGGATACAACAGCGCGTGGCGGGTTCATTCGCAGAGCGCAGGAGCGAGGAGGAACGGGGACGGCTAGTTTCTCACGTATTTGAACGCGGCCCGCGGTTCGTGGCCAGGGAAAACAGCGGGCGACTGGTCACACTCGCGATGGAAGGTGCGGATCGGCTTCGCACGTATCTGGAAATGTCGATCCCGCGCGCTATTGATACGCCGATCCTTACGCTGGCGATATTGCTTCGGACGTATTGGCTGGATGTAATATCCGGCCTAATATTAACGGTTGCTATGCCGGTCATCATCGTCTTTTTTATTGTGCTCGGTCTTGCCGCACGCAAGCAGGCCGATCGGCAATGGGGAACGTTTCGCCAGCTTGCCGGTCATTTTGCCGATTCGTTGCGCGGCTTAGAAACGCTGCTGGCATTGGGCAGAAGCCGTACGCACGGCCAGTCGGTCGTCCGGACGGCGGAGCAATATCGAAAGGCGGTGATGCGGACCCTAAGGGTTGCCTTCTTGTCCTCGCTTTCGCTCGACGTGTTCAGCATGCTGGCGATCGCGTCTGTCGCGGTGGGGCTCGGGCTTCGTTTGATGGAAGGCAACATCGAGTTTGGCTCGGCGCTTGCGGTATTGTTGCTGGCACCGGAGTTTTTCGCGCCGATCAAGCAACTTGGCGCCGATTACCACGCTTCGCTGGATGGTAAGGAAGCGTGGGCTTCGCTGAAAGCTGTTTACAGCGATCGGTCAAGCCCTCTCGTCCCCGAGCCGGAAGATCGATATACGCAAGCGGCGTGCCGAACGGATAGCGTGTTGACGCTTGATCATGTAGGCGTCGCCAATCGAGAAGGAAGGACGTTACTGCAAGATATATCCCTCCAGCTTCTTCCGGACAATCGTTGGATCGGCATCGCGGGCGCGAGCGGGGCGGGAAAAACGACACTTCTTGGGCTCATTGGCGGTCTGATCGAAGCGAGTTCAGGCGAAATCAGGCTGGACGAAACGCCGATGCATGGAGACAAGTGGAAACAGTGGCGTAGCCAGGTCGCCTATATTCCGCAGCATCCCCACCTTTTCAGTCTGTCGCTGGCCGACAATATTCGCTTTTATGAACCTGGAGCTGCCGACGAGGTAGTGGAGCGGGCGATTGAGGCGGTAGGATTGAGCGAATTGGTCCAGGAACTGCCAGACGGCATGAAGGAACCTATCGGGGAGGGCGGCCGTGCGCTGAGCGGAGGGCAAGCTCAGCGCGTCGCGCTGGCCAGAGCGCTCGTCAGCGGCCGCCCGATTGTTCTGTTGGACGAGCCGACGGCGCATCTGGATGTGGAAACCGAATGGGAACTGAAGCAAACGCTGCTCGAAGTACTGGCTGACAAGCGGGTCATACTGGCGACGCACCGTCTGCACTGGATGAGGGAGATGCAGGAGGTATGGGTCATGGACCGGGGGCGTATTGTCGAGCGCGGCACGCATGAGGAATTGTGCCTTCGCGGCGGGGTGTATGCGCGTATGCTGGAGAACAACAACGGGGGGAGGCATTCTTCATGAGGGAGCAAGCGGAGAAACGGACAGGCTGGCTGCTTATCGGGGGCAGAGGCTATTGGAGAGATTTGCTGCTCACTGTCCTGCTCGGCTCATTGACCGCTGGCTGCGCCGCAGCGCTGATGTTTACGTCGGGTGAACTGATTTCCCGCTCCGCCTTGCGTCCGGAAAATGTCTTAATGGTGTATGTGCCGATTGTGCTGGTACGCACCTTCGGGCTCGGCAAGGCTGCGTTGCAGTATGCGGAACGGCTGGCGGGGCATCATGTCGCGCTTCGCGCGTTAGCCGCCATGCGGGCAAAGCTTTATTTCCTGCTGGAACGCCAGGCTGTAAATTTGCGCAGCCGATACCGGCTGGGCGACCTGCTGGGGCTGCTGGCCGACGATATCGAGCAGTTGCAAAATTTGTATCTTCGGGTAGCTTTTCCGGCGCTTTCCGGCTTGGCTGTTTATGGAGGCGCCGTTGCGCTTCTGGCCGAATCCGGCGGGTTGACGGCGGTATGGCTGATGGCTTATGGCGGGTTTTGGTTGTTTGCGGTACCGCTTGTTGCCTTACGGCGCGTTCATACGGCCAAACGGGCGTATCAACCGCAGCGTTCCCTGCTCTATCGAGAACTGGCTGACGCCTGGTATGGCCTGACCGATTGGGTACTAAGCGGCCGATCGTCGGAGGCTGTCGCATCGTTTCGAAAGCGGCAGGCCGTTGCCGGAACGAGAGAACAGGCGCTTCGACGGATGGAATGGCGAAGGCAATGGCTGTCCCGTTGCGCTGCGTCAGGTGCGGTCGTATTGACCGTGCTTTGGGTTTCCGGGCAACTGGAAGCCGGGCGGATGGAGAACATTTGGGCCGCGGCCTGCGTGTTGGCTGTTTTTCCAATGATGGAGACCGTGACCCGAGTGAATGATGCCCTTGTCCGTCTGCCGGACTACCTCGCCTCTCTGCAACGGCTCGGGAAGGTAGAGGCTGACGCGCAGGCCATGCGAGAAGTTGGGGCAATTGAGCAAGAAGATCCATTGCCTGCATCCGGACCGGTCGATATTCAGATGGAGCATATTGGTTTCCGTTATCATTCAACATCCGATTGGGCCCTGAAGGATGTATCGCTCTCTCTGCCGCAGGGAAAGAAAGTTGCCGTGCTTGGACGCAGCGGAGCGGGGAAGTCCACGCTCTTGCAAGTGCTGAGCGGTCAGCGTATCCCCGAGGAAGGCCATGTAACCGTATATCACCGGCAAAACCGGAAGGACATGTGCGCTGCTTTTCTGTCCTGAATCAGAAGCCCCATTTATTCCACACATCTATTGCGAACAACATTCGTCTGGGGCGAAGCGACGCTTCCGAAGATGAAATCCGGCATGCGATCCGGCGTGTTGGGCTGGAAGGGCTGGTCTCCTCGCTTCCCGCAGGCATCGATACGCCAATGGAGGAAGCAGGCAGCCGGTTTTCCGGAGGGGAGCGACAGCGCATTGCGTTGGCTCGCATCCTGCTTCAACCCAGTCCGGTCGTCCTGCTCGATGAGCCGACAACCGGTCTGGACCGCGAGACGGAGCTGGATTTGATTCAAACTCTGTTTCAGGTTTTGGAGGATCGCACCGTAGTCTGGTTTACCCATCGATTAACCGGCATGGAGGCGATGGATGAAATTTTGTTTCTGGAGCGCGGGACGGTTGCGATGCGCGGAACGCACGAAGAACTGATGAATCGCTATGAACGATATCGCAGGCTGTATCAGCTGGATCATGGATAACAAGCGGGAAAGGAGTACAAACGTGCACGTTTCGATCAGGCGTCTGGCTGCGGTCATGCTCCTGGCGGCAACCTGCCTGTATGTTCTGTCTGCATCGGGATGGGAGGCGGTCGCCTCCGGACATGAGCATCTGCACGGGGAGACAAGCGGCGAATGGGCGAATCTGTTTGGCTAACTGAAGAGTTTGGCGGAAACAAGCGCAGTCATGGTGCTCATAGGCGTCTTCGTGTTCCGTAACGCGCTTTTGCCCGCCGCAGGCGGGTGGGGGGGCGTGGCCGGCGATCGAACGGATCGAACGGATCGCGGCCGTTGCGACAATGTATGCCCTGATGCTTGCTGGCTCCAACAACACACTTACTCTTGTGCAAGTGGCGGTCGCCATCGTGTGGCTGCTTGCCGTTTGGGAGGCGATTCCAAATCCCCAAATTTCAACTATCGATAAAAGCCTATGCGTGTTGGTCATGATTCCACTCTTACATATAGAAGGTATCGGAGCGATCTTGTCGATCCCGGGGTTGATGACTGTATTGGCCGCCAGTATCCATACAGCATCAGGCGCTATCTGGGTTGGCGGCGGCATTTCGATCTATGCGACGTTGTCTCGAAAGCCCGAACTACGGTTCTGAGCTCATCGCCCGCTCCTGGCGGAAGTGTACTGAAGGAGCCGATTTATTGGCATGTGATGGGAGAGGAAGCGCATATGTCGCTGCGGATTCGCGAGCAGAGCGGCGGAGGGCAATATGCCCGCTTGGATATCTGGTTGCCGAGCGGAATGGGCAAACCTATTTCGGCTGAGGTGACTCTTCGTCGCGATGAACAGACGGTGGAGGTGCCGATCCTCTACAAGGAGGGTGGTCCGGATCCATACGGTTTCGAAGGGTTCGATAAATATACCTACGAAGCCGATGGAATCTTTATCGACGATAGCGGTTCATGGACGATGAAGGTGGTCGTCACCGTCGAGGGGCGGAAGCAGCACGCCTACGAAAAAGTCGAAGCGATTCCTTAGTTGCGAAAGCAGCAGCCGATTCTAGGAATCCCGCTGCTGCTCATCGAGCAAGGTTTTGATATCGGCCAGAATCTTTTCATTCTCCATTTCCTCGCCCATCTTGTAGATATTGCGAACGCGCTGCTTGCCATCGATCAGCAATAACGAAGTGACGGAATGAGCAAACAAGCCGTCGTCGAGACGGATAATGGAAAGATTGTATTTGGAGGCGAGATCCTTCACTTCCCCTTGTTCTCCCCGAAGCAATGTCCAACCGCTTTGATCGATCCCCATTCGTTCGGCGTACTGTTGCAATACCTCAGGGGTGTCGTTAACCGGATCGAAGGTGATCGAGACAAACTCGACGTCTTTCCCAAACAAGCCTTGTTTTTGAAGCTCGGACTGGAGGACGACCATATTGGCGGTTGTGGCGGGACAAATATCCGGACAACGGGTGAAAATGAAGGAGGTGATTCGCACCTTTCCATCAAATCTCGCTTCAGTGACGGGTTCTCCGTTCAAATCGGATAAAGAAAACGCAGGCGAGTCCATCTTTACCGGAAGCGAATTTGGGCGGAAATAGGAATCATACAACCAATAAGCGATGATCACGATGAATAGTATCAACAGTGGGATCAGAAACGGGCTTTTTGAAGATGATTTTCGAACATCGGTCATATGTTTTTCCTCCCGCTTATTTTTGGTAGATAACGGTCTTCATTTTACCTGAAATGACAGACGCTTACTATAACTCCTTAGGGCCACTTTGACGACAAGTTGACACAAAAATGTCGATGTTATTTGCCATAATAGCTCTAATGAGTTATAGGATAGGACAATTGCTATTGTTACAATGTAGGGTGTTGGATGAGCGATATTGGGGTGGTGAACGAATGAAACAAAAATGGGCAGCGCTTGTTGCCGTATTTGCGATTGTAGGCATGTTGATGGCGTGTTCAAGCGAAGAACCTGTTGATCTGGAAGCCGTGGAAGCGACGCTTACGACGAAACCGGAGTCGGCCTCTTCCGGCAGCCCGGTAGAGTTGCAAGCTGCGTTCACGGGGATGAAGGTATCGGAAAAGGCAAGCGTCACCTTTGATATCCGGGTTGGAGACAAACCGAAGCTGGTTGATGCCACTTACAAGGGAGATGGCGTATTTAGCGGATCCTTCACCTTTCCCGAAAAGGAAGTTACACCGTTTATATTCACTTGTATGTGGAAGATATCCACCTGACCAAAAAGAAGACGGTTGAGGTGCAATGATGGCCTTTTGCAGCAGGTGGTGCTTCTGTGTGTTGATCGTTTTAGCTGTATGCCTGCCTTCCGGGCAGGCTCGTGCGGAAGAGGAAGCTCTTGACCTGCAAACGGTATTGGACCAAGCCAAGCCGGGAGAAACCATTGATTTGCAGCCCGGAACGTACGAAGGGCCAATCACGATCAACAAGCCGCTCACATTACGGCCGGAGCGGGAAGGCGAAGTCATATTGCGAAACGGCAGCTTGCAGCCAGCTATATCGATCAGTGCCGACCAGACGACTGTTGCCGGGCTGCACATCATCGACGAGGCGGTTAAGGAGGCGCCGACCGTGCTCGTCACGGGAGATCGGGTCGTCCTGGAAGGCTTGCAAATCCGGACCGGCGCTGACGGGATTGTAGTGCGGGATGCGGACGAAGGCGTCGTGACGCGCACGACGATTGATTGGGCGGCAGAGGGCGTGCGAATGGCCGACAAAGGCAACGGCATCGACTTATTCAATGCGCATCGTTGGCGGATGCTAGACAACACGATTCGCGATGTACATGATGGCATTTATATGGAAAGCAGCGATAATGCGAGCGTTTCCGGCAATGTGATCGAACGTTCCCGATACGGCGTCCACTGCATGTACACGAAAGGAACGATGATTGAGCGCAATGTCGGGATGTTAAATGTGACCGGGGCGATGGTGATGACCGCGCGGCAGGTGTCGGTCACCGGAAATACGTTTGCCAAGCAAAGCGAAAACGTCAATTCACAAGGAATCCTGCTATACGATGCTCACGAGACCATCGTGGCGGATAATACGGTTGACGGCAACAGGGTGGGTTTGTACGTGGAGCAATCGACCGGAAATCGCTTGGAAAACAATCGGATCAGCTACAATTTTATCGGCATTCAACTGCTGGAGTCGCACGAAAACACAATTACGGCCAACCAGTTTTTCGGCAATGTAGCGGACGCGCAGGCGCGCGGCAGTGAAAGCAATGCGCTGTCAGGTAATTATTGGGACAGCTTCCGGGGCATTGACGCGGACGGTGACGGAAAAAGCGATATTTCGTATGCGATCAATCCGTTTTTTCAGGGAATGACACAGAAGCGGCCGGCGTTCCAATTGTTTTTTCAGTCGCCGGGCATGGTCTTCCTGGAGGGACTCTACCAGACGGAAAGAGATCGTTGGTCCACAGATTCGGCACCGCTTATGGCTCCGCCCGACGGCGGTTTGCAAATAGGCGCTATGGATGGCGGATCCGAAACCGGTGTAGCTGGATTCGTTTTGTTAGGATGTTCAAGCCTTTTATTTTATCGGATGAGGAGACGAGGAACATGAGGAAAAAGTTCGGTATGTTGGCGGTATTGATTGGTGTAATTGTATTGCTCGCAGCCTGTGGCGGAGAAAAATATGAGCCGCAGGCCATAAACGAGGAGACGGATGTGTGCGTCATCTGCAAGATGGCGATCAAAGACGATCAGTTTGCCACCCAAATTGTGACCAAAGACGGACAGTCGCTCAAATTCGACGATATCGGCTGCTTGAATACGTGGAAGACGGAGAATGGTACGGATACGATCGGCGCCGCATTCGTCCGCGACTACAACAGCAAGCAGTGGATTCGTTATGAAAAGGCCTATTATGCGTATGATTCTTCCTATAAAACGCCAATGGCGTATGGGATCGTGTCGTTTGAAAAAGAAGCGGATGCGAAAGCCTATATTGATGAACAAGGAAAGGGCAAGCTGATGACGGCGGATGAACTGGCCAATCACTCTTGGGAAGTCAACCGCGACATGATGGAGGGAATGGGGGACCATGGCCATTCCCACTCGGAAGGCGGTCATGGGGAAGGCATGTCCGAGCATACGCCTGATCAAGAAGAAGGGCATTCCTCCGGAAATGAACAACAAAAGACCGGAGGTCACGGTTCGTGAGTGAAATCGGTTATGTCGCCGCTAGAGAAATGAAAATCGGATTTCGCAATCCATGGGCCTATTCGTTTACGGCCCTTTTTGCACTCTTCATGTTAAGCTTGCTGCTTATTAACGCGCAAGGTTATGTCAAAGGCTATTCTGGCAGCAGCAGCACGATGTTGAATTTGGCGTTGTACCTGCTTCCCTTGATGGCATTGATGCTGGGTTCCTTTTCCCTGACAGGCGAAAAGGAAGAAGGGAACTGGGAGCTGCTGTCGACTTATCCGTTAGGAACTTGGGCGTTTCTGACTGGTAAATATATCGGACTGTCCGCAGTGCTGCTGGCTATTGTCGCCTTTGGCTTCGGATTGTCCGGCGCTGCAGGTTGGTTGCTTGGCGGCGGTTTTGATGTTTCGACGTACAGGCAGCTGTTGGTCTTTTCCGTCAGTTTGTCTTTATTTTTTCTCGGCGCGGCGATGCTGGTCGGTACGATTGCCCGAAATCGTTGGCAGGCGCTCACGATTGCGGTAGGGGTCTGGTTTTTTGCCGTCATTGCATGGCCGTCTATCCTCATTGCGGCGCTCGGCATGATGCCTTACCCGTGGATCAAGCCGGCGGTTACCGCGCTGACCTTTCTCAATCCGGCCGAATTGACCCGTCTGTTTACCGTGGTCAAGCTGGGAGGCGGCTCGACGCTTGGGCCGGAGTATTACAACTGGATGGTCTGGATCCGTTCTCCTTGGGGGACGGCTGTATTTCTGGGCGTCATGATGGTCTGGATCGGACTTGCCCTGGCCGTTGCTTATAGCCTATGGGAAAGGGGGAGAGGACGTGACTGAAGGTCTGGTTCGGTTCGATGCGGTTCACAAGGCGTTCAAGGGAAAAACCGTCATTGGCGAGGTGCATTTGCACGTTGACCGCGGCGAGGTGGTGGCTTTGTGCGGCGGCAACGGTGCAGGCAAAAGTACGCTCTTGCGCATGCTGGCAGGCATTTTGCGCCCGACAAGCGGGACCATCACGGTGGACGGCCTGAGCTGGCAGGATGACAGACGGCAGTACGCCCGGCATATCGGGTATATGCCGGACGATTACCGCTTTAGCCCCGGACTTACGGCGCTGGAGACGATGCTGTTCTGGGCCAGGCTTCGCGGACTTGGCAAGCAACGCGCCATGGAAGTGCTGTCGCTGGCCGGTCTTTCGGACACCGGCGGCAAGCCGGTCGCTTCCTTCTCGAAAGGCATGCGGCAGCGCGTGTTGTTTGCGCAAGCGCTGCTCGCGGAGCCTCCGCTCATCGTCATGGATGAGCCGACCAACGGCCTTGATCCTTATTGGATGGAGACTTTCGTGAAGCTCGTCCGTCAGGCTGCCGCCAGCGGTCAAACGATTCTCTTTTCGACGCATCAATTGCAAATCGCCGAAGCGTTGGCGGATCGCATTGTATTTTTGCGGGACGGAAACGTGGTGCTGGACGGGAAGAAGTCGGAAATTCGCCAAACATACGGAGCGGCGGGCTTGCAAGAAGCGTTTGGCGAGCTATTCGGGATACCGGGAGGGTTCGCCGAGTAACGAGTAAGGCAGTCTGCTCTGGCTTTCAACCGAGCAGGCTGCCTGAAATAAGTTAATGATGATGCCCTCCGCTGCTTCCACCATCAGCGGGCGCGCCTGCTGTTTGTTGCTGCTCAAGCGCGGCGAGGCGCAGTACGGCTTCTTCGCCAATGGCGAACCGTTTGGCCGGCATCGCTTCGAGCGAGCCGGAAGAAACGCGGCAGCGCACCACATATACGCCTTCGCTGTTCAAGCGGTATTCGGCGGTATACAGACCGCTGCCGCCGAACTCGCCGGGGATTTCAACACGCTGCTCAGGATGCCCCTCCGGCCAAAACTCAAAGGCTACGTCATCGGCTTGGACAGGCTTTCCGTCCTGACTGATGGCTATGCGAAATTGTCCCGAAGAACCGAGCGACAGTTCCGACGGAAGCCGCATATCCACGGTTAGATGGGGAAGAAGGCCGTGTTCGTCCGTGGAGCTGGTATTGGCAGCACATGCGCTTAGGAAAAAGGCAGCCATCATCGTGAGGACGATGGCCGTTCCCCGCAAGGGAAGACGGAATGAAGTCATGAAAGTTCTCTCCTTGTTATGCCGAAAACCAATGTTTCAACGGGCGGATTCGGCGAATGATGAGTAAATCGAGCAGCAGAACAACGATAAGCGACAACCCGACCAACGGCATGAGAGCTCCCAGCACGAGCATAATGAGCAAGACGCCAATCGTAATCCGTTTGTCCTTCGGTCTTCCCGGCGCCCCCAGCTTGCCTTGCGGTTTACGCTTGCGCCACATGAAATAGGAGCTGACGGCCAACACCATGACTCCGATAGCGGTGATCAGGCCGAGCAGTTGATTAGCCAGGCCGAAGAGTCGTCCTTCATGTAGCGCGATGCCTATGGTAATCCCCTTGGCCATCAGTCCGTAATCGTCAAATCGGACATCGGTAAGCACGGCGCCGCTGTATTGATCGATATGGAGCGTGGCATCGTTTCCCGGTTTTGTATGAGAGGTCGAAATCGTATAGACGCCTGTTTCGCCTCGCGGCATGGAAATGGTGTAAGGGAGCTTCACTTGCCGTTTGTCGGCAATGGCAACCACATCCTGCACGGTCAGCCGGATGTACCCGCCGACCGCCGATTCGGGTACGGGAAGATTTTCGGCGGCCCACGGCACATCGTCGGCTACGTCCTTGGCTACCGTAACCGAATCGGGTTTGGCCAGAAAGCTGAGCGCATACGGCGGATAATTGGTATGGGTAGCATTGGCCAACCGGTCGATTTGGCCGCCCAGCACACCAGACCAAGGCAAGCCCGTCGAAATAAGAATGAGGATGAAAATGGACAGCCAGAAGGCAGGAACAGCATGGAGGTCGCGCCAAAATTGACGGCTGCCCGGCTTGCTGAGCCGCGGCAGAATCGTGCCCCATATCGCCGACTTGCTGCGCGGCCACCACAGATACAGTCCGGTGATCACGAGAATGACAGCCCAGCAGGCGGCAAGCTCAACAAGTCGGTTGGCCCATGTGCCGCCAATGACAAGCTCGCTGTGCATCTTTTTGAAGAAAGCGGAAAACGTTTTGTCGCTATTCAGCATACCAGTGATATTGCCCGTATAGGGATCGGCATACATCGTGGTAGGAGTTCCGCTACGGATAGTTTCCATCTTGATCGTTGATTTCGGATCATCGGGAAAAGTAATGGAAGAAATGCTTGTTCCGGGATAAGCGCGCAACGTTTTGGCGACAATCTCATCTGCAGACATCGCTGTTGTCCCAGTCTCGCGCACGCTCAGCATGTCCTTGTACAAGTACCCTTCAATTTGCGGTTTGAATAAATACATGGATCCGCTAAATGCGAGGATAATCAGGAACGGGGCAAAAATAACACCTGCGTAGAAGTGCCACCGCCATACGGCTTGATACAATGATGGGAGCAGTTTGGTTGTTGGCTTGCGGGGAAGTGTTGATGCTTCCGGTGTTTGTGAAACGTTTGCGTTCATAGGGGCCTCCTTTTTTAATTTTATTCGTTCTACACAACGGTTTATTATAGATGGGAATACTCTGTTTTTTCTATGGCTCTTTCGAGTTAAAGATCTGAGAGGTTTGTCTAATTTGTGAGCAAGGAGTTGACTTGACCTATGACGATTCGCAAATCGATTCAATACGTGATCGTACTTGCCTTGGTTGCAGGGGGAATATATGCGTTGACTCAACACGACGCAGCCCCGCGAGACAAAGCCGTGCTTGGAGAAGCTGCACCTCTTTTTACACTAAGAGATTTGTATGGAGAAGAGATACAACTGGCGGACTACAGGGGGAAAGGCGTCCTGCTCAATTTCTGGGCGTCCTGGTGCAATCCGTGTGTGAACGAGTTGCCGTTACTGAATGAGGCCTATAAGCTCACCGGTGTGAAAATGCTGGCTATAAATGTCGGGGAGAATGCCGAGACGGTGCAGAAGTTTGTGGATCGGTACGAGCTTAAGTTTCCAGTTGTACTGGATTCCGAAATGAGAATCAAGCAACAATACCGCGTTGTCGGCATGCCGCTTACCGTTCTCATCAATGCGGAAGGCGATTTGATTGAAAGGCATGAAGGGGAGTTGACGGAAATGGCAGACATTTTGAACTTGATGGGGCGGATTAACCATGAATAAATACAGATTATGGTGGCTTGGCGGGGGAGTAATAATTTTTCTATTGTTTATGATTCTTGTACCCTTGCCCTTTCAGCCACCGGGAGATACAAGGATGATCCTTGACCATACGCTGCAGGTATATGTGGCTCCGCCTTGTTTTAATGATGCTGACTTGACCAATTATTTAACGGAAACGACATGGAACAAGGTAGCAGAAAGAGGCTACGAACCCGAATCTGCTTGTACCGCTGAGATGATGAAACCGGTTGCTCGTACGATGTGGAACAAAGTAAGGGAATTGGCAGGATTCATTCCGTCGCCTTGGGCGTGGTAAAAGCGGGAATCTTGCGTCTTAGGATGGCCGTGATGCGTAAACCGATCTCCTCCGGACTTAAAGGGGATGGTCACATAATCATCGACGCCAGCCTCAAAACCCCGAAATTTATCCGTTAGTTCGCTGTGTGTATAGAGAGCATGAGGATGGGGGGCGCTTTGTATTTTCGCAAATGTGCTGCAAACACTCCGTCTGTCCATTCGGGGTAGGGCGGCTCAAGCTCAATCAAGTCCAGGACAGAAGTGACTGCTTGATTAAGCCTGGAAATCCCGTCGCTTTCTTCTATGACATGACAACCTTTTATTATCAGATGATTCCGAAGCGTTTCACGCGCGCGCCGTTCTTCGTCGCCATTATAATCCATGCTCTTGACAATTGTGCGAAAGTGAGTCGAGTACAGTAGCTATTTGGAGTCATACCTGTTCGATTCGCTTCAGGGTAAAATAAAAAGATACGGAGGTACTTGGAGAGGAGGCTGTAAGGTTGACCTATAAACAACTCAAATGGCTAATTCTGATCATCCCTACCTTGACCATTGGCATATGGGAATATGTAAGGCACGAGTTTTTGCTCCCCTATATTTCCATGGAGCTTGGCAACTGGCTCGCTCCTGTATTCGTGTTACTGGTAAGCTTGCTATTTCTGACGCAGTTATTCGCGATGATCGAGCATAATCAGGAAGAACTGAATCGGGCGAAGGCTATGCAAGCTGTCCTGGAGGAACGCGAAAAGATTGCTCGGGAATTGCATGATGGCATCGCACAATCGTTATTTTTCTTAAATGCCCAGGTATCGCGTATGGAGCGGATGAAGCAGGCAGAGGGATTGCCCATAGACAAACTGAGGGAAAGCGTGCACCACACCAACGATTACGTAAGGCAAGCCATCGCGAATTTGCGGCACGCGGCGGATGTGGACCAAAATCCGTGGCTGCAGGGGGTGGAGAGCCTGATTGACGAACTGCGCCGTGAAACCGATTTGCAATTTGATACGAAATGGGAAATTCCGGAGTCTATGCTCTCCTCTAAAGATAAAGTGGAACTATTGGCGATTATTCGGGAGGCATTGCTCAATATTCATAAACATGCGGATGCCACTCGTGTCCGCGTACAAGCGTTGACAACAAAGACGGGATGGACTTGTCAGATCGCGGATAACGGGAAAGGATTTGAGCCCGATACAGCGGTTGGAGGAAACCGCTATGGTCTTAAGATGATGCGGGATCGCGTGAGCAATATGTCCTGGCAGTTGCATATCGAAAGGGAAGATGGTGAAACGAGGGTTACGATCATAAAGGAGGCAAAGTAAAGTGTCAACATTTCGTGTAATGATTATAGATGACAGTGAAATGGCTAGAGAAGGGATTCGTATGATTCTGGAGAGCGACCCGGCCTTTGAAGTGGTGGCGGAGGGGAACAGCGGCGAAGAGGCGCTCGCTCTCAGTGAACGGTGGATGCCTGATTTGATTCTGATGGATATTCAAATGCCGGGAATGGGCGGGCTGGAGGCGACCAAGCGCCTGAAGGAAAAATACCCGTATGTCAAAGTGGTCATGGTAACGGTCTCGGACGATATTGCGCACCTGTTCGATGCGCTGAAAAAGGGCGCCCAAGGTTATTTATTAAAAAATTTGAAGCCGGATGCATGGCACGAATACTTGAAAGCGATCGCCGTCGATGAGGCTCCGATGACGCGCGAACTCGCTTTTCGCATCTTGAAAGAGTTGTCGCCAATGGGCGCCGACGAGGCTCAGGCCAGTCCGCTAACTAGCCGGGAACGTGAAATATTAGGGCTGGTCGCCAAAGGCTTAAGCAACAAAGATATTTCGAGCAAGTTGGACATTTCCGAGCATACTGTAAAAAACCATTTAAAGAATATTCTTCAAAAGCTCCATTTGGATAACAGAGTTCAACTTGCGCGCTATGCCTATGAGCAAGGCTGGATGAGCAAGCGTTAGAGATCGCATGAAGGGGGGATAAGCGTGCTCAGATTGGCAGACCTGTATGGATGGCATACCGTTTTAACACCGGAATTATTGGTGGTTGCTGCGGGAGTTGCATTGCTTTATGCAAAAGCGGGCAACGTTCAGCCGAATAACGGAGGCATCTTCGTTTCTCTCCGATGGACCCGTCAAGCGTCGTTTTATGCCGGCGTGGTCTGCATGTATTTCGGTTATGGCGGGATTTTGTCGGTGCTTGCCAAAGAATCGATTTTTACGTTTTACAACTTTGCGTTCGTTATATGTGCATGATTCCCTTGTTCATTGCAGGCACCCCGGAGTGGATTCGAAAAGGAGCGGTTTCCAGATTGCCGGGAGGACAAAAGCTTCTTTGGTCTGAAAAACATGGAATGTATGCGGCGCTGGTTTTCTTTCTGATCTTGTCTGTCATGTTGCTGCCTGTCGTGTATAATACGCTGTTGACGATGGTTATTCTGCGTTTTCTGGTCCATATTCTCTTGCTCGCAAGCGCTTGGTTCATGTGGGAATCCTTGTTTCGCCCCGGATTGATTCGTCATCAGCGCGAGAAAATTCGAACCAAACTGATGGTTCTTGGAAGCATATTACTCTTTCCCATTTGTGTGGCGATGATCGGTTCGGATTACGGGGCCTATCCGTATCCGCAAAACATCTTATCAGAATTATGTGTATCGCCGACAGCAGAAGGGGGATCGATCCTGTTTAGGATTGGCAGCACGTCCGCTTTTGGAGGTATGTTGCTCATGGCGGCGCAGCAGTTTTCATTCGCGCTTACCAACAGACCGACTAAAAAGCAACAGTGATACTCGTTCACTAAGGATGACCGCTTCATTCCCAGGTCGGAAAGAGCGGTCGTTTTATTTTGCTGATGGAAAGGACGAAGCATTTGTGTGATTGGCGATATATCTCCTCCGATACGGCCCGTTTTTGCGCTTGATGCAAAACGGGTCGTACTGGCTCTTTGGAGTCATTCTTAATATGGGTGCGCGTTCATACAATGAATGGACGAGCGATCATGGGAATGAGTGACGGAGGAGAATGAGTATGAAACAAGATCGAATCCATATAACAGGGATGTCATGCGCCGCTTGCGCGGCACGTATCGAAAAAACGCTGCGAAAAGAGAAAGGAATTCAGTCCGTTCAAGTCAGTCTGGCTTTGTCGACGGCAACCGTACACTATGAACCGAGGGTAATTGGAATTAGAGCGATCATAACCAAAATTGCGAAGCTTGGCTATAGGGCGACTGACAGGCTCTCGGATCCCCAAGCAGGAATAGAGGCCGAGGCACATGCTTATCGTATCCGGTTTATCATCGCCGCATGCTTGTCCATTCCGCTTTTATGGGCGATGCTGGCACATATCTCAATTTGGACTGCACAATGGACGCCGGTTTTATTCATGGAACCCCTATTTCAGTTGCTGCTTGCGTCCCTTCTCCAGTTCGGCGTAGGCTTTCCCTTTTACTATGGCGCATATCAGGCCCTCCGCCATCGTAGTGCAAACATGGATACTTTGGTTGCGATAAGCACATCCGTCGCTTACTTCTACAGCCACTACGCGATGTTTCAAAACGGACATCATTCCGCCCATCCGACGCTTTATTTTGATACGATTGCGATGATTATGACTGTGGTTTTGTTAGGCAAGTGGCTTGAAGCGGTTGCCAGGGGAAAAGCGCTGAAACAATTGAGCGCTTTATATTCCCTGCAGGTGAAGCTGGTTCGGGTCATACGCGAGCACAGAGAAGAATGGTTGACGGCAAGTCAAGTTCAAGCAGGGGATCGTGTTGTCGTGAAGAGCGGCGAATGGATTTCCGTTGACGGCATCGTCCAGTTCGGAACGGCGGATACGGATGAATCGATGATGACCGGAGAAAGCGCAGCAGTGGCCAAACGCAGCGGTGACCGTGTCTATGCCGGCACACGTTGTTTAATTGGAAGTCTGCATATTGAGGTCGATAAAAAGCACGAGGATACCCGCTTGTCTCAAATGATTGCGCTGGTCGAAGCCGCGCAACAGGGCAAACCGGCTATTCAGCGAACGGTTGACCGCATAGCAGCAATTTTTGTGCCCATTATGATAGGTTGTGCTGCGATAACTTACGTAGGATGGTTAACCTTTTCCAGTGACCCCGGTGCCTCCGAAACTGCCATGCGCTATGCGTTATCCGTTCTACTGGTCGCTTGTCCTTGTGCGCTTGGTCTGGCTACACCCATTTCCATCCTGATTGCAACAGGATCTTCTGCCCAGAAAGGCATTCTATTCAAAGAAGGACGCTCCCTGGAAAGGTTACGGCAGACGGATGTCGTATTGCTGGATAAGACAGGCACCTTGACGGAAGGATTGCCGCAGCTCGAAGCCATTCATGCTCCCGAGGGAAACTGTGCTCGTACACTTCGTCTATCAGCCGCATTGGCTTCTCTTTCTGTGCATCCGCTGGCACAAGCCATTGTGAGAGCCTCTCGTGATAAACAGTCCCCCATTCCGGAAGCGACGAAATTCGAAGAGTGGCCGGGGAGAGGGATGGAAGGCTACGTGGATGGGAAGTACGTATGTGTGGGAAATCGAAAATGGTTGGAGGAATTGGGCGTTCCGTTTTGGAGGAGGAAAGGCTTGGAATCGATCAAGCAGCCAGCCCTGGTCTAATAAGGCTTTATGTGGCCATGAACGGAAAATGGATCGGCACGATTGTTATGTCCGACAAGCTTAGAAAAGATGCCAGGAGGGTCGTACAGGCGCTGAAGCGAAAAGCCGAGGTGTGGATGGTAACCGGCGATGAGGGACAGACTGCTCTGACTGTGGCTTCTGCAGTGGGTATCGATCGGGTTCATTCCGGTATGCTTCCTGAACAGAAACTTGCGTTCATTCGCGAGCTTCAACGCCAAGGTCGATCCGTAGCGATGATTGGCGATGGTATCAATGATGCCGCAGCGCTAGCTGCGGCCGATGTCGGCATTGCCATGGGCGCGGGAGCAGATGCGGCCAAACAGGCAGGCGATGTCGTTCTGATCGGCAACAAGCTAACCCGAATCATGGAGGCGTACATCTGGAGTCGTTATACGATGCGGAATGTTCATCAGAATTTGCTTTTTGCTCTTCTATATAACGTCCTTACCGTGCCTTTGGCTGCATGCGGTTTTTGGACCCGCGCATTGCTTGCATCGGAATGGCAGCCAGTTCAGTTCTGGTAGTCGGTAATTCGCTTCGACTTCAGCTAAGGGGAAAACGGGGGGGAGAAGCATGGCATTGACCGGGAGCGGATTATGGTTAGTGGCACTGTCAGGCTTGATGGGGGCGCCGCATTGTCTGGTCATGTGCGGAGGGATCGTTTCATCCCTGACCCTACGAACCCAGGGCTCCCCACTGTCGTCGGTATTGGCCTACAATGCCGGAAGAGTGACAACTTACGCGGTGATTGGATGCTTTATGGGCGTTGTGGGCTCCTTTCTGGATGTGGCCGGCCGCTTTGTAGGCCTCCAAGGAGCAGCCAGCATCATTGGCGGACTGCTCATTTTGTTGTGGACCTTTCGTCGCTACACCTTGCCCTTTTATAACTCTCATCTGCCGAGACATCCTCTTTTTCAAGCGAAACTGGAGCGGCTTGGTCAGCGTTATGAGATGTTTGCGACATTTTTAACCGGCATTCTGCTGGGATTTCTACCTTGCGGTTTAACTTATGCGATGCAGATGAATGCCGCGGCCTCCGGTTCTGGCGCTGAAGGTATGCTGATTATGCTGGTGTTTGGACTTGCAACATTCCCGATTTTGTTCCTAACGGCGATGTCTGCCGGCAGCCTGACGAAAAAGTGGCGCAGGGGGATGCGCAAGTTTGGTGGATTTCTAGCTTTTCTAATGGGAACGCTGTCTTTTTTGAAAGGACTGAGCGCAAATGGATGGATTCCGAGCATTCATCCATGGCTATGGTAAAGGGGCTATCGAACCTTGAACAAGGTCCTGACTTTTACAGATTGGTCCTTCCAACGAAGGGCCGCTTCAGCTTGCCAAAGGCCTTGCATAACAGGGACGGCGGTCGCGGTGTAGACACCAGGCTCGGATTCCACGATAACAGCGGGGAATACGCCACAAAACATATCCGGCATCGAGATATTGAGTTCGAGATCGGCGCTCATCACCGGGTTTTCAGACAACTCGGTAATGAAAATCTGAAAGGCGGTTTCTTTCATGGGCATTGCAACAGATTGAGCGGCCTGTATTTCCATGCGAATTTGCTCATCGGAATAGAAGGCTTCTGCCTGAGAACGATCTTGAAATTGCCGAAACAGAATAATCGCCGCAAAATACAGAACAGCAGGAAAGCAATACTCCATCTGGTCTTCACGCTAACCCTTCTTTCATCCGAAAGCATAAGTATTCCCTCATAGGTATGTAAGAAAGGGTCAGAACATGCCGATATTAGGCACGAAACACAAACAACCCGAAGGACCTGTCGCGGTCCTTTCGGGTTGTTTGCGTCTGTTTGTTCCTCTTATTTTTGCGAAGCAAGCCATGTTGTTATCATAATGATCTCGTCCTCTGTCAGTCGATCTTCGAAGGACGGCATTCCCCCTCGTCCGTTTGTTATTATTTTGTACAGCTGTTCTTTGGTCATCGTTGCCCCGATATGTGCCAAGGCAGGCCCAACTGCCCCCTGCATTTCTGTACCGTGGCAAGACATACAATTATTTTTGTAGATCTGCTGCGATGCATCTGCATCAACTGCACGATCGGGAACCACGAATGCAGGACTATTCGTGGCTGTTTGTTCTTTTTCAGGCAATCCTGTCAATAATAAAAATACTGCAAGCAGGCTGGCGCAACACAACAAACCAGCCATAATCCACTTGTGCATATTAACCCTCCTTTGTTTTCTCCATCTTATCAAGAGGCTAGTTTTTATCGCTATAGCTCAAAAGTGTCAGGAGATTCTTGGCTGCTCTTTAATCATACCTCCAGAATGAGATGCTGGATGAAATTTGCGTGCAGTCAAAGATATCATGTTATATTGCAGCTTATTAGCCGGATGGCCCTAGCCAGCTACTCATTCTGTAACCAACACCGCGTATGGTTTGAATAAGTTGCCCTGAACCGGGAGCAGCCACATTCATTTTTTTGCGTAAGCGTTTAATATGCGTATAGACCGTTCTGCAGTCGCCTTGATATGCATAGTGCCATACTTCTGTAATCAGATTTTCGCGAGAAAAGGAGCGACCAGTATGGTTGACCAGATAATATAGGAGATCATATTCCTTAAGTGTCAATTCAATTTCTATGCCATTAACCGTTACCTTACGTGCTTTCGGATCCAAACAGAGTCGGGAACTGCTGGCCTTGGGACTGACTTGGACTGACGTGCGTCGGATAATCGCGCTGATTCGGTGGACAACTTCCCGTGGACTGAAGGGCTTGACGACAACGTCGTCTGGGCCGGCTTCAAAGCTGCTGATGACATCTTTTTCATCATGCCTGCTGGTTAATATGAGAACGGGCGTGTGGTTTTCATGTCGGATTTTTGCGCAAAGCTCCAGACCGTTCAGTTCAGAAAGATCTATATCCAGTACAACAAGGTCAGTTTGGTTTTGCAACATCCGATTGAGAGCGCTTGTTTCATCAGAATCCTTCAGAACATGAAAGCCCTCTTTTTCTAAGTAACGGCTTAATACGCTTCGAGTGTGTAAATCATCATCAATGAGTAATACTTGCATGGAAGTCACGAACTTTCACATCCTCATAACCGATTTATTTCCACTTTACTTGATGGTTCAAACCTATTGAAATGACTCGAATGTGTCAAAAGGGAGTAAAGTTTGGCAAAATCGTGAATCCATTTGCAGTAATACCATTTTCCTTTTCTGTGATACGGTCATTATATTCAGCAGCTTTCGGACAGGCAATCCCGCCAGCAGTTGGACGTTATCTTTCGGCTGAAACATTTGATCGATTGATTTGGCAATTCAGGGTCCGATTTTGCATCAAAAATGAAATGAATAATAGAGGGACATGTTCAGTTCCTTTTAATGAACCTTGACAACCGAATACAATCTTATCCGGTACGTTCCCCGCTTGGCCTGGAAGGATAGCCAAATTGCAGGCGCGCCACGACCATTTTGCCGGTTCTTGTTTTTGCATGTCTTGTTAGCGGAACCGTCAGAAAGCGAGCGATTTTGCCCATGC